>DATHTL010000261.1:0-2630 GCA_035463255.1 Anaerolineales bacterium | reverse complement strand
GATGCCGCCAAATTCCAGAACTTTGACGCGCCGAAGATTGTCTCGGATTATGGTTTCTCGAACATGAATGCGCAGGTCAGCCATCAGGCAACGTGGAAGAAATCCGTAGTGGATGTCTATCGCTCCGCATCCATTCCCTTCGAGTGGACGTTGACCTTGATGGAGGAATGTCAGGAAGTTGGCATTGACTACTTCTCTTCGCCGTACGATTTCAACGCCATCGATTTCCTCGATCAGTATGTGCCCGTCTACAAAGCAGGTTCTGGCGAAATTGACTGGATCGAAGCCCTGGAGCGCATGGCCAGCAAAGGCAAGCCGTTCTTCGTTGCGACAGGTGCCTCCACGATTGGCGAAGTGCAGAGGGCCGTCCACGCGATCTTGAAGATCAACAAGCAGCTTGTTTTGATGCAGTGCAACACGAATTACACAGCCAGCCCGAACAACTATGACCACTTGCATATCAACGTGTTGAAGACGTATGCAACCATGTTCCCGGATGTCATGCTCGGTCTTTCCGACCATACACACGCCGTTGCCCCCGTTATCGCGGCAGTGACATTGGGTGCGCGCGTGATAGAGCGTCACTTCACCGACAGCAACGACCGCGAAGGTCCCGACCACAAGTTCGCCATGGACCCCGACAAATGGGCAAGAATGGTGGAAGAAACGCGCTTGCTCGAGCGCGCTCTTGGCTCTCCTGATAAGTTTATCGCGGGAAATGAAGTAGAAACCGCGGTCGTGCAAAGACGCTGCCTGCGCGCGGCGCGTGACATTAAAGCTGGCGAAGTCTTCACCCGCGACATGATCGACGTGCTGCGCCCCGCCACCCCCGGCGCGATCAAACCTGACCAAGTTGAAAATGTCATCGGCACGAAAGCGCTGCATGATTTCAAGTACGGTCAGGAATTGAGATGGACGAATCTAGGAGAGTAGAAGTCAGCCACGGAGTCACGGAGACTCAGAGAAAAGAAAAACTCCGCGACTCTGAGTCTCTGTGGCAGCTATCATGAGAATTATTTATTTCAGCAAAAATTACACCCCTCACGATTATCGCTTTTTGTCTTCGTTATCAAAGACGGAACACGAAATCTACTATTTAAGGCTTGAATCAAATAAGCGTCAAACAGAAGATCGTCCTGTTCCGGAAAATATTGAGCAAATCCTGTGGGTGGGCGGACAACGTGAATTTCGCTGGCGCGACGTGCCACGTTTAACCTTAAACCTGAAACATTTGACCCAAAAAATCAAGCCCGATCTGATCCATGCCGGTCCAATTCAGAATTGTGCCTTCATCGCTGTTCTGAGTGGATTTCGTCCCGTTCTGGCGATGTCCTGGGGCTATGACCTTGTGATGGATGCAGACAAGAGCACCTGGATGCAATGGGTGACACGTTACACGCTGAAGCGCAGCGCATTCTTTGTAAGCGATGCCAATGTTTCTCGTAATAAGGCCGTTCATTTTGGAATGGAACCTGAGAAGACGGCTATCTTTCCATGGGGAACCGATATTGAGCATTTCACGCCAAAAACATTTAGACCTTCCCACACTGAACCTTTCACTCTTTTCTGCAACCGCACCTGGGAGTCCATCTATGGCGTAGACGTTCTGGCTAAGGCCTTTGTCAAAATAGGCAAAGAGAATCCGAACGTCGATCTGATTTTGCTGGGTGGAGGCTCGCAGGGCACAAAGATCCGGCAGATCCTGATGAACGGCGGCGTGCTGGACCGCGTCCATTTTGGCGGGCATGTCAGCCAGGCAGATCTGCCGCGCTGGTATCACATGGCAGATCTGTATATCTCCCCCTCCCACGTAGACGGCTCCTCTGTTTCCCTGATGGAGGCGCTTGCCAGCGGTCTCCCCTGTCTGGTTTCCGATATCCCAGGCAATAGGGAGTGGATCGAAGACGGCGTCAATGGCTGGCTATTCCGCGATGGAAATGCTGAAGATCTTGCAGAAAAAATCTCATACGCTATAAAAAATCGTCAATCTTTTGACAAAATCAGGGCAGCCGCACGGAACACTGCAGAACAAAAAGCAGATTGGAAGAAGAATTTTGGTAAACTACTTGAAGCCTACAATGTCATTGCGAGGAGCGAACGGTAGTGAGCGACGAAGCAATCTCCAAAAGAGAGGAGATTCTTCGCTCGATGGTCTCGCAATGACATACGGAGAACAACATGCTAACATTTGAAAAACTACTCGAAGACTTTCGTAAATTGGGCGTGGAAGAGGGCGATACGCTACTCGTCCACAGCTCATATAAGTCTCTGGGCGCGGTGGATGGCGGCCCGCAGATCGTCATTAATGCGTTAGAGTCGGCTCTTGGCCGGGAGGGGACGCTCATCATGCCGACCTTCAACTTTGACTTCAACAAGGGTCAGCCATGGGATGTTCGCTCAACACCTTCAAAAATGGGTATCCTCACAGAGTTGGTCCGCGTAGACCCGCGTGCAAAACGGGTCTTCCATCCGTTTTACTCATTTGCAGTGCTTGGTAAGCATGCTGAGATGCTCGGAAGTCTGCGTTATAAAAGTAGCTACGAGCGCAATTCTGTGTTTGGTAAACTGCGCGACCTGGATGGCAAGATCATGGTCATTGGCCTGTCATACACCAACAGCATGACTTTTTT
>DATHTL010000260.1:0-6522 GCA_035463255.1 Anaerolineales bacterium | reverse complement strand
AAGCGGCCAGCCATTTTTCTGGCTGGCGGATACCGCCTGGGAATTGTTCCACCGCCTGAACCGTGAAGAAGTGGAGCATTATCTTGAGACGCGCCGCCGGCAGGCATTCAACGTGATCCAGGCTGTGGTCCTCGCAGAGTTGGATGGCCTGCACACGCCCAATGCCAACGGGCACCTGCCTCTGCTGGGCGACGATCCACTGCGTCCAAACGAATACTACTTTCGTTACATAGATGAGATCGTCCGCCTTGCGGCGGAAAAAGGGCTCTATATGGGTCTGCTCCCTACATGGGGCGATAAAGTCCATGGTGGGCTGTGGGGCGTGGGGCCGGTCATTTTCAACCTTGAGAGTGCGCGGGGGTATGGCAAGTTCCTTGGGCAGCGATATCGTCACGATAGCAACATCCTCTGGATACTGGGCGGCGACCGTCCGGCAGATGGCTATGAAGATCTATGGACGGCGATGGCGGAGGGGATTATCAAAGGCCTCGAACGGCGTCCGTTCTTTACGTATCATCCGCGCGGCGGCGCGAGCTCATCTGCATGGTTACAGGATGCCGATTGGCTGGACATGAACATGCTGCAATCGGGGCACGTTTTATTGGATGCACCCAGCTGGGAGATGATCCGCGCGGACTATACACGTGCACTACTTAAGCCTGTGCTCGATGGCGAGCCAAACTATGAAGATCATCCGGTTGACCCGTTCCTGCGCAAGTGGCAGCCGGAGTTCGGGCGCTACACGGATTACGATGTGCGCAAGCAGGCCTATCGGGCGGTCTTTGCGGGAGCCTGCGGTCATACCTACGGGCATCATTCCGTCTGGCAGTTCTGGACGATGGAACGCGAGCCTGTGAATTTCCCCATGCCCGGGTGGCGGGAAGCGATCCTGCGCCCGGGCGCGGCGCAGATGGCCCATCTTAAAAACCTGATGCTCTCACGCACGTACCTGAGCCGTGTGCCTGCGCCCGAGATGCTGCCCGATCTGCCGGAGATTCCCCCGCCGGATAACAACCAGCACTTCGATCCTCTTCGGGCTGCGTATCCCTGTGCGACACGTTGCTCTCACGGGGAGTATGCAATGGTGTATTTCCCGCAGGCGGAACAAAGTATTCAAATCGATCTGAGTTGTTTTTCGGGGAGTGTCAAAACCTGGTGGTTCGATCCGCGTAATGGCAGGGCACATGCAGCCGGGGAGTATCCAAACGAAAGAGTGACTTTCACTTCCCCCATTGCCGGGCCGGACTGGGTCCTCGTGATAGATGATGCTGCCCGGTCTATGCCTGCACCAGGGCTTCCGCGGTCGACTGGTCAGTGATCAATACATTGAGGAGCTTTCCTCGCAAGGCGGCGCGGATCGGCTCGATCTTATTGCGCCCGCCTGCGACGCCGACCACCCGGGGGATCTGGCGCAGATGGTCAATGTCGATGCCGATGATGCGCTCGCTCAACTCCGTCTGGACGGGCTGGCCGTCGGCGTCGATGAAGCGCAGGGCAATATCCCCTACAGCACCGTTTTCGATCACTTCGTTCAGGTCTCCCCTTGTCAGGATGGTCTCATCACGCATGGAAATTGAGTATGAGTTGAGCGAGCCGATGCCCACAAACGCCAGTGTGATGCTGGGCAATAAGTTGATGGCCGTCCGCACGTGCTCATCCATCAAATAGACCTCGCGAGTCTGTCTGTTCTGGACAACACCCGGAGCAGGCAGAAGAGCCAGCTTGCACGAAAGTGTCCGTGCCATCTGGTGGCACAGATCCGTGGCATGAGATTCCGATTCGGGTTTGCCGATGCCGCCCGTCATCTGGACAATGCGCACATCGGGATAATTCTTCGGCTCGAGCGCAGCCACCATGCCGCGAATGGTATACCCCCACGAGACGCCCACCACATCGGTCTCATTGATCACGCGCAGCAGGTAATTGGCGGCCGCCGCGCCCAGCCCGCGCGCGATCATCTGTGGGGAGTCGGGGGAGGGCACATCGGTTACGACGACTTCGTCGATCCCATACGCCTCTTCCACCCGAGCTTCGAGGGAGGCATAGGTGCCCGTGGGTGGGACCACTACGATCCGGACGATCCCTTCCTGCCGGGCCTGGGCCAGCAGACGGGAGATCGTGGAGCGCGAGATGTGCAGGCGTGAGACGATGTCATCCTGGTTGAGATGATCTTCGTAATAGAGTTTGCTGACTTTTGCAAGCAGGCGGAAATCGATCTTTTGCTTGGGGCGGGCCATGAGAAATCCTTGTGAGAACGATTATACATGCAGCCTCATTGTGGAGGCGTGAGAGCTTCTGATTGGCTCATGAGAGCAATTTGTGACTTTCATCGATCATCATGATGACACGAGAATATTTTCTCGAAATCTATAATAGGTTGCCATTGGCTCCTCTCACGCAAGGAGTCGGATCTTAGAGAGTGACCGATCATTCAAAACACCGGGAAAGGACCGAAATGCGAATCCTGTTGATCAACCCACCCCATCCATCCATCGGAAGCAGGTTGCCCGGCGAGCATTTGCCTCCCCTGGGATTGCTATCCATTGGAGGACCCTTAATCGATAGAGGGCACGAAGTCAGATTGCTTGATGCTGAGTTTGGTCCCATGGCGTTTGAAGATATTGTTACGGAAACGTTAAGATATCATCCTGCGTTGGTTTTGCTGGGCCATTCTGGCTCAACATCCGGGCAGCCTATCATTTCAGCAGTCACCAGACTACTTCGACAACAAAACCAATCGATAAAAATTGTCATTGGTGGAGTTTTTCCAACCTACCATTGGCGGGAAATCCTTGAAACCGAACCCCAGATCGACTGCATTGTATGTGGAGAAGGCGAAGAAACAATTGTTCACCTTGTAGATGCCATGGAGAGTGGATCTCCCCTGGAGCTTGTAAAAGGGATTGCCTTTCGGCGGGATGGAACGATCATAAAAACATCACCGGCGCCTCCTGTAAAAGACTTGAATGCCTATCGTGTCGGCTGGGAATTGATGGGAGATTACCACTACACCTACTGGGGAAAAAGAAAAGCAGTTGTCCTTCAATTCTCAAGAGGCTGCCCTCATTCTTGCAGCTATTGTGGGCAGAGTCTTTTTTGGAATACATGGCGACACAGAGATCCCCAGCTGCTTGCCGAAGAGATTGAAATGCTGCATAAGAAGTATGGGGTGGAAGTCATAAACTTTGCAGATGAAAATCCGGCAGCCAATCAAAAAGAATGGAAGAAGTTTCTGGAAGCCCTCATTTTGAAAAACCTGAACCTGATCCTGGTGGGGTCGATTCGAGCAGATACGATTGTTCGGGATGCAGAGCACCTGCATTTATATAAGAAAGCAGGGTTCGAAAGGTTTTTACTGGGGATTGAGAACTACAATGAAACAGTCTTGAAGAAAATCAAAAAGGGCGGATCGATGACCAAAGACCGGCAAGCCATTGAGTTGTTAAGGAAGCATAATATTTTATCTATGGCAACCTACGTGGTCGGTTTTGGCGAGGAAACTATCAGGAGTTTTTACAACAGTCTTCAGCAACTTCTCCTCTACGATCCCGACCAGATCCAATTATTGTATGTGACCCCGCATAAATGGACGCCGTACTATGAAGAAATTAAAGACAAACAAATCCTTCAACCCGACCAGAGCAAATGGGACTACAAGCATCAAGTGATTGCGATGGAACATGTAGAGCCCTGGCAGGTGATATTGTGTGTCAAGCTCATTGAATTCATTATGCAGATACGGCCCCGGGCATTGAAAAGATTATTCTTTCATGAAGACGCCAGGCTTCGAGATGCTATGCACTGGTATACGAATATTGGTCGAAAAGTGTGGCTGCATGAATTATTCCATTTTTTCTTCCGGGATAGATCTTCAAAGGCACCTGTTAGGCTAAGTGAGTTTTGGAAGTAGGCAGGTTCGAAACAAGAACGATGCGACAGGGAGGTCGCTTGCCTGTAAACATATCTTGGTAATGGTGGGAAATGATCAGTCCAATCCATGTCTTTAAGTAGCGAGTGTCTAAAATCGAAAGCATAATGTCACGGTGTGAACGACCGAAGGGAGTACAGGTGAGAATCCCCGAGAAGTTGAGCCAACAGGCTCAACTTCTCGGGAGACCCTTCGCAGAGTTTACCCTGAGCCTGTCGAAGGGCTCAGGTGACAGTTTGAAGTATGCCCTCGTAATTAGGCAGTCCCTTTAAGTAAATTCATCTTCTGTTCAAATAACAAATAGTATAATTTTGTCATCTCTTGCCCGGCAAAAGATGCTCTAAATCAGTGACTCTTGGTCATGTTTTGACCTAGAATGTAATCAAGCATTTGATCTACATTTGTATTTGAAACCATAGATCTCCAATGATACCCTTTACCACCCGCCAGCGAGAGATACTCAAGATCATTCTTGATGTCAAACGGCCCATAGGTTCTGTAGAGCTGGCAAAAATGCTGCACATTACACCGAGACAGGTGAACTACAGCATGAAGGGGGTAAAGGTCTGGTTACAGCAGCAGGGCCAGGATCTAGATGTTCTGCCCGGTGTCGGCTTCGCGGTCAAATTGACGGACGCACAAACACAGGCACTGTTTCAAAAGATCAATGTTCATTCCAACGTCCAGATCGTTCTATCTGTGAGTCAACGCCAGCAATTACTGGCGTTGTTTTTATTAACCCGGGCAGAGCCGGTCATTCTGGCCCAGCTCGAACAAATCTCAGATGTCTCACGGATGACGATTTTGAAGGATCTGGACGAAATCGAGAACTGGCTGCAGGGGAAGAACATCCTGCTCATCCGCAAGCCTCACTTTGGCATTCAGATCAGCGGCGTGGAACATGACTGGCAGCAGGCTCTGGCTGAGCTGCTATGGGGCGAAACGTCCTTCAGCGAGGATCCGGTCATTATGATCACGCATTCCGAGGGGCTGAAATTCAATTTGCAGGGAGATGCCCGCCTCCTGCCTCTGGTGGGAACAGTGAATAATTATCTGGCAGGACTACAAATACGCCGGACGATTGGACTGGTGGCCAAAGCCGAGGAGCAGCTGGGCGGTCGCTTTACGGACGATGCGGTGCTGCATCTGGCGTTGGTATTTTCGATCCTGTCCAACCGCATCCAGAATGGCAATCATCTGGAGGTGGAGAACGATCTGCTGCAATCCCTGCAGGCAGCCAGGATGTGGTCCGTCGCCTCGTATGTGGCCATCCGGCTCGGGCGTGAATCAAGCTCCACGTGGAATCCTGCCGATATCGCCGGGGTCGCCATGGAAATGATGGCAGCCCCGCGCAACGATGCCTTCCCCGGCGAGTTGGAGCGCGAGAGTGATTTTTCTGCCTTGAGTGAGCGCCTGATGGAACACATTAGCCAGGCGTTCGGCATCTCGAAACTCAGACTTGACCATACATTGCAGAATGGCTTGCTGAACAATATCGTCCCGGCCTGTTTTCGCCAGCGCTACAACCTGTGGTTTCCTGTGGCTTTGAATAATGTGAGCCTGCCCGAAACATATCAGAAGGAGCACAAAGTAGCCGTGGAAGTCTCTAGGTTGGTACATGAATTTACCGGTGTGGAACTTCCCCAGAGTGAGATCAACAACCTCGTCGTTTTGTTGCGGGCTGCATTCATCCGCAACCGCTCCTATCGTTTCGATCGCGTCATCGTGATTTGTCCGAGTGGGATGGCCACTGCTCAACTCCTGGTCGCCCGCCTGCATGCCCGTTTCCCCAATCTGAGCAACCTGGAAGTCGTTTCTCTCCGTGATCTGACACCTGCACTTGTCTCTTCGGCCGATTTAATTCTGACGACTGTGCCACTGCCCCGGCAATATGCAAACGATCCCAAGGTGATTCAAGTCCATCCCTTGCTCATGCCGGAAGACATCGAAACCATCACTCAGTTTTTGAGCTGATCGGTCACTCCTTAGGTACCCCGGTGGCGCTCCGACCGCTGCCTGGAATAGGGAGGCTTGACGAAAGCCCCCAAATGTTTCACAAGCCTGAACCTCAGGTAAGAACAAAATATAAAGGAGAAAAGAAAATGAGAGAAAAGTTGCAACAATTTGGAGGCTTTATGGCCGGCATGGTCATCCCCAACATCGGCGCGATCCTCGCCTGGGGCTTGATCACAACTTTGTTTATCCCGGTCGGATGGCTTCCCAACGAGAAATTTGCCGCGCTGGTTGGCCCGATCATCAAGTACCTACTCCCCGTGCTGATCGGTTATACGGGCGGCAAACTGGTCCACGGTCATCGCGGTGGCGTGGTCGGCGCTGTGGCTACCATGGGTGTCGTTGTCGGAGCAGAAATTCCCATGCTGCTGGGCGCCATGATCATGGGTCCCCTGGGTGGTTGGCTGATGAAACTCTTCGATGACAAATTCGAAGAGAAGATCCCGGTCGGCTTTGAGATGTTGATCAATAACTTCTCGGCTGCTATTTTGGCGCTCCTGCTCGCCTTGTTCGGAAACGTGGTCATTGGACCCATCGTGGTGAGCCTGAGCAACGCTGCTGGCGCGGTCGTGGACTGGCTG
>DATHTL010000259.1:0-7706 GCA_035463255.1 Anaerolineales bacterium | reverse complement strand
TTCGATTTTGGATACCAAGCATAGATTATTAGATAAGGAGTTGAATATGCACACTGGAATGCTTTGGTTCGATAACTCACAAACGGCACTCACTGTCAAAATTCAGAAAGCTGTGGAGTACTACCACAAAAAGTACGGTCGTAACCCCGATTTATGTCTGGTTCATCCCAGCATGTTGGAGACAAACCAGCGTCAGCTTGAAGTCAATAAATTGACCGTCCGCCCTTACCGGCCTGTTTTACCGGGCCACATTTGGATTGGCATAGAGGACAAAAACTAGTCGAGTCCTGTCCCTTGCAACCTCCCGCAGAACTGGCCTGCGGGAGGTCTTCTTTTAACCAGTTGCCACTACGAACGCGACCGAATGGCTCTGACTGTGACTGATGCTCACCGACCAGGTCGTCAGCCCCAGCTCCTGCGCCTTTTTTTCCGCCGCACCATACAATTTCAACACAGGGGCACGCAGCTCATCTCCAAGGATTTCGATCTCGGTCCAAGCGACATCGCCGATCCCGGAGCCAAGTGCTTTCGCGACGGCTTCCTTTGCCGCGAACCGGCCAGCAAGAGACTCCGTTCGCTTAGCGCAATAGTCCAACTCGGCGGAAGTGAAGACCCGCTCCAGATAATGTTTGCCATGCCGTGCGACGACTTCCTCGATGCGGGCAATTTCAATGAGATCAACACCAGTTGCAAGCTTCATATTCTTGAGGATGTCTGCTTATGGTCCGGCGACCGCGATCACCAATCTGTCAGGGTCAATGAACTTTCTGGCTGTTTTCAACACATCTTCGCCAGTGACTTCATTAACCAGATCTTCGTAACGAAGATAGTAATCCAGCCCCAGGTTGTGGCGCTCGATGTTCAGCAGGGCATTTGCCACTCCCCCATTCGACTCAAGGGAGAGCGGCAGCCGACCAATAAAATTTGTTTTCGTGTCAGCAAGCTCATCCACAGTAACGCCTTCCTGCACAAACCTTTTCAGTTCATCCTTGATAAGCTCAGAAGCCTTCTGTACGTTTTGTGGATTCACCCCGGCGCTCACCTCCCATGATCCGGGCCCGAGACCGGCACTGAGGCTTGAATAAGCGTAATAGGCGAGCCCGGACTTTTCGCGCACCACATCGCCGATGCGTCCCATCATGCCGAACTGACCGAGGATATTGTTCCCGATGGAAGCGGACATAAATTCAGAATCGCGGCGCATGGGCCCATTTGTGCCGATGATCAGGTCCGATTGTGATTTCCCCTTAATCCGGTGATGCTTACTGACTGTCTTCTTCAGGCTCTGAAGAGGAGGTAGCTCTGGCGTTACTTGTTGGCTTTTGACCTGCCAGCCTCCCAGGGCGCGCTTGACCTGTTTTGCCGTGGACTCCGGTTCGACCGCTCCGACGATGGCGAGTACCATGCCGCGCGGGCCGTAATGCTCGCGGTGGAATTTCAGCAGATCAGCTCGCTTGATGTTTTGGATCGTTTCCGGATATCCGTCTTCGGGACGGCTGTAGGGATGACCTTTGAACAGGATCTGATCGAAGACCATCGAAGCCATGTCGGATGTGTCTTCCGCTCGGATGGCGAGCCCCGTGAGCAGCTGCGCGCGCAGTTTTTCCATCTCACCTTTGGAGAAGATGGGCATCGTCAGGGCTTCGGATAAAAGCTCCAGCAGCAGCGGCAGCTCTTCCGCCAGTGCCCGCCCGTGAAACCCTGATCTGTGGATACCTGTATTGAACCCCAGACTTGCACCTACTGACTCCAATGCATTGTAAATTTCATCAAAAGTGCGGTTCATGGTGCTGCGCATCAGAGCAGCAGCCGTGTATTCTGCGAGCCCCAGTTTGTCATCGGGGTCAAATATCGCGCCTGCCTCATAGTACCCGGCAACAACCACAGATGGGCTGTTGAAATTCGAACGCGAAAGAACGGTAATCCCATTGGGAAGCACTTCGCGATAGATATCCCCGGGGCCTGGCAATGAGTTCGCTTTGTTTACCATTATGCTTTGCCATCCAACGGAACATATGTGCCAACCACGCGGCTCTGCGGCTTGAAATATTCGTTCGCCACGCGTTGAACATCCCTGACCGTTACGGTCGCCAGTTTATCGAGGTACGTCTCGAACCAGTTATAGTCAGCAAACATCTCCGCATAGCCCAGCCAGAAAGCCTGGTTGGTGATGTTATCACTGCCATAGGCGAATAGTGCACGGGCTTGTTTGATCGCGCGCGTGATCTCTTCTTTTGTTACTTTTTCCTCTTTTACGCGTTGGATCTCTCGATCAAGCACCGCGAGAGCTTCCTCGGGTTTGCGCCGGGGATGGACCGTCATGGTGATCGTGTACATGAACGGGTCGATGGTTGCCTGCGCGCCACCGTGCACGCTGACAGCATACTCCTTGTCTACTAGCGCGCGATAGAGACGCGAGGTCTTGTTCGATATCCCACCGCTGAACATGTTGAGGTTGCTCGGGCCGGCGAGCAGACTGTCGAGCACGCTTAACGGGAAGAAATCGGGGTGCGAGGCAGATGGAAAACGGTAGCAGACCTGGACATAGGAGGTTGCGCCTGGTCCTTCCACCGAAAGGCGGACCTCTCCACTCTGAGACGGTTCGGGGCGCACCAGCCGCGCGGGATGAGATCTACCCGGGATGGGTTCATACAAATCCCGTATTCGTTTCAACATGGACTTGGTGTCAAAGTCACCCGCCATCGCCATGACCGCGTTGTTGGGGAGGTAAAACCTGCGATAGTGATCGTAGAGATCGTCGCGCGTCATCGTGCGTAGGTCTGCCATATCGCCGATGACTTCATGATGATAGGAATGGACGCGGAACGCCGTTTGTTGGACGGCTTCGCCCAGCAGGAAGAGCGGCTCGTTCTCATGACCCTCGCGCTCAGAAATGATGACCGTGCGCTCGGAGGCAACCTCATCCGAGTCGAAGCGGCTGTTCAACATACGATCGGCTTCAAGTTGCAGAGCAAGATCAATTTTGGCGGCGGGCATGGTCTCAAAGTAGGCCGTCCAGTCCAGATAAGTGAACGCATTCCAACTGCCGCCTTCGCGCGAAATGGCTTTATCGAGCATGTTCGCCGGGAATTGCTCGGTGCCTTTAAACTGCATATGCTCGACCCAGTGCGAAATGCCGGTTCGACCCTGCACTTCATCGCGCGAGCCTACGCGATACCACAACCACGAGGAAATGATCGGGGCTGTGTGTATTTCTTTTAAGAGGACTTTTAGTCCGTTGGAGAGTGTCTTCTGTGTGAGATTGTTCGTCATGGAATCACAGTCTCAGCCGGTGCGGGAGTTCTGAGGCTTGGATCCTGCAAGGTTGGATCCAGCGTGGCTGGACCTGCCGATGGAGAACAAACCCGTCTGTCACCGATCATGGCATTGGGCTGGATGAAGCAGTACCAAGGCCTCACAACTTCTTGCAGACCTACGAATGGGTCATGCAGATCCGTTTCGCGCAGCGGAATATTTACAGGCACGTCTAACTCAACAGGCACATCCTGGTCCACAGGCACCACAAGATTATCGATGCTGATCGGCAACGTCACACCGACAGGTAGAATGATGGTCGCGTTCGCATCCCGGATGGTCAAGCCGCCGGTGGAAACATCCACGGTCGCCCCGCGGATCGTGACCGGCTGGGTTGTAGTAACGTTGGTTGGACCGCTCACATTCAAAGTGAATTCCACGGGAATTTGATCTTTGACCTCGATATCTGCCTCAATATTCGCCTCGTCCATTTTGACAAAGTTCTCATACAGCCCGCCGAGCAAGCCAGAGGCTCTACCCGTTCCATAGGCTCCAAGTTCACGGATCTGATCCAACATCTGCCAGGCGAGCAACAAAATAATAATCAGGACAATGTTCACCACCATGGACAATATGCTGGCGATCGTCCAAAAGGCAGGGAGGAATTTCCAGCGCCGCTCTCCGGGGGCTGGTTCGTGGGTGTGTGCAGGGACAGGCTCTGGCGAAACCTGGGTTGGCACATTCTCTACCACAACGCGCTCATCATCCACGGTGGAGCTGTGGCTGGGAGGGAGTTTCGTGCGAATGGATTCATCCACACTGGCAGACGTAATTTTTTTCATTTTGCTGGATTCATTTGGGCTGGAAGCAGGCGTGGTCATGCGACCTCCTCAATGCTGATGTAAAGATGGAATTCCCTGATCTCAAAAAGACTGGCCGTCACGAGAGTGTCTAATGAAGGTTGAATTGTAACGCTCCTGCAATCTTAGCATAGATATGGGGTTTGGAGGAACGCGAATTTTGGGGATGACCGGCAAAAGAGCGTTACGTAAAGCAGGAGTTGCCCGTCTTGTCTCTGAATTTCTTTTTGACTATAATCAGCCAGTTCTTATCAGGATAAGGACCACTCATGGAGGTGATGTGACTGCTACGCAACAATATCTTGTGGCTGTGATCGGCGCGGGACCGGCGGGTTTGTTTGGCGCCCGCGAACTTGCCAATAAAGGCGCCCGTGTACTTTTACTCAATCGTGATATCAAACCCGGGGGACTCGCAGAATATGGAATTTATCCCAATAAATATACGATGAAGGGCGGCTTGCGAAAGCAGTTCCGTCAGGTGCTCGACCTACCAAACCTGGACTATTATGGAAACATCATCGTCGGCGCGCAGGGCGATCTCACCCTCGACGACCTGCGCGCGCTGGGTGTTCAGGCGATCCTCGTGACGGTGGGCGCGCAGGGCACCAAATGGCTTGGCCTGCCCGGGGAGGATCTGGAAGGCGTTTATCACGCGAAAGATGTCGTCTATTATTACAACCACCTGCCTCCTTTCAGCCAGAAATCCTTCCGCTTCGGGAAGCGCTGTGCCGTGATCGGCGCGGGCAATGTGATGCTCGATATCACGCATTATCTGACCCGCGAGCGAAAAGTGGATGAGGTGATTGCCGTGGTGCGGCGCGGCCCGGCCGAGGTCAAGTTCGAAAAGAAGGAAATGGAATACGTGATAGACAACCTCGATCTGGCGGCGTTGGACACCGAGATCCAGCGCGTGGCCACGATCATGCAGGCGGTCCACCAGGACCCGGAAGCGGCCAAAGCCACGATCCTGGAAGCCCTTCCGAAAGCGTTGCCTAAAGTCTCCGACACGCGTTTCCGCTTCGAGTTCCTGGCCTCTCCCGTGCAAATGATCGGCGATGAGAACGGCAAATTGACACAGGTCGAGATCGAGGACAACATCCTTGTGGAAGCCAACGGCGATACAAAAGCGCGCGGCACCGGCAACAAACGCCGCCTGGACGTGGAAACGGTCATCTTTGCCATCGGCGATAAAGTGGACGATACCTTTGGACTGCCGATCGAATGGAATGAGTTTGTCAAGAATGCCTCCCCACGCTTTCCCATCGAGGGCATTTCCTACGAAGCCCCTGCAGAGGATGTTTTTGTCGGGGGCTGGGCACGCCAGGCAAGCACGGGTCTGGTGGGCTATGCCCGCAAGGACGGCACGAACGCCTCGAAAGCAGTCTGGCAATATCTGCAAACCAAGCAGCCGGTGGAGCCCAACTTGAAAGCTGTTGTCGAAAAGCTGAAAAGCCTCAATAAAGCGATTGTCACCAAAGACGATATCAAGAAGCTCGAAGCCATCGAAATCGCCGAGGCGCAAAAACGGGGCGTGGAGGAGTTCAAGTTCGACAACAACGACGATATGTTGCAAGCGATGGGGTTGACCGTGACAGCGTAACTTTCTGCAAGCAACATCCTCCTCTATTGATGTTAAAAAGAACCTTGCGAAGGCATTGGACGTAAGAACAACCTTCGCAAGGTTTAATTATCCAAATAATTCCTTCAAGATCTGCTCTGTATGCTCTCCCAACCTCGGCGGCGGAAGTTTGTACTCCACAGGCGTCTCGCTAAACTTCAGTGGCGAGCCCACCAATCTCAAGTCTCCAATCTCCTCATGTTCCATGTGGATCAGCATGTCCCGCGCCTCCACCTGCGGCAGGGAAAAAACCTTATCGAGCATATTGATTGGTCCGCAAGGAATGCCGGCGTTTTCAAGCATAGATAGCCATTCACTGGAAGACTTCATTAGAAAGATCGGCGTGAGAATGGAAATCAAGTCGTCCCGATACTTGACTCGTTCTGAATTCAAACTGAAGCGTGGATCACTTACTAATTCCGAATTAGCAATTACTTCACACAACTTCTCAAACTGCCGATCATTCCCCACCGCAACCACAATCCATGCGTCGCTGGCCTGGAAGGCCTGATAAGGGACAATATTCGCGTGTGCGTTGCCGTATCGCTTTGGAAGCGTTTCGGAAATCAAATAATTGCTGGCTACATTGGCAAGCATGCTGACCTGTGAATCAAACAATGAAATATCGAGATGTTGGCCTTTGCCTGTTTGAATTCGGGCTTGTAAAGCCGCAAGGATAGCGATGACGGCATTTTGCCCGGCGAACAGATCGGCAACAGCGACGCCGACTTTCATTGGCTCCCCCTCCGGTTCGCCGGTGATGCTCATCAGCCCGCCCATGGCCTGGATCATAAAGTCATAACCGGGCTTATCGCGCAGCGGTCCCGTGTGGCCAAAACCTGTGATGGAACAATAGATGAGGTTGAGATTGATGGCGGAAACTGTTTCATAGTCCAGGGAAAAACGCGCCAACGTGCCGGGACGGAAATTTTCCACGAGCACATCGCTTCGTTGGATTAGCTCATGGACGATCTCACGTCCTTGCTCTGTTTTAAGATCCACGATGATGCTGCGTTTGTTGCGATTGACACACAGGTAATACGCGCTCTCCCCGGCAGCGAATGGCGGACCCCAGCCGCGGGTCTCATCACCTTCCGGTGACTCGACTTTGATTACCTCCGCGCCTAGATCGCCGAGAACCATCGTACAATAGGGACCAGCCAGCACGCGACTTAAGTCGAGCACACGGATTCCATTCAAAGGTTGCATAAAGACTCCTTATGAAACGTGATCTGTATTTTAGCAAACCACTCATGAACGCCGCGGGGGCGCTGGGCCTCGCACCGGATGGACGCGCCGGAATCGCTCTGGGAAAGTTCGGTGCGTTCGTGACAAATCCCATCTCGTTGCGCCCGCGCGTGCCTGCTGCCAAACCGGCCATAATCGAATATCCGGGTGGGTTTCTGCTCCACACCGGACTTCCAAATCCCGGTTTCAACGCAGCCATAAAGAAGTATGCCTCGCGCTGGGATAAATATGCTTTACCTGTCATTGTTCATTTAATGGCGGACCGCCCGGAAGAGACGCAGCACATGGTGCAGATGCTTGAAATGCAGGAAAATGTGATGGCGGTCGAGCTGGGTTTCGCGCCCCTGCTCGCTGATGATATTCTGCTGCTGACACTCGAAATGTCTCTGGGGGAATTGCCCTTGATTTTTTCCCTGCCTGTTGAACAGGTACTCAGTCTCGGTCCGCGGCTTATTCAGGAAGGCGCGCAGGCGATTAGCATTTCTGCGCCGCGCGGCGCGTTACCGCCAGAGATC
Source organism: Anaerolineales bacterium (assembly GCA_035463255.1). Classification (GTDB taxonomy): domain Bacteria; phylum Chloroflexota; class Anaerolineae; order Anaerolineales; family Villigracilaceae; genus Defluviilinea. Next base: position 210 of record DATHTL010000259.1, on the reverse strand, counting down.
AGAGTGGAAGGGAAAAGAGATAGAGAAATCATCACCGGGCGACTCTATGGACCCTCTCTTTTTCCTCGGGCACTTGAAACGGTTTATTCTGCTGCCAGGCTTGGATTGCCTATTATCGGCGCAGGCGGAGTCTGGTCACAGGCGAACGCGGATGCGATGCTATCTGCGGGCGCGCTGGCGGTGCAGGTGGACGCAGCACTATGGGGATGC
>DATHTL010000258.1:0-35263 GCA_035463255.1 Anaerolineales bacterium | reverse complement strand
CAGTTACCGATGGTCTGCTCCGAAGCAGACGGCATCTCGTCACCAACGACGATCTTCACCCAGAAGGTCTCTTCTATGCCGAGGGGGATGACTACGCCTTCCGCGTTGCGTAATTCGAAGTTGCCTGTGTAGGCGCCATCTTCTGTCGGCGCAACCAAATCGATGGAAACCTCCACGGTGGCGCTTACTTCCGTTTCAGGCACAGGTACGGAGTCAGGTGCATCCATTTTGTCGCCAGAGACGAAGGCGATGGTGTAATCTGTCCACGTGCAACTGCCTGTATTTTGCAGCTTCCATGTCTTGGTGAATTTCTCTCCGGCGTCGAGGCGCGTGTTATCGGGGTAGGTTACATCTTCCACAAAGATGGCGCTATCGCGGCAGGTTGGCGTCGGGCTGGGGGTGAGCGGGTCGGATGTCGGCGAAGCCGTCGGTGGGACCTCGGTCGGCACGGTGAGTCCAAACTTGGTTGGCGGCAACGTCGAGGTGACGAACGCGACCGGCGCCTCGTCGGTGGGCGACTCTCCTGAAACTTGGACGCAAGCGGTAAACAGCAAAAGCAAGAGCAGGGCGAGTGTGATTTTCTTAGTCATAGCGATTCTTATGGGGCTGCAAAATTAACCGTGTAATAGCCTTTTGCGGTGCCGGCAATATAGGCATAGCCCACGCCCATCTCGGTGACATAGGGGTTCAAGATTTCATCCCGGTGAATCTGGTCACTCATCCACCAGTCAAAGGCCGTTTGAGGATAACCGCTTCCATAAATGATTTCTGAAGAACGAGATGCGGCGTAGCCGGCCGCGGCAACTCGTTGACTGGGAGAAGAACCGTTGGAGCCGGTGTGACTGATAAGTCCGTGGCAGGCCTGATCGATGCTGTGCCCCTGTGCGGCGGCGGTCAAAGTTGCATTAACCGCCAGCGGCGGTAAACCTGCCCCGGCGCGGGCGTTGTTGATCAGGTTGGCGATCTCGGTCTGGTAGGAAGAGCTCGTGGAGTAATTGCAGCTCGCGGGGCCAGAAACTTTAACCGTGGGCACACCGCTCAACGGTGTAATCGCGATCGTAGGCGCTGTCACGGGAGCAGAAGCTACATTGCCGATCAGGATCTTGACCCAGAAGCTATTCTCTACCCCGATGGCCAGTGGTTGACCGTTTGCATTTCGCAGCTCAAAGAAACCTGTATACGATCCATCGACGGAGGGGGCGGTCAGCTCGACGGAGACATCCACAGTCTCACCTGGCTCTGTCTGCGGCACGGTAGCGGTATCGGGCGATGCCATGCGGTCACCGGCTACGAAGGCAATCGTGTACCCGCTCCAGTTGCATTTGCCATTGTTCATGAAACGCCAGGTCTTGGTGAACTTCTGTCCATAGGACATCTGCGTGTTATCGGGCACGGTCACATCGGCGATCATCACCGCGCTGTCCTGGCATGAGCCGCTGGCGGACGCTGGGATAGCAGTCCCTTCACCGTCAGGGGTGCCGGTGCCGGGCGTTGTCGTGGTGGACGCGTCCGGTGTGCCGGTGGGCAGAACATCTGTCGGCACAGACAACCCCTGCCTGGTCGGCGGCAGGGTTGATGTGACAAAAGCAGGCGGAGCCGAGACCGGGGTTTCCTCAGAAATTTTGACGCAGGAGGTGAGGCTCAAGCTGGTGAGCAGGATCAATAACCAGATCTTCTTCATAGCGGGGGTAATTCTACTTGGGAAATATTAAATTAAAAGAATCGTCCCGAGGGGTCCGATCACAAAATCTTCGGGACGATTCATATCTAACGATTATGGTTGTGCAAACACTAGCGCATAAAAGCCGTAATTGTCAAAGAAGGCATAGCCCACACCGATCTCGGTAAAGGTGGTGCTTAGCAGGTTCTTGCCATGTGTGGGATCTGTCTTGTCGTTGATCCACCAGTTGACCGCGCCCTGGCCATCCAGCGGAGGATAGTTGCCGTTCACGTTCTCAGAGACAGTTTTGGCCACATAGCCGGTATCGGCAACACGTGATCTGGGAGTGGAGCCGTCGGTGCCGGTGTGGACGTAGACCTTATTACAGGCGATGTCGATGGCGTGTCGCTGCGCGGCCTGTGCCAATTGGGCACTGACCGTATAGGCAGGCAGTCCATTCCGTGCGCGGTGGGCGTTGACGGCGTTGATCACCTCTGTCAGTTTCGTCCGGTCGGTGGTAAAGGCGCACTTGCCGGTGGTGATGTTGGAGCTGCTAGCGCCGGTCGCGGTAGCGGTTGGAGGCGTACCTGTAATTGTGACCGTTGCGGAGGAAAGAGCCACATTCGAGATCGCGGTGGCAGTCGCCGATGCGGTGGATGTGCCGCCGACGACGGTCACATTGATGATGACCCACAGGCGGGAATCATCGGCGATGCTCATGATCAGGCCTTCCGGGTTCTTGATGACGAAATTGCCCTGGTAGGTTCCTGTAGCAGTGGGCGCAGTCAGTTCCACCGAAATATCCAGGTTCTGCCCGGGGTAGGTCACTGCCAGTGGCACTGAATCGGGTGCGCCCATGCGCTGCTCTGAATAATGACTGAGTGTGTAATTGGGTGCCCAGACGCAGGTGCCGGTGTTGGCGATGCGCCACGTTTTGGTGAAGGTTGTGCCGCCTGCAACGTTGGTGTTGTCGGGGATGGTGATATCGGCGACGAACGAAGCCCTGTTCGTGCAGTCGGGCGCATTGGTTGGGAACGGCGTTCCCAGAGTGGCGGTTGCCGTAGCCGTTGGAAGAGCTGCGGCGGTCTGTGTGCCAGCCATCTCGGTGGGCCCAAGGGAAGGCGTTTCGGTCGCGGCAGGCGGTTCCGTGAAGGACACCAAAGCCGTGGCAACCTGGGTATCTGTAACAGGTGGGATTGTCGTTTCTTGGGCAGCCTGTCCGTTACAGGCCGATAAAGCGAGTGCCACGAGAGTCGTTACCAGGAACAGTTTCTTGACCATCCTCAGCCTCCTTTGCAGCTATGCGGGATCCCATCCTTGAGTGGCGCAGCTTCGTGTAAATGGGATCAAAACATGATCATCTGCGGTCTTGATTTTTCAAGCGGGTCACCAGCGATTTGCTCTTCGAATGTTTCTCGTGTCAGCACCGGTAATTCGATCAACGTGCGCAATAAACGATATTTTACAACGTGAAGCTGTTTTATGCGCGCCGAAAGCGCGGGGTCACGCTGAGCTTTGTAGGCAGCCAGCGCGGCGCGTCCGCCGGGGATGACGATGACGGTTTGTTCAGGCGGATACGGCGTTTCGGCAATTGCCCGTCCGATGAGCGCGGAGGCCAGGATATAAAAAATACGCTCGACCCTGTCATTCTGTTCCCAGAAATAATGTTTCTCGTGCCTGCGAGTGGAATAGCCCAGGCGCTGCCCCAGAGCTTCGATCAGGCCCGGGATAGTATTGAGCTCATTACGCCGCGCCGAAGCCACATCCTCCGGGCGCAACTTCCACTCGCCGCTCTCCTTGCTGGCATAGGAGGTCAACACTGCATACACCATTCCCTGAGAAGGAGTGAGCAAGCCGGGAAAGCGCGGGTAAAGATCCTGCGCGATCTCGAGATAAATACTATTCGGATGCTTTTGTAAAAAAGTGACGATCGCAATCTCCACGCGGTCCGACAGCGACTCGCGTGCAGAGGAGTCGCCGTTTGCCGACGGCGTAGATGAGGCAGGTTCGGACTCTGCTCTCAACCCCCACCACCCCGTCTCCACACTTTCCCCGCTCGAATAATGCACAAAACGCGGGTCGTCCTCCAATACAGTTTGAATCAGCGAATGCGTTGTACGCAGCGCCTCATCGAATTCCTGATCTTTCTGTTTTAATGCGTGGGCTTTTGCCAGTGCGATCAACCCCGCAGCATGAACGTGCAAATAACTTGCAGGCTCGCCACGTTCCACAAGATGAGTATAAATTGCCTCGCGCACGTCTTCCACGCGTGCTTCGTCAGGCTGGCGCTTCAAATGTTCGCCGCACGTCCACAAGATCTGGATCGGGTCATGTTCCGTTCGCAGAGCAACAGATTGGAGATCGAACCCTGCCGCGCTTGCGGCGGTCAACGCGGAACTTAGGAAGGAAGGCTCTGGCTCCGAGAGCAATGCAAAGAAGGGCGTACCCAAATGTAAAAGCCCGAATAGGTGCGTGAAGGCTGCATTCGACGCGGTCGCGTTCCAGGCCCAATCATAGCGCCGCCGGCGCAGGGCAGGTTTGTAAGGCTCCACTGCTTCCGGTCCCCACAGCCAGCCTGCCCACAGAGCAGACAAGGTCCAGAAGGCCTGATTCGGACGCGGCAGTGAGCCGATCACTGCCTGGATGGGAATCTCTTTCTTGACTTCCTCCGCGAGATCCTTCAAGCGTCCTTCATAGATGCAGATGCCGCCACTTTCCGGAAGCTTTCGTCGCTCTTCGGCGTGCCACGCTTCGATGACTACGCCTGAAGCTGTCTCTGTCCATCGGTTGAGTCCGCGCTCGAGATGCATCCACAGGTTGTGCTCGCGGAACTGGCCTGGCACGTTGAGCTGCTTCGGCCGCCGCCGCTCGGAGGGATGGTCCCATAAGGTGTTGCCCGCGTCGCAGGCGATCAGGATCAACGCGTTCAGAGCCCGGCGTCGTTCGGGGGTAAGGTTCAGTCCGTCGAGGCGGTTGATGACCGTGGTTAAGAAATATAGGGGACGAGGCAAATAGTATTCGATCGCTTCTTCCGCATAGACGCGATCTTCGTCATTTAGCGTGACCACGCGCTCAAAGGCGCGTGAGCGGTGCAACGTATCTGTGCCGGCAATCCTTTTTGCTCTCTCGATATCAAGTGGGTTTGCCTCACGCTCCCCGGAGTCCTCACAGTGCGGACACGTGTATATACGCGCATACGGCGCTTCTTCGCCCTTGCGCCAGAGAAAAGCATCCGCATAGATTTCAGTCCCACACTTCTCACAGGGAGTCAGGTACAGTGACTGCAGGTGCGCACCGAGTCGCTCCTCTCCTTTTTTCGAGGCGGCCAGGTCGGCCAGCGCGGCTTTGAAGTCTGTTTCCGCGGGAGGATTTGCAGACATCTCCAACAGAAAACGCGTGATGGGATTGTTTACCGTCACAAGCACGCGATAGCCTGCGCGCGCCGCTTCCAGCACCAGCCGTGAGGAGAATCCAAACGGGTCGAGCACCCAGCTCCCGGCAGGCGCGTGCGCCGGAAGCCATGCGGCGATGACTCCTTCTTCCAGTGGAGGCGTAAACCGCGAGAGCGGCCCCGGTTCCACTGGATTTGTTCCCGGGATATAGGGTTGGAAATCCATATAATAAGTATACCCCCCGAACCATCGCGCTCCCGGAAAAGCACCGGGACTATCGTGAGCGGAGAACGGCGTCCTTCCGCTCGCGGACGAAGCGTGTGCTTGGCTAACGCTCGCTCCGCTCAGCGCGAGGATATTACGGAATCGCCCCCATCGTCGGCGCGCACATGATGTCGTAATACTCGAGCTCCGTGGCTTTGTTCTGCTCCGCATAGGCCGCAGCATCCTTGCCGATATTGCGCACAGCATCTAGATTAGCCTGCACCTGATTGGGCCAATAGCGCGGCAGCACCATGCGCGGATCGTTGACGTGGCCTTCTGGCAGATAAATTGGGCGAGCAGGATCTTGTTGGTCGGCTAAAGGTACCCAGTTATACATAATGGGCCCGCGTGGATTGATGGTGAAGCCTACACGGTATCCATACTGGCGGGCAGCCTGCACGGGGCGTATGCCAAAGTTTCCACCCGGCCAGATGATGGCCACCGGTGTTTTATTGAAAAAGGTTTGCAGGTTTTCTTTTGAGCCTTCCAGTTCCTGCCTGAGAAAGTCATCGGTGGAGCTGTCGGTCATGTTCTCATTGTGGATAAAACCGTGTGACTGGTAATCCACCCAGCCTTCATTGGCTAAAACGAGATTTTCCTGCAAAAAGGCATCTTCCGCACCGAAGGCACTGATCCATCCATTCACCACCTGCCAGCCCCAGTTTTGGTAATAGGGCCGGAAGTGCTCATTGAAGCTCTCAGCGCGGTGACGGTCATCCACGACCAACACAACCGACCGCGGCGGGATCTTTGTATTGTGATCAAGAAAGTCCGCCAGCTGCGTGGCGTTGATGGCCTCAAATCCTTGCTCCTTCATATCATCCATCAGCTGCTTGAAGTCCTGCTTGCTGATATCGTGTACGCGCTCCGCTTTTTCCTGGGTAATGCCGTGGAACATGATGACGATAACAACGGTTCCCGGCGCGGCGTTGTTGGAACTCCATTTATCGTAGAGATACTGGCATGTATCTTCAATGTACGTATGCGGCGTATCGAAGGGATTGAGCTGACTCGCCACAAAGGTTGCGGGGAGCGCAGGTGGTGTGCGGGCGGCAACGGCCGTCGGGCTGAGAGCCGGAACAGGGGTTTCGTTTGAAAGGGGAGTGGCAGACGGTTGTAACCCTGCCAGCGCGGTTTCAAACGCCTGGGTCAGCGCGACGCTCATATCCGGGGTGGCAGCGGGCGCAGGCTGGCAGGCGGCGAGAAGGATTGTGAGAAGCAAGAGGAGAGATGTTGAAAGATGCAATTTGCTCATTTTGTTTCTTCGATTATAAGAGTAAAGGCGCGTCTATTGAAAGACACGCCTTTTTATTTTTACATTTTCCCTTTTACGAGCCCGCGTCTTTATCCCCATTGATGAACGCTTCCACCTTTTCGCGGCAGACCTCATCACGGAATTGTTTCGGTGGCGTCTTGAAGAAGTAGGAGGAGGGTCCAATGATCGGTCCGCTCATTTTGCGGTCCAGGGCGATCTTGGCGCAGCGGATGGCATCGATGATCACGCCCGCAGAATTGGGGCTATCCCACACTTCAAGCTTCACTTCTACGTTGAGCGGCACATCGCCAAACGTGGTGCCTTCCATACGGATGTAGGCCCATTTGCGGTCGGTCAGCCACGGCACATGGTCCGAGGGTCCCACATGCACATCGTCATGGTTCAGTTCGTAGGGGATCATGCTGGTGACTGCGTTGGTCTTGGAAATCTTTTTGCTCTCAAGCCGTTCACGCTCGAGCATGTTGAGAAAGTCCGTGTTGCCGCCGAAGTTGAGCTGGTAGGTGCGATCGATGCGCACGCCGCGATCAACAAAGAGCGTGGCAAGCTGGCGGTGCAAGATGGTTGCCCCAACCTGTGACTTGATGTCGTCCCCCAGGATGGGAAGCTTGGCATCGCGGAATCGCTTGGACCAGTATTCCGAGGATGCAATAAAGACAGGAATGCCGTTGACAAAAGCACAACCCGCTTCGATGGCTTGTTCTACATACCATTTGGTCGCCATCTCAGAACCGACGGGCAGGAAGTTCACGACCACATCGGTCTTGGTGTCTCTTAGCAGCTTGACGATATCGGCTGTGGGTCCGGGCGCCTTTTGGACGATTCCCGAAAGATATTTGCCGAGTCCATCGTGGGTCATGCCGCGCACCACCGGGGCGTTGAGCTGCGGGACATCCGCGAACTTGTAGGTATTATTGGGTTCGGCAAAGATAGCTTCACAAAGGTCCTTGCCAACCTTGGTAACGTTGATATCGATGCCCAGGGTAAATTCGATATCGCGGATGTGATATCCGCCGAGGCGGGCGTGCATAATCCCGGGGACGTGGGCATCGTCTGCGGCGTCCTTGTAATACTGAACGCCCTGCACGAGGGATGAGGCGCAATTCCCCACTCCGATAATCGCAACACGTACTTTTTTGCTTGCCATGAAATTAGATCTCCTTATTCTGCTAAACTGGTCAGTTGATCCGATTACAATGAAATAACTATTGTTTTATTCATTCCATGTTGTATAATGTGCGCAATGGTCACCAACCAACGCATCGATCATCTGGAACGTTTGTTGGAAGTCGTACGGGGTTTAACCACAGCACCCGATCTAGAGTCCTTTTTACAAACTGTTATCAACGAAGCCATCGAGCTCACCAACAGCGAACTGGCCTCCATCCTGGAATACGATGATACTGCCGAGGAATTGCGCTTCCTTGCCATGCACTGGTTTGAGCGCGAACGTCTCCGCCCGGTAGGCGTTCCACTCGATGGCAGTGCGGCAGGCTGGGTCTATCGCCGCGGTCAGCCGTTGATCATCCAGGATGTGAAAGTGGATCAACGTCACTTTAAAGTAGTGGACCATGTGACCAAACATGAGACGAGTTCTCTGGTGGCAGTCCCGCTTATGGTGCGCGGTGAGGTCGTCGGCGTGCTGGAAGCACTGAATAAAAAGGACGACGCCCATTATACCGAAGAAGACCTGACGATTCTCGAAACGCTTGCGGCGCTTGCAGCACAGGCCATGAAGAATGCCAGCCTGCAGCGGAAGGTTCGTGCGACGAGCATCGAGCTGGCCGAGCTTGAACGCCTCAAAACAGACTTCGTCGCGATCACCTCGCATGAGCTGCGCACTCCCCTCGGGTTGATCCTCGGTCATGCCACATTCCTGCGTGAATTGGCAGGCAACGAGTATGGCGAACAGCTCGACATGATCATCCGCAATGCCACCAAGCTCAAGGAAATTGTCGAGAATCTATCCGATGTCGATAATGTGCAAAACGGTGCGGCCCGTGTTCGCAGCCAGAAGGTTTCTTTCGCAAAGATCGTGAACGATGTGCTCCTGACATTCCAGGATGACGCCAAGGCAAGAAATATTACGATCAAATCTGAGATGGGCGATTCCCCGCTTTACTTAAAAGCCGATGAAGCAAAGCTTGGCATTGCCTTGAGTAACCTGGTGAAGAATGCCCTTCAATTCACGGAAGCTGGCGGGCACGTGACAGTCAAAGCGGAGGAGGATTCCGGTCATCTGCGGGTGAGCGTGATCGACGACGGGATTGGCATTCCGGCGCGCGACCTGCCGAGGGTATTCGAACGGTTCTTCCAGGTAGAGACTCATCTCACCCGGCGTTACGGCGGCATGGGGCTTGGGCTTGCGGTCGCTAAGGCCAACATCGAGCTGCACGGCGGGCGCATCTGGGTGGAGAGCGAGGAAGGCAAAGGCAGCACATTTACGTTCCTCGTGCCCCTTGAGCAGAATCAGGGGACCAGTCCATTCATCGAGTAAAGCCTCCCTGTAAAGGATTATGATGTTCAATCAGGTGACAGTCGTAAGCAACTGTCGCCTTTTCTTTTATAATACATAGACTATGGAGCCTCAGTTTCTGGTCTTTGGTAAGCTGGCACGCGAATATCTTTTGCCGCATTCCGGCCTGCCGCGGCTGGATGTGGCAGGCGGTAATCTGCTCTATGCAGCGGCGGGACTTCGAATCTGGGAATCCGAGATTGGATTGATAGGGCGGGTAGGCGATGATTACCCTCGCGAGTGGCTCAACGAATGCATGGCACGCGGCTTTGACACCTGCGGAATTCGCATTCTTTCAAAGAAGATGGATGTACGGGAATTTCTTGCCTACAACGAATCGTTTGAAATGAGTCAGGTGAATCCGGTTTCTCAGTTTGCGCGGCGTGACATGACGTTCCCCAAATCGCTCCTCGGTTACCAGCCCCCTGATGAAAACAAGAAACCCGACCCCGAGCGCATGTTAATCGTCACGGATATTCCCGCCGATTATCTGACGGCGCGCGCTGCCGTGCTATGCCCCATGGATATCGTCACACAGACGCAATTGATCGCAGCCATGAAGCGCGGAAGCGTGCATACGTTCGTACTGGATCCGGGACCTGACGCAATGAAGCCGAAAGCGCGGCGTGAATTACCGACTCTGTTGAACGGTGTGACGGCTTTTCTTCCCTCGCAGGAAAAGCTCCGCAGCTTGTTCTGGGGCCAAACCCACGACCTGTGGGAAATGGCAGAAGCCGTTTCGGTCTATGGCTGCGAATATGTGGTGATCAAATGTGGCGCGCAGGGCCAATTGCTTTATGACACCAACACCAAAAAGCGGTGGGAGATCCCGGCGTATCCGGCCCGCCTGGCCGATCCCACCGGCGCGGGCAGTGCTTTTAGTGGAGGCTTTCTGGCGGGCTATTGCAAGAATTATGATCCGCTGGAGGGCGTATTGTATGGAAACATATCCGCTTCCTTGAAGGTGGAAGGCAGCGGTGCATTCTATCCTTTGGATGTGTTGCCCGGGCTGGCCGAGGCTCGCCTGGGAGTCCTGAGAGAAATGGTACGGGAAGTGTAATGAAAGATTTTGTGAATCGTGTTGTTGAGCTAGCCATTCAGATCCAGCAGATCCCGGCGCCCACGTTCCGCGAGGAAAAAAGGGCCGAGTTCCTCCATCAGTTGTTCATCAAGGAGCAACTGATGGATATTTGTCTCGATGAGGCAGGCAACGTGTTGGGACGTCTGCCCGGGATGGGACAGGGGAAGCCGCTGATCGTCAGCGCCCACATGGATACGGTTTTCCCCGCGGAAACCGATCTGCGCGTCAAACGGAGCCCGGAGCTGGTCCACGGACCCGGGATCGGGGACAACTCTCTCGGCGTGGCTGCACTCTTTGGCCTGATCTGGTCCCTACGGGAGCGCGCCATCCCACTGCGCGGTGACGTGTGGTTCGTGGCAAATGTCTGTGAGGAGGGACTGGGCGACCTGCGCGGCATGAAAGCTGTTGTCAACCGCTTTGGGGCAGATGTGCATGCCTATCTTGTTCTGGAAGGACTGGCGCTGGGCCATGTGTACCATCGCGCCGTCGGAGTTAAACGCTACCGCGTCACGGCTCGCACGGGCGGCGGGCATTCCTGGTCAGACTATGGCCAGCCCTCCGCTGTGCATGAGCTGGCAAAACTTGTGGTCGCATTGACCTCGTTGACGTTGCCGAATCATCCGCGCACGACCATGAATATTGGTAAGATCTCTGGCGGCACGTCTGTAAATGTCATCGCCTCCCAGGCCTCCTTTGACCTGGACCTGCGCTCGGAGGGCAGAGAGTCGCTGGCTGAGCTGGTATCGGCGGCGGATAAGTTGATCCAGTATGCCAACCGGCCCGGTGTCACTGTCGAAGCGGAGATGATCGGGCAGCGCCCCGCGGGAGAAATACCGGCCAGTCATCCATTGGTGCTGCTGGCCAGGGATTGTCTGCGCGAGCAGGGAATAGATGCCGGCTTGATCTCTGGCTCTACCGATGCCAATGTGCCGCTCAGCAAAGAATACCCGGCGATTGTGCTGGGTGTAACGACCGGTGGCAGTGCGCACACGATCCACGAATATATCAATAGCGCGCCCATTGCGCAGGGCATGGAGCAGCTAGTCAGGTTTGTGAGCAGGATTTGGGGATAAAACAAGTAGGGTCTGGCAGCTGCCAGACCCTACTTGTTTTTACATTATTTCAACCCCACCACCTCATACACCTCCAGCGGCTGGGTTTTTCCCTTTGCCGAAATAGGTATATTAAGCTTCATCTCAATCTCATCCTTCACGCGCTCATACGCTTCCCGGCTGATCAGGATCTGGTTTTTAGCGCAATTTTCCTGGATGCGTTTTGTCGTGTTGACGCTGTCGCTGATGGCCGTGTATTCCAGTCGCTTCTCGGTGCCGATCCAGCCTAACACCGCCTCGCCATAATGAATCCCTACGCCAAAATCAAGCTGGGCATCTTTAGGCATCTCGTTGTGCAGAGCCGCCACCGCATCGCGAATTGCCAGCGCCGACTTCACCGCGCGCAACGTGTGATCAGGCTGGGGGAGCGGCGCGTTGTACCATGCCATCACCGCATCGCCCAGGAATTTATCCACGGTGCCTTCGTGGGCGAGCACGGCGTCCGCGGCAGCCGCAAGGTAGCGGTTGAGGACAGCTACCAACTCCTCCGGCGAATGCTGTTCGCTGTATGCTGTAAAGCCGCGGATATCAGCGAACAGGATCGTAATGTAGACCTTTTTGCCACCGATCTGCAAGCTGTTGGGGTCGATCTGGTCGAGCACAGCCGGCGATACCATGCGCTGCAGCAGCCTGCGCTGCGCTTCAAGCTTTTTGCGCTCGGTCATGTCATCGAGCACGATGGCAACACCTTGCGTTATATCCCCTGCGTCTTTTAGTGGGGAGAGGTTGAAGCGCCAGTCCACAAAGCCGCGCTCGGGCAGGTTCTGGCTGAGCTCCAGCCCGACGACCGGCTGGTCCGTTTTACGCACGGATTCGAGATGCGGCAGAATCTCATTCGCAAATGTGGGCATGATCTCTCCGAGCGGCCGTCCCACGATTTCTGCCGTTGTGTGTCCCAATATGTAAGCGGCGGCCCGGTTGCAGAGGGTGATCTGGTCCTGCACATCGGCGGTGATCACACCCGACACAATGGATGAGAAGACGTCATCCATGAGATTCTTGAGCTCAGTCACTTCTGCAAGAGTGCGTTTCAGGGAAGAGAACAAGCGCGCGTTTTCGATGGACACTGCGGCCTGATTTGCAAAATCAAGCAGCAAATCACGATCAGATTCAGAAAAGATGCCGGTACGGATGCGGTTATCGGTATAGATCACCCCGATCAATTCCGATTTGACCGTTAAGGGCACACACAAGATCGAACGCAGGTTAAAGGCAATAATACTGGCCTGCCCGTCAAAGCGCGGATCTTCGCGGGCGTTTGTCGTGAGGATCGCTTCCCCGCTGTCGATCACTCGCTGCACCACGGTTCGACTGATAGCAGATTCATTCTGGTTGATGGATTCACGCTCCCAGTTGCGGGCAGTGCGAATAACCATTTCCCCTTGCTCGTCACGCAGCATCAGGAAGCCGCGTTCCGCGCCTGTCAGTCGGACAATGGTGTCCATCACGATCTGCAGGACTTCATCCACCTCCAGCGTGGAGTTGACCACCTGCCCGATCCCGGCCAGGGCCTGCAGGTGACTGCTTTTCTGTTCAAAGGGGATGAGGACTTCGCTGATGCGCGTCAGGGAGTTTTCTAGACTCTTGAGTTCCTCAACTGCCTCTTCAGGCACGTGCTTGAATGCCAGCGAGTTGCGCAGTTTCGCGCTTTGCTGGGTAACCGCAACAACCTGATCGTTGATGGTGATGGCTTTGGCCTTGATTGTTTCCATGCGATTTCCTTCGCCTGATCAAGACCCGCTAGGTATAGTTTGGAAAATTAGCGTGGAGGCTTGCCCAAGAACATGTAGCGGATCCGCTCAATGATGGTTTGCTTGCGTATGTTGAAGGCAGCATGGCGGGCTTGGGTGACATCCGCAACTCTGGAAGTATAAAGGGATGTCTGGTGTTCGTCCAGAAGGATTTTGATCTGATCCGCTTTATCTGGCAGGATGCGCGTCAGCCTGGCGGCGCGCTCGATTGGCGTTATATGGACAGGCACAGCCTGGTCCAGATATCGAAGCGCAAAGTTCACGCTTTCGAAGGACTTTTCAATGGGGGAGAGGTTGACCCAGTTTTCCCAACGCAGAACCCAGATCGGTACATCGATCCCGTTGCGTTCCATGGTGGTGCGCAGCAGGCCAGGCAGGCGCATGTGCAGACCGTAACGATAGCTGAGGAAGAACGCCAGCCCGGCCAGAGCCGCCAGGATGGGCAGCAAGTAAAGTGCCGGGTTGACGGGCGTCTGCTCTTCAACAGCCGCGTTCACTCCTTCGTCGAGTTGTTCTCTCTCTGCAAAATCCCGTGTATCTTCTGTTAATAATTCTCCAAGAAGAGGATTAAAGTTCTCCGCGTCTGACGGGTCTTGTAGCGGAAGTGGGCGATCGAGAGGCGCCTGTCCCGCGGTGGGCTCGAACTCTACCCAGCCAATCCCCGGGAAGTAGACCTCCGGCCAGGCGTGGGCATGATGGCGGCGTACGATGTATTCATTCCCATCGCGTTCCCCCTGTGCAAAGCCGACGGCCATGCGAGCAGGCACGCCCACCGAGCGTAGCATCAGTACCTCTGCAGAAGCATAGTAAACGCAATAGCCCTGCTTGTAATCAAACATAACCCATTCCAGCACATCTTTGTTGCGCGGCGGCTCGGAGATGGTCTCTGAATACTTGATGTTTTCCCGTAGGTAGCGCGTAATGAAAATAGCCTTTTCATACGGCGTGACGGCATCACGCGTGACCTCTCTGGCCAGCTCCTGGATGCGCGGAGAATAATCTTGCGGCAGGTGTAGATATTTTTGCGTGACCCATCCAGGATAGTCCGTGCCGGCTTCCAGTAATTGTTGCCGGTTCGGGTTGCTCAGGATGGCGTCCACCTGGTAGGTCTCGCCGCCGCGCAACGAAGGATAGGCATGCCAGGCAATAATGTCCCTGGCCTGATTTTCGGCCGGCGTTGTAAACGTCACGCCGGGCCGGCTGACCCAGATAGGCTGCGACGGGGAATAAAGCAGCGAAAATCGTGTATCACCGGTATTGAACAAGAAATGTGCCGGGGTCTTTTCCTCGGCGGGCACCTGATAGGGATTGGTCACTGCGGGAGAGTATTCTTCGCGCGTGGTACCCGTTGTGTACCACTGACCTTCCACGAAGCGATCGTACGTACGTCCGCGCCAGTAATAGCGCGGCGGTTTCTCTTCGAACGAAACCTCAGGCGCTTCCACCTGGAACATGACGAGATCCGAAAGGGGGAAGCCACGCCCAAGCGCCAGCTGCGAGCCGAAGAACTCGCCGCGCGTCCCCCCGCTGGGCGATTCAAGCGCACTCACAGCGTTTTCCATCTTTTGTGTGAACTCGTGCCACGGACGCGTCACGCGATTCCAGGTCTTCACCGCCGATTGCATGCTCGAGATAGAAGCGGGGATCGTCCAGGCCACGATGATGATCAAGCTCGCGGCCACAGCCATACTACTCGTCAGATCCACACTGGTATCTGGCGAAAGGAAGATGCGTCGCTCACGCCACGAAATCTTGTTCTGCAAGAACTGCAACCGTCCCAGCAGGAGTAATGCAATAAAAGCAAAAAAGGCCAGAAACCAGATCCGGCCTGCGATCGCATGGTCGTAATTGTGAATAATAATCAGCCCGATCGCGGCGGGCAGAACTGCACCGAGATAATCCTGGTTGCGCACAAGGGCGAAACCTGACCATGAGCTGATGACCCAGAACGCCAGGGACATCACCGCCACAAAGAAGATCGGGTCCTCCACGGGCCGCCGTGCCAGAAAGTCCGACGTGGAAAAGAACAGACGTCCCGCTACACTGAGCAACTGCTCCTCGAGAGAAGTGTTCTGGTCAATGACCAGAGTCCATTGCAGAGGCAGCAGAATGATCATGTAGAAGAAGTTCAGCCAGCGAGTCGTCCGGCGGTGGAACATGCTATAACCGAGCGCCGTTCCGATCACGAAGCCCATGTAAGTGAAGGTCTGGATCAGGAAAAGGAATGGAGTCCATGTGGTGGCCACCAGGCGCGAAGCAACCGTTTGCAACAGGATAAAGTGCAGACCTATGGCGGTCCAGTCCCACCAGCGGGATTGCTGTACATGTGATTTTTGCATTTTTTGTGTGTAAGTGTACAATAGAAAAAAGGTTACGGTCTAATACTGGAGAGGGGTTTTTATCGTAAACACGAGAACACAGATGGAAACTTTTCCGCGATGTTTAGGAAATTTTTACCAGCGACGATAAATGTGACTAGACGAAAATGATTCTAGTCTAAAAATCACCCGCAGAAGTTTAGTAATTTATTAGATTAAGAATACGGTGGATTCGGCTCACATTACACTTCAAAGGAGATATACATGGATACTCTCATTGAAAACGGAATCGAATGGATCATTGCCATCCAATCGCTTGGCGCCTGGCTCGAAGTGCCAATGGAGTTCTTCACATTTTTAGGGTATGAAAATTTCTTTTTCCTCGTGTTACCGTTGGTGTACTGGAGCATCGATGCGAGCCTGGGATTGCGCATTGCTTTCATCCTAACCACAAGCAATTATTTGAATGCCATTGTCAAAGTGTTGTTTACAGCTCCTCGTCCCTATTGGGTAAGCATAGATGTCGAACCCCTGTCTGTTGAGCAGACATTTGGAACCCCTTCCGGGCACGCCCAGAATGGGGCAGCATTATGGGGCATCATGGCGGCCTGGGTCAATAAGCGCTGGGCCTGGATTACAGCCTTTTTGTTGGTATTTTTCATCGGTTTTTCACGGCTCTACCTGGGCATGCATTTTGTGCATGATGTAGTGGTCGGCTGGCTGATCGGTATTGCACTTTTAATTGCGTTCTTGAAATTATGGGGTCCTGTCGAGGCGTGGCTAAAAATGAAAACGCTCATGCAGCAAGTGATGATTGCGTTTGTCGTCTCTCTAATCATGGTTGCGGTGGGTGTATTGATCAGCGCACCTCTCAATGCTTATGTCTTTCCTGTAGCATGGACGGACAATGCGCTCCGGGTCGGACCTGTGCCTGATCCTGTTTCGAACGAAGGGATTCTCACCTCCGCGGGGTCGCTCTTCGGGCTCGCGGCCGGGGCAGCGTGGATTGCTTCTCGAGGCGGCTACAACACCGCGGGTCCGGTGGAGAAGCGCGCCCTGCGATATGCGATCGGGCTGCTTGGTATTATGGTGCTCTGGTATGGCCTGGGTGAGGTCTTTCCGCGCGGCGAAACCTTCATCCCGCTAGTCTTGCGTTATATCCGCTACACGCTCGTTGGTTTCTGGGTCACGGCAGGAGCACCTTGGTTGTTTTTTCATTTCAAATTAGCAAGGCCCCCCAAGATGTAGGGCGTCACTCTGTTATAATCCCAAGTCTACGGCAAAATTCCTGGGAGATTGCAAAAATAGATGACTCTCGAGCGCGGCGCGTTATTGCACAAACGGTATCGCATTGTTGAAATCCTCGGGCAGGGTGGCATGGGCTCCGTCTATCGCGCAGTGGATGAAAACCTCGGCGTGGATGTGGCGGTTAAAGAAAACCTTTTCACTACCGACGAATATGCGCGCCAGTTCCGTCTCGAAGCGGTCATTCTCGCGAATCTGCGTCATGCCAATCTGCCGCGTGTCACCGATCACTTTGTGATTGGCGATCAGGGGCAATACCTGGTGATGGATTACATTGAGGGGGAAGACTTGCGCCAGCGGATGGAGCGCATGGGCAATATCACCGAAGATGAAGCCATTCTGATTGGTGCCGCGATCTGTGATGCGCTCGCCTACCTTCACACCCGCAAACCTCCTATTTTGCATCGCGATCTGAAGCCGGGGAACGTCAAGATCACGCCGGATGGACATATCTTCCTCGTGGATTTTGGTCTAGCGAAAGTCTTACATGGCAGTCAGGCAACGACGACCGGGGCGCGCGCCATGACGCCCGGCTATTCGCCCCCGGAGCAATACGGCACCGCGCGTACCGATCCCCGCACCGATATTTACTCGCTCGGCGCAACGCTCTATGCGGCATTAAGCGGCATCATCCCCGAAGATGGCCTGGCCCGCGCCATGGATAACACGCAGCTCACACCCTTGCGCAAACGCAATAGCAAAGTGTCTCGCCGTCTGGCCGCGGCGATTGAAAGGGCGATGGGTGTAGATCCCGCCGATCGGTTCCAGACAGCCGAGGAATTCAAAAAGGCTCTGCTGGGAACCAAAACCAAAACTCAACTTTTACCCAATGACTATGTGATCGAGCCTCCTCCGCCGGAAGTCATGGATGAGATGCAGCATGCCGCGGAGGAAAAAGCATCGGCTCCGGCTGGTAATCACAAAACTGGTAATCCAAATCCGAACGGCGTCTCGTCTGCCGGGGAGTTGCCCGTCTTCAAACCTCGTCGCTCTCGGAGGAGAAAAGAGCGCAGGCGTGCTCTGGCGATTTTCTTATCGCTGATCCTTTTGTTGTCCCTGGCAATCGTTGCTATTGTGCGTTTTCGGCCGCCGTTTGTCCCCGCGCAGGTAATGGCATTTCTCAATCCTCTGAGCGAGATCAGCTTCCCGTTTGCCGTGGGGCCCGGTACTCCCACATCTCTTGCGGAGCCCACCCAAACGTCACTCCCCACAGCGACACTCATCACGGTCTTGCCCACCTCGACGGCGAGCATCGTGCCAACCGAAACTCTGCAACCCACACGCGCATTTACACCGACGCCGGATGATACGCCTATTCCTGTTGCCACCTCCATGGGTGGGTCTGGCCAGGTGGCGTTCGCTTCCACCCGATCCGGGATATCTGAGATCTATCTGGTAAACATGGATGGCACGGATCTGTTTCAGATCACGAATATCGAGCAAGGCGCCTGCCAGCCCTCCTGGTCGCCGGATGGAAGGCAACTCGTCTTTATTTCTCCTTGTGCCGGGCGTGGCGAGTTTTACGAAACCATCTATAACGAATCAAGCCTCTATATCGTCAATGCCGATGGGACCGGTCTCAAACAACTAACTCCAGCCCCTGGCTCAGATTTCGACCCGGCCTGGTCACCGGATGGTACACGTATTGCCTTTACATCTGTACGAGAAGGATTTAGGCAGATCTATTCGATCGATGTCAACTCCCTTGAACTCACGCTTCTGACAAATACACCGGATTCGATCGAGAGCAGCCAGCCTGCCTGGTCACCCGATGGCAGCCGAATTGCATACATGGTGAAACGTGTCGGCACCTATCAAGTGTGGGCGATGGCGGATACAGGACAGGAAGCCATCCAGCTCGCCCGCAGTGGACAGGACCTGTGGGACTTCTTACCTGTATGGTCCGCTGACGGGAAGACGGTCTATTTCAACCAGCGCCGTCCGGGCCCTTTCCGCCCGTGGTTAATGAAAGTGAATTATGAGGATTTGAGTCAAAGTCCGAGACGTCTCGATTTCGTGACCCCCATTGAAGATATATCGATCTCTCCCGATGGACTATGGCTTGTGTTCGAAGGTATGGCCCCAGATGGCAACCGGGATATTTACTTTATGACGGTTGCCGGAAGCGGCCGCACTCGCCTGACCAACGATCCTCACATTGACTTCGACCCCGTCTGGCGGCCGCCACAAAGCCCATAAACAGCAAAATTTATCTATTCGCCCATCACTTACAGGAGTGATGGGCTTTTTCTTACATGGACTTGCGCGAAGTCGTTATATTAAGTCTATCCATGCTCACCCCGCCGTCTCCGGCGCTGGGGGCGCTGTTGAAAGAAATTGCTTGCCTTGTAAGTGGGCCCTGTTTTCTTACACTCCTCTTATTGACGGTACTCTTTCGCACATGTTATTATTATTCACCATCGAATAGCACTCTCCGAAAGAGAGTGCTAACTATGTGAGAAAGATGCCAGAATTAACTGAGCGTCAGAAGACGCTGCTTCTCTTAATCATACGTGATTACATTGAATCCGCTCAGCCGGTCGGTTCGAAGCGGCTGGTGGAGCACTACCGCATTAATTTGTCTTCTGCCACCATCCGCAACGAGATGGCTGCGCTTACAGAGATGGGCTATCTCCGCCAACCGCATACGTCAGCGGGGCGTGTTCCTACTGAGGAAGGCTATCGCTATTTTGTCAGCCAGATGATGAATCAGGCTGAGCTGCCAGAGGCAGTGCAGGCCACGATCTCACATCAGTTCTATCAATCTCGCCCTGATATTGAGCAGTGGATGACCCTCGCGGCCTCAATCCTTGCACATCAATCCCAGGGCGTTTCTGTTGTCACCGCGCCGCATATCGACAAGGCAAAGTACAAACACGTCGAGCTAATCTCCACGCAGGGACGACAGGTATTGATGGTGCTCGTTCTGGTGGGGGGCGAGGTGAGCCAGCAGATTTTGACCCTGGCAGAGCCTGTGACGCAGGAGCGTCTTAGCCAGACGGCCGCACGTCTCAACCGCGTTCTGGCTGGTCTCACCGTCGATGCGATTGCTGCACTTCCGAGCCGCCCGGATGCACTCGATCAGGATATCCTTACCCTGATCCTTCAAGACATGCGCCGGGTGGCAGACCGCGTCTCTGGCGAAATCTACACCGACGGATTGACAAATGTGCTGGCCGAACCCGAGTTCGCCGAATCGGATGAGGCCCGCCGCGCGCTGAAGCTCTTTGGCGAGCGATCGACGCTTCAAGATTTGATCGCGCGTACGACGACAAACAGCAATGTCGGAGGTCTGCAGGTGCTCATTGGCGGCGAAGGTGGCTGGGAAGAGCTGCGCCAGTGCTCAATGGTGATCGCCCGTTATGGCGTTCCCGGCCTCGCGACTGGAACATTAGGTGTTCTGGGCCCCATGAGAATGTCCTACGCGCGGACCATTCCAACGGTCCGGTATGTGGCCGGACTTTTAAGTGATCTGGTAAATGACACCATTGGTGGTGAATAATTAAATTTGTAATGACGAACAGGTGAGAAAGTATGACTGAAAAAAAGAAACGCACAGTTGAGCAGGAATTGGAAGAGAATCAGACGGAAGCTGTGGCAACCTCTGAACAAGCTGAACAGCTATCGGCTGAGATCGATGCGCTGAAGAAGCAGCTTGCAGAGTCCGAATCCAAAACATCCGAGTACAAGGATAGCTGGCTGCGCTCACAGGCGGAGTTCCAGAACTATCGCAGGCGCATCGAGCGCGACAATGAGATGATGTATGCCTCGATGAAGGGCGACATCATCAAAAAAGTGCTGCCCGTCCTCGATGACCTCGAGCGCGCCCTGAAGAACCGTTCCGCGGAGGATCCATGGGCGAATGGCATCGAGCTCGTCGTGCGTAAATTCCAGACTATTTTGGAGAATGAGGGCGTAAAGAAAATCGAAGCACTGGGTGCTGAGTTTGACCCGAACTTCCACGAGGCGATCTCGCACGAACCCGCCGATGGCGTCAAGAGCGGCCATGTGATCGGCGTCGTCCAGAATGGATATATGATCGGTGAGCGCGTCATCCGGCCGGCAATGGTACGCGTCGCACAATAAACTGTGTCAGGAGCCACGTGTCAAGTGTCAGGTTGCTTGACGTGTGACGGACCTGATACCTGAAACTTGACACTGGAGAACTGAACTTATGGCAAAAATCATCGGCATCGATCTGGGTACCACCAACTCTGTCGCCGCGGTCATGCAGGGCGGTGAGCCTGTTGTGATCCCTTCGGCGGAGGGCGAGCGCCTTGTCCCCTCTGTAGTGGCTGTCAATAAAAATCAAGAGCGTCTGGTGGGGCGTGTGGCACGTAATCAGGCCATCACAAATCCGCAGAACACGATCTTTTCGGTCAAGCGTTTCATGGGGCGCAGGTATGATGATCCCGAAGTGGAACGTACCAAGAAGCGCGTACCCTACACCGTGGCTGAAGCGCCGAACGGTGACCTGCGCGTGCAGCTCGATGAAAAAGATTATTCTCCACCCGAAGTCTCTGCAATGATCCTTGCCAAGATTAAGCGCGATGCAGAAGCCTATCTCGGCGAAACGATCACGCAGGCGGTCATCACCGTACCGGCGTATTTCAACGATGCCCAGCGTAACGCCACCAAGGACGCAGGCAAGATTGCCGGTCTCGAAGTGTTGCGGATCATCAATGAGCCTACGGCTTCCTCCCTGGCATATGGACTGGACAAAAAGAAGAATGAAGTGATCGCCGTCTATGATCTTGGCGGCGGCACGTTTGATATTTCCATTCTCGATGTTGGTGATGGTGTCTTTCAGGTCCGCGCTACAAGCGGCGACACTTTCCTCGGCGGCGATGATTTCGATCTGCGTCTCATGGATTACCTGATCGAGCAGTTTAAAAAGGATAATGGTATCGACCTGAATAATGATCGACAGGCGCTGCAGCGCTTGAAGGAGGCTTCTGAGAAAGCCAAGATCGAGCTCTCGACAACCATGCAGACCGAGATCAATCTGCCCTACCTCACGGCCGATGCCAGTGGACCGAAACATCTCGTGATAACTCTCACCCGCGCCAAGCTCGAGCAGCTCACAGCCGATCTTGTCGATCGGACGATTGCTCCTGTGAAACAGGCACTGTCTGATGCCGGTTTGACCGCTGGTGACATCAATGAAATCGTGATGGTTGGTGGTATGACCCGTATGCCCGCCGTGCAGGATCGCGTTCGCGCCTTCTTTGGCAAGGAGCCTCACAAGGGCGTCAACCCGGATGAGGTGGTCGCAATTGGCGCCGCCATTCAAGCCGGTGTGCTGGGCGGAGATGTGAAGGATATTCTGCTCCTCGACGTCACCCCCCTCACGCTTTCCATTGAAACACTGGGCGGTGTTGCGACGCCTCAGATCGAGCGCAATACTACCATTCCCACGCGGCGTAGCCAAGTTTTCTCCACTGCAAGCGACAGCCAGACCCAGGTGGAGATCAACGTGCTGCAGGGTGAACGTCCCATGGCCGTGGATAACAAATCCCTGGGCAAGTTCATTCTGGATGGCATTCCCCCCGCGCCGCGCGGTATGCCTCAGATTGAGGTAACATTTGATATCGATGCGAACGGCATTCTCAAAGTGACCGCACAGGACAAAGCAACCAGTCGTTCACAGCACATCACTATTACGGCCTCCTCCGGCCTTTCGGAATCGGAAGTCGAGAAGATGCGCAAGGATGCCGAGTCGCATGCGGAAGAGGATCGCAAACGCAGGGAGTTGATCGAAGCCCGCAACCACGCGGATAATACCGTTTATGCCGCGGAAAAAGCCTTGCGTGAATTCGGTGATAAAGTTCCGGTAGAGACTCGCTCAGAAGTCGAGACGAAAGTTGCTGAGGTTAAGAAAGTTGCGGAAGGCGAAGATGTAGCCGCGATCAAATCCGCGACCGAAGCGCTCGGTCAGGTCATTCAGAAGATTGGTGCTTCTGTGTACCAGCAGCCCAATGCCGCTGGTGGCGGACCGAATGGCTCAGACCAGAATCCTAACCCGGAAGCCGGTCCGGATGTTGTCGAAGGTGAAGTCAAAGAGTAAGCCGCTGGCTGAGTAGGTTGAGTGCTCTTTTCGACCGTACACTTACGCACACCTGTCCCGGGCGCAGGTGCCGGGGAGTGCTGGTGTAGAAACCAGCAGTTACATAATATGGTCTCGATATAGCGGACGAGCGCCGCTGACTCGACCACCGTTTGGAAATTATGAGCAACCGTGATTATTACGAAATCCTTGGCGTCGCACGGAGCGCGAGCAATGACGAGATCAAAGCTGCGTTCCGTAAGCTCGCGCGTCAGTACCACCCCGATGTAAATAAAGAGGATGGCGCCGAGGAAAAGTTCAAGGAGATCAACGAAGCTTACGGTGTGCTGTCCGATTCTGAGAAGCGCGCTCGTTATGACCGCTTTGGCAAAGAAGGCCTCGGCAACATGGGCGGCTTCCGCGATTACACCGTAGACTTCAACGACATCTTCGAAGAACTGTTTGGCAGAGGTTTTGGTTTTTCAACCAGCCGCCGCTCGCGCAACTCACCCCGCCGTGGACGGGACCTCCAGATGCAGGTCACGATGACGTTCGAAGAGGCGGTCTTCGGCATAGAAAAGGAAATCGAATTCGAGCGCGAGGAAACTTGCTCGCGCTGTAACGGTTCTGGCGCCGAGCCCGGAACTTCTCCCATCCGCTGCTCCACGTGTAACGGGCAGGGCGAAGTTCGCCAGGTGCGGCAAACCTTCCTGGGGCAGATGGTGCAGACGGCAACCTGTCCTACCTGTAACGGGCGCGGTGAGACGATCTCGTCACCCTGCAGAACCTGTCGTGGGGGCGGGCTCGAGCGCAAGATGGTCAAGAAGAAAGTGCAGATTCCCGCTGGCGTCGATAGCGGCACGCAGATCCGTCTGGCGGGGGAGGGCGGCCCCGGCGTCAATGGCGGACCGAATGGGAGCCTGTTCCTGGTCCTGGATGTCGAGCCGCACCAGTTCTTCAAGCGCCGCGAGAATGACATTATCTTGAACCTTGATATTAACGTTGCTCAGGCAGCTCTGGGAGCGGAGGTCGAGGTCCCCACGCTGGATGGGAACGAAAAGTTAAGGATTCCTTCTGGCACGCAGCCTGGCAAGGTATTTCATATCAAGAATAAAGGTGTCCCGCACTTGCGCCGAAGTGGGCGTGGCGATCAGCTAGTGATCGTAAATGTTGCCGTGCCCACAAAACTCACGAAAGAACAGCGTGAATTATTTGAGAAATTGGCAGAGAGTTTAGGCACAACTGTCAAGCCGCAGGAAAAGGGATTCCTGGATTGGTTGAACGAAGCGTTGGGTGGATGATACAGAACTCTGAAAGCAGTGAGCGGACAATTTGTCCGCTCTTTTTGTTTAATGTTATAAAGCATACATGAGCTATAACTCCCCAATGCATATCGTTGCTGTCGGCGCACTAGTGATCAACACACAGGGACAGATTCTGCTCATAAAAAGTCCGCGCTATGCTGATTGGGAACTCCCGGGTGGGCAAGTGGAAGAGGGTGAAACAATCCCTCAGGCTCTGAAAAGGGAGGTTCTTGAAGAAGCGGGAATTGTAGTTGAGGTCAAATCCCTGGTCGGAATTTACTCGAATATCCGTAAACCCTCGATCGTGAACATGGATTTTATTTGTGAATATATATCCGGAGAGTTAAAGAGGAGCGTAGAGAGCACAGAGGTGGAATGGGTGAAACCTGAAGAAGCTCTTTCACGAGTGAAGCGCGAAGTGATCTACAAACGATTAAGAAGCATGCTTGAATTTAAGGGGCAGATCATGTATCGAGCTTACTTTGTAGATGCCAGCCGGTTCGATCGGAATTATGTAGAGCTGGAAGAGAGAAAATATAGCTTGCATTCCTGTAACCTACTTTTATTTGACGGCTCTCTTTCTTTATGCTATAATCATGAATACTTGAGCAACTATTCATATATTTACTATGCTTCTAAAGGAACAAACCTCCATCCATCTGGCTGAGCTGTTCAGCGCCCTCAGCGACCCCACCCGTTTGCGCATCATTTCCGTTTTGCTGGATCGAGAAATGAATGTCGGCGAGATCGCCGCGCAGCTCGAAATGACCGAGTCTGCGGTGTCTCACCAGCTGCGCGGATTGCGTCATCTCAGGCTGGTCCGCAGCCGCAAAAATGGGCGACAGGTATACTACGCTCTCGACGATGATCATATTGCCAGGCTCTACCGTCTCGGGCTAGACCATGTAGAACATGGATAGCCAGACTCGTTGAAATTATGGATCACAAATCATCTCATACTCATTCCCACTTGCGTGAAGCTGCAAAACAGACGACTCAGCGGCTTTCCCTGTCGCTCTTTCTGACCCTGGCGTTTGTCGTCATCGAAGCCGGGGCAGGCATCTTCGCCAACAGCCTCGCGCTGCTGACCGATGCGGCTCATAACCTGACCGACGTTATCGCGCTCGGACTCACCTGGTTTGCCGTTCGTATCACCGCCCAACCGGCCAACGCGCAAAAGACATACGGCTATCACCGCGCCGGGATTCTAGTCGCATTGCTCAACTCTACAACGCTGGTGTTGATTTCTCTCGGCATTTTCTATGAAGCCTATCGCCGGTTTATGAGCCCGCCCGAAGTGGAGTCAGGTATTCTCATCGGGGTGGGTCTCATCGCGGTGGTCATCAATCTTGTCACTGCACTGCTAGTCCATCGCGGCAGTCAACATGACCTTAACTTGCGTTCAGCCTTTGTCCATTTGATGGGCGATGTGCTTTCTACGGTCGGCGCGGTCATTGCCGGTGTGATCATCTATTTCACAGATGCCAACTGGCTCGACCCGCTGGTAAGTGTGTTGATCGGTTTTCTTATTCTTTACAATGCCTGGGGCATTCTCCGTGATGCAATCGATATTCTGCTCGAAGCCACGCCGCGCGATGTGAATATCAAGGAAATGGTGCAGGATATCATCGAAGTCGATGGTGTGCTGGGCATCCACGACATTCATGTGTGGAGTCTCACGCAGAGCCTGCGCACGATGTCTGCTCACATTCTCACAGAAGATCGCCACATCAGCGCGGGCGGGGTCATTCAACGCCAGATCAATGAAATCCTGCTCCAGCGCTATAATATTGCCCACGCCACACTGCAACTGGAGTGTGTGGACTGCTTTCCCGATTCTCTTTACTGTGATTTGAATGGTCACTTTCATGACCATGACACGCAGGACCCGGCGCATCGCGCAAACCGATAATTAATGTCCCAGAATCCGTTTTTGTTTTCCTCAGCATTGATGATTAAGAAGACTCTCCTGAAAATTTGGCGGGAGCTTCCGGTCAAGGTGCAACTGCTCGTTGTCCGGTTGCTCAGACCTAGATACCGTGTGGCTGTTGCTGCGATCATCATGGATAACGAAGGCCGCATCCTTTTATGTGAGCATACCTACCGGAAAATTCATCCCTGGGGTTTGCC
The DNA here is from genome assembly GCA_035463255.1 of Anaerolineales bacterium. GTDB lineage: Bacteria > Chloroflexota > Anaerolineae > Anaerolineales > Villigracilaceae > Defluviilinea. The sequence continues at coordinate 9,112 of DATHTL010000258.1, read as the reverse complement.
GGGCGGCGGCCTGGAGTTTGGCGAAAGCCCGGAGTGCGGGATAGAGCGCGAGGTCTGGGAAGAGACGGGCTTCAAGGTCAACGTGGAAAAACTTCTCTTCGCAGAAAGCTCGCAGGAATATCACCATATTGGCCTGGTCTATTTATGCAAAATCGTGAGCGGTTCGTTTGTGCCAAATCTGGAAACGTCGCAGGTGAAATTTTTCAGCATGGACAATTTACCCAGCCTTCTTTCCAACGAGAGGAAGCTGATCGAACGTCTGGTAGATCAATTTCCTTCATGGGTACAAAAATGACAAATTGGCTTGAAGTTTCTCTCACTGTCAACGGTGAGCTTGCAGAGGCTGTTGCCGATGTGCTGGCACGTTTTGCCTATAGCGGCGTCATGATGGAACAGGGCGTGAAATATACGAATGATGAAGATGCGGGCACGCCCATGGGTCCCATTACCGTCCGTGCCTATTTGGAGATGAACGATCAGATTGAAGAGACTCGGCAGAAGCTGGAACAGTCTCTTTATTATTTGGGCATGATTCAGCCATTGCCCACGCCATCCTACAAAGAGATCGCGGATCAGAACTGGATGGAAGCCTGGAAACAGCATTACAAACCGATCCTGATCGGTCAGCGGCTGGTCATTGTCCCTGCCTGGATGAGTTCACCAGACCCTAACCGTATCGCCATCAAGATCGATCCCGGGATGGCGTTTGGTACCGGGACACATCCCACGACACAATTGTGTTTGGAGTTAATGGAGAGAGCCATACCCGATATTCGGCGAGCGAATAACGAATTTCAAATAATTGATGTGGGTTGCGGTTCTGGCATCCTCTCGATCGCTGCGATTAAGTTGGGCGCTACAGCCGCGCTGGGCGTAGATATTGATGCGGACTCAATCGTCAACGCCCGCGAGAATGCAAACACCAGCGGGGTCGGTGACGAGTTGATCCTCAGCGTCGGTTCCGTGCAGGAAATTCTGGAAGGCAAGTTCGCGTTCCAAAAGGCGCCTTTGGTTGTTGCGAATATCCTAGCGCCGGTGATCATTCGCCTGTTTAACATAGGTCTTGCCGATCTGATGGAAGAGGGCGGGACGATCATCTTGAGTGGGATTCTGCAGGAGCAAGCCCAAAGCGTCATCGAAGCCGCGCAGGCGAAGAGTCTGCGGCTGAACGAAAAAAAGCAGATGGGAGATTGGGTCGCGTTGTCAATGAGCTAACAATTCTTTTATCCCCATGATTTCCTAATATCAAATTGGATATTGGATGTTAGAATACCGCCCATTATTCTAACGGCCAAAGGAGAATGTAAGATGCAAAGAAATCATGGAATTATTCTGGCAATGGCATGTTTGGCACTGGCGGCACTGGCTTGTAATGCAGTGACCAGTGGGGGAGGGGCTGCTCCCGATAGCCCTACTTCTATATCCGGCCCAAGACTGCTCTTTAGCGATGATTTTTCTTCTAATCAGTGGGGGACTGGTACAGATGCAGATAGATCGGTGGAATATGCCAATGGTGCATTACAAATGATCATATATACACCGAATTATTTTGTATGGAGCCCACCCAATGATAGGGATTACCAAGATGCACACATCGAGGTGACCGTTCTGAACAACGGTACTGACTCCACCACGGCATTTGGCATCATCTGCAACCAGCAGGCGGTCAGTGACAATTTCTACTTTTTTGCTATGACACCCGCCGGAGAATACGCGATCGCCAGAGCCACGGAAGGACAAGCCGATCTGTATCTCACAGGCAATGATCAGTGGGCATTTTCCGATCTGATCGCGCAGAACGCCTCTTCCTATCGCGTCGGCGCAGATTGTGCCAACGGTACATTAACCTTATATGTAGATGGTCAACAGATCGACTCGGTGATTGATACAACCTATTCAAGTGGCGGGGTTGCTTTGTTTACCTACAGTGGTGAGGAGGCGAACTCTGCCGATGTCTCCTTTGACGATTTCTTGATGACAGAACTTCCATAGTATCTGTTTTGTCGAACCATCAGGTTTTCATAGGAGACACAAATGAACATTAAGTTTTCGAAGGTTTTCTTTGCAATTATGGCCCTTTTTCTCGCGTCCCTGGCATGTAGCGTTCTGGGTAGTGGAGCACTCCTTGAAGATGATTTTTCGGGCGATGACATCACCTGGGGCACGAGCACCGACGCCGACAGCTCTGTAAAATATTCGAGTGACGCATTAAAATTCTTGGTCAACAAGGATTTATATTTCGTGTGGAGTACGCCGAATGATGAAGATTACAAAAATGTCCACGTCGAGGTGACTGCCATCAATAGCTCAACCGACCCAACGGGAGCGTTTGGGGTTATGTGTAATCTGCAATTGACCAATACATCCTACTATTTTGCCGTCACGGGCGTAGGTGAGTATGCTATCGGGAAATACACATTTGCAGGCGACACACTGCTTACAAATAACGGAGAGTGGGCTGAATCGAGCCAAATCACACCAAATGCCGATTCGTACCGCATCGGCGCGGATTGTGGGAGTAACACCCTGACACTTTATGTGGACGGTCAGCAGATCGACTCCGTGAGCGACTCGACCTATACCTCAGGAAATGTAGGTCTATTTGCATGGAGCGGCGAACAACTGAACGGCACAGATGTTTCCTTCGATGACTTTGTGGTGACAAAGCTGCCGTAAGAGAGCTTGGATCTGAATCCTGTATCTAGAATGGATGCAGGATTTTTTAATTCCACGACCGAAAATCTGTGCTATGATTCGATGAACATGGCCCCTCGTCGACTCATCTCGTACCTGCTCTTGAACGTGTTGATTTCTGCGTGTGTAACTGGTGCGATCCTGTTCTGGTATCACCGTAATTATCGTACGGTCAGTCAATCCGCTGTTCAATCCGCGGCGCCTCTGGCCAGCCAGAATATATCTGCCCCCCAGGCAACTCTTGACCCTCAAGTTGAAATCCCTGTGGAGATCGTTAGCGTTATCGGTGCCGGCACTTTGAGCGCCGAATGGGTTGTGGTCAGCTACAAAGGCGAGGATCAGATCAACCTGGCGAACTGGGAGTTGAGAGACGAAGACAGGAATGTCTTTGTCTTCCCCCAATTGATCCTGCACAAAAATGGTGCTGTTCAGGTCCATACAGCTTCTGGGACAAACACAGTCATTGATCTCTATTGGGGCGAAAACGATCCGGTTTGGGAAACAGGTGAAATGGCAAAGTTATTTGACCCGAGCGGAAATCAGCGCGATGAATATAAGGTTCCGTAATCAAACCGCTAAGAATCTAAGTTTGCAAAAATGCTTAAAGAACTTTCTTTGCGATCTTAGCGTGCTTCGCGGTTCGAATTGAGACAGATTAAGATGACTCAGGCACTTTACCGAAAATATCGGCCTAAAGAATGGGATGAAGTCGTGGGACAAGATCATGTCGTCACGACTCTCAAGAATGCCATCGCGGCAGATCGCGTTGCGCATGCCTATCTTTTCGCTGGTTCGCGCGGGACGGGAAAAACAACCCTTGCACGTCTGCTCGCGAAGGCTGTGAATTGTCTGAATCCAGATCCTGCCAAACGCCCCGATAATGAATGTGAGAACTGTAAAGCTGTTAATGAGAATCGCTTCCTCGATCTGATCGAGATTGACGCGGCTTCTAATACGAGTGTGGACGATGTTCGTGATCTGCGTGACAAGATCAATTTCTCCCCCTCACAGGGTAAGTACAAGATTTACATCATTGACGAAGTCCACATGCTTTCAACAGCGGCATTCAATGCTCTGCTTAAGACGCTCGAGGAGCCGCCGCCTCATGCAATCTTTGTTTTAGCCACAACCGAAATCCACAAAATTCCGGCGACGGTTTTGTCGCGTTGCCAGCGCCATGAGTTCCGGCGTGTCCCTGTCGATGAGATCGTCCGTCAGCTCAAGCTCATTATCAAGGCTGAAAGGATACAGGCAGACGACGATGCGTTGATCCAGATTGCGCGTCAATCCGCAGGCGGCATGCGCGATGCCATTTCCCTGCTCGACCAGCTCTCGTCGACGGGCGATAAGATCACGCTCGCTCTCGCTCAAACAGTGCTGGGCACTGCTACAAGCCAAAGCGTGTTGAATATCATTTCTTCTGTAATGGAGCACGATCCCGCCCATGGGCTGGAGACGATTCATAAAGCTCTGGATGCAGGCGCCGATCCGCGTTCCCTGGCGCGTCAAATCGTTGAGTACTTGCGTGGCCTGATGCTCATTCAAATGGGCAATGCCAACCAGGTGGAAGCGACGGCAGACGTCAAAAAGCAGATGCAGTCCCATGCTCGGTCATTCTCGACAAGCGATGTCCTGCGCACGATGAAAGCCTTCAACAGCGCCGCCACCGACATGCGCGGCGGCTGGCAGCCTTCTCTTAGCCTGGAGCTTGCCCTGGCAGAAGTGTTGGACGCGCCGAATGAGCCGGCTCCGCGCCCAGCCACACCTGCTTCATCAACGACGCTTCATACAAAGACTCAGTCCAGCCAGCCAGGCGTGCAGAGCACAAATGTTAATCCACCTCACAACGTGGCAGCGCCCTCTCGGGATGACAAGCCTGCTCCCGCTATACAAACCGAGTCCTCCCAAGTGCTTTACCAGAGTTCCGAAGTTCCGGCGGAACCTCAATCGGAGAGCAGAGAGGAAACACAACCACCACGGCCGGCGGAGCAGTCAGCCCTGAGTACAGCGGATGTGATTAAAGCATGGAAGCACTTATCCGCATCCCTGCCAAAGGCGCAGGCCAATCTCTCTGCACTGTTGAACTCCGTCAAGATGATCGATGTCCAGGGCAAGACGTTGATCCTCGGGCTGGCGAGCGATGTATTGGTCTCGAAGATCGACAAACCCGATCAGATCGAAGCGATAAGGAAGTTGATCAAAGATGAATTCGCTGTGGACCTAAACATCCGCTGTGTGGTGACCACTGCGAAAGGCAAAATCCCTCCGGATGTGCAGCAGGACGGTATGGTCGCGGCAGCCATTCAGCATGGTGGTCAAATCGTAGATATGTAAATCAAGAGTGATATTGGATGTTCGAGTATCGAACCTCGAATATCCAATATCGATTATTGAGGTGTCTTATGGCTAAAGGATTCAACAAAGGTTCGCAATTAGGTGGTGGGGGAATGATGGCACAGTTACAAAAAATGCAGCAGCAGCTGGCGGATGCCCAGGCCAAGCTTGCTGAGGAAACAGTCACCGCTACGGCAGGAGGTGGCGCAATCAAAGTCGTGATGACAGGCGACCAGAAGTGTCAATCTGTGGAGATCAACCCTGATCTCCTGAAAGATGCAGATGCCGAAATGCTGCAAGATCTGGTTCTCTCTGCAGTGAACATGGCGCTCGATCAATCCCGCGAGCTCCAGCAGAGAATGCTGGGCCCACTTGCCGGCGGGCTCCCATTTTAAGTCTTGAATGAGCCTCGGTATTTCAGAAATTGCCATTCTGCTTTGCTGGGGCTTATCCATTCTTGCACTTGTTGGGACAGTCACGTATTTAATCGCAAAAAGGATAAAGAATAAATAGACTATGCTCCTACCTGAATCTTTACAATTACTAATTAATGCCCTCGAACGCTTGCCAGGTATTGGACCCAAATCTGCATCACGATTGGCTTTCTATTTCTTGCGCGCGCCTGAAGAGGTCTCGCAAGATTTAGCATCTGCATTATCGAACCTGAAAGCTAATACCACGCTTTGTCAGGAATGTTTCAACATTACCGAAGCCGGCCGCGAGCTCTGTGAAATCTGCGACTCATCTCAACGGGATGGCAGTCTGGTTTGCGTGGTGGAAGAGGCTCTGGATGTCCTGGCACTAGAACGCACAGGCGGCTTCCAGGGAAAATACCATGTCTTGCAGGGAGTCTTGTCCCCCATCGAAGGCATCGGCCCCGACGATTTGAAGATCAAGCAATTGATCGCGCGTGTTGGCAAAGGGGAGATCAAAGAAGTAATCCTTGCGACGAATCCGAGTATGGAAGGTGACGCGACCGCACTCTACATGCGCCAGCACCTTGAGCCATTAGGTGTCAAAGTCACGCGCCTCGCGCGAGGTCTGCCGGTTGGAGGCGATCTAGAGTATGCCGATCAAAACACCTTGCTCAGAGCATTATCTGGCAGACAGGAAATGAATTAACAAAATCGCCCTGTTCAGGGCGATTTTTACTTAAGGGCTGAGTATTGCTTTCAAGATATCCTCAAGCGCTGGCGGCTCGGCTGCATCCTTGAAATCTGCCATCCGGCGATATATCTCTGATGCTGATTGATGAAAACCATTCGGAAGACCAGCACCTTCAAACGTGGAAGCAATCTCTTTCATTTCTCCCTCGAAGCGCCAGGATTTTGCAGTCACGCGTGTCACCCTCCGATTGACTTGTTCAGAAAAATCTCTATCCTCCATGTCCCACTGTCGATACAGCTCATGACGCACGCTCAATGACTCAGATACTGCAAGAATTGCGGCGAGCAGAGCACTTGTCCCTTTGGTGTACGCCGCGTAGCACATTTTTAATGCTGAGGCTTTTCCTATTTCACTTCCTATAATTTTTATTTCCAGCGGTCCATCAGAAAAGCAAGATGCGATGTCATTGGCATATTCCCCTGATAAATAGAGCCAAGTCTCGTTTGGCTTCCACGCTGGTCCACCAATAATGCCGCCATCTACAAATTGAATGTTGTTCTCTTGCATCATTTGATGTATTTTGATCGCCCGCTGAGGTGAAATTGCATTCGCATCAAGATATAGACCCTTGAATCTTGCCTCTATAACAGAACCCGAAACTTCTTCTGCCGCATGCGGAGGGCATACACTAATGATGATTTCGCAAGATTGGCAAAATTGAAGGAATGAATCGATTTCCAGTAGAGAATGCGACTGTGCCCGCTCTCGTGTTTTGTCACTGCGACCTTCTGAAACCCAATATACTTGATGTCCACTCTTGATTGCAGATGCAGCAATAGAAATTCCCATTTCTCCCGGGTGCAGAATACCGATTTTATTCATGGTCACTCCTTAGCTTTCGAGTATAGCAGGCTGCGACAGGTAAAATATCTTTATGAAGATCACGATCCTTACCTATGGCTCGCGTGGCGATGTTCAGCCTTTTCTCCCACTCTCGCTCAAGCTCATGGAAGCAGGTCATGCTGTTAAATTAGCCGCACCGTTTCGATTCAAAAACCTCGTGGAAGAGCATAAGATTGATTTTGTGCCTTTGTCTGGTGATCCCGAAGATTTAAGTCGACGCCTGAACGATGCCGGTCATAACTTTGTCAGGCTGCTTGGTGAACTGATGAGCCATACCGTTCAAATTGGCGCGGATATCTGGCGTCAGACCGAGGAAGCCTGCAAGGGTGCTGATCTGATTATTCACACGTTTACCCACGCAATCGGCGGTCACACACTTGCACGCGAGAAGAACATTCCTGATATTCACATCCAAACATTTCCTATGTTTGCACCGACTGGAGACTATCCAAATATAATGACACTGCCGGGGACGCCATCCATATTCAATCGATTTACTCATGAGTTCTCAGCCAAGATAACGTGGTGGACTGCTCGCCTTGGGTTTGAACGCGTTCGCCGCCGGGCGGGTCTGCCGAAGAGAAAGCTTTACTGGTCCTTTGAGCACGACCCGCTCCGCCCGCGGACCCCGATCCTGTGCGCGTGGAGCCCAAGTGTTCTCCCCGCTTCAAGCGACTGGCCATCACGCGTGCATGTCACGGGTTATTATTTCTTTCCACAGAACAGTTCTTATCGACCACCAGCAGAGCTCGTTTCATTCTTACAAAAAGGTGAGCTGCCAGTCACTATCACCTTCGGAAGCATGGTCAATCGTGATAAAGAACGAATTGGTAAAATCGTGCGTGAGTCGCTAAAGCAAACAAATCATCGCGGGATTATCCTTTCGGGTTGGAGTGGGATAAAGGTGCCATCTTCGAATGACTTGTTCTATCTAGATGTAGTACCACATGATTGGTTGTTACCACGCTGCAGAATGGTCATTCATCATGGTGGGGCGGGGACGACTGCCGCAGGCTTGCGTGCAGGCATCCCAAATATCGTCATCCCCTTCATGGGAGATCAACCTTTCTGGGGAGATAAGGTCCATGCGATCGGTGCTGGACCGAAGCCTATTCTGGTAAAAAATCTTTCAATCCAAAAACTGTCGCAAGCAATTGCTGAAGCTGACCAGGAAACGATTCATAGACGCGCGCAAGGCATTGGCCAACAGGTAAGAAACGAAGATGGAACGAGTGAAGCTGCCAGATGGATTGAAAAATATTCTAACGATTTTCAGAGAGAGCATTGATGGCCCTTTAACACATAATATGATATGATCTCGCCGTTCCTAGAACGAACAAATGAAATGGTCAGTAATGACCGTCATGTCTAAAAACAGAAAGCTCAATTTTTAAGGTTGAGTTTCTAAAAATCTCTTGACAATCAAAGCGCTATGCATATAATGACGGTCCGCTGGTTGAACAAAAACAATGCGAGCATCGAGGTCAGCGATTGACCGAGATGCATAAAAAGAAAACGTTATTTTGAAATTGGGTTGATGAAATCCTTGACAAAAAAAGCAAAGCGCATATAATCCACCAGCCAGTACGTTCCAAAAGAACAATGCGAATTTAGAGGTCAGTGAATGACCCTTCGTAGACTATGCATAAAAAATCTCTAACATGATTTTTACGGTTAATTGTCTGATAACCCTTGACAAAACAACCGAAGTGCATATAATAATAATTCGCCAGTACATTCACAAGATCTCGTCCCCCTGACAGATCAATGAAAACTGAGAAGTCTCTAGTCAGAGACACAAGCCTGTGGGTTTTGCAGTCTGACGAGCCGATGTCCAAAGACATCGGTGTTTTCGTCTGTTGATGTCTTGACAGGCCAAGGCGGCTCGTGTAAAATACAGCCCGCTTTGTTACCAGAACTTTAACAACTGAACAGTGATAGGAAGCAACAACTCTGTCGATCCAGTAAATATTCCGTATAAACTACACTCGCAAGAGTGAAAAATTTTTTGCGGAGAGTTTGATCCTGGCTCAGGATGAACGCTGGCGGCGTGCCTAATACATGCAAGTCGAAC
>DATHTL010000257.1:0-7908 GCA_035463255.1 Anaerolineales bacterium | reverse complement strand
ATTGTTATGCGGCGCATGGCATGACTGCCGCGATCCAGTTCCTTTTGAAGCGCTTCAACGACCGCACGGACGAGTATGGTGGCAGCCTGGAAAACCGCGTGCGGCTTTTCCGGGAACTGATCGAAGATACACAGGAGGCGGTCGGCGATGCCTGCGCGGTAGCGGTACGCTTTGCTGTGGATGAGTTAATGGGCGATGACGGGCTCTCCCACCAGGGGGAAGCCTATGATATGGTGGCGAACCTCGCCGAGCTGCCCGACCTGTGGGATGTGAACATCAGCAGCTGGAGCAATGACTCGATTACTTCTCGCTTTGGCAAAGAAGGGCACCAGGAAAAGTACATCTCATTCGTCAAACAGTTAACGACGAAACCGGTGGTGGGTGTGGGTCGCTATACATCGCCCGATTCCATGGTAGCCGCGATTAAACGCGGCGTGATGGATATGATTGGCGCGGCTCGCCCATCGATTGCCGACCCGTTTTTGCCGCAGAAGATCAAAGAAGGCCGCATCGAAGATATCCGTGAGTGCATCGGCTGCAACATCTGCGTGACAGGCGATACGCGCTACGTGCCGATTCGCTGTACACAGAACCCAACCATGGGTGAGGAATGGCGGCGCGACTGGCATCCTGAGATCATATCGCCGAGCAAAAGCGACAAAGAAGTCATGGTTGTGGGTGCCGGTCCGGCAGGGCTGGAGGCAGCGCGGGCATTGGGACAGCGCGGCTATAAGGTCACCCTGCTCGAGGCGCGCAAGGAGCTGGGCGGACGCGTCCTTCGAGAGGCTGCATTGCCGGGATTGAACGAATGGCGCCGCGTGGTCGACTGGCGATTGACACAGATCAGGAAGATGAAGAATGTCTCTGTGTATCCCTCCAGCCCGATGACCGCGAAGGAAATTCTGGAAACCGGGGCGCAGAATATCATCCTTGCCACAGGCGCCGCCTGGCGGCGGGATGGAATCGGCCGCACGCTGCGAAAGCCTATTCTCGGTTTTGATTTGAAGAATATATTCAGTCCTGATGATTTGATGGATGGGAAAATAGTAATTAGTAATTTGATAAGTAGTAATTGGGTGATTTACGATGATGATCATTATTACATGGGTGGTGTTCTGGCAGAGCTGCTGGCTGGGCAGGGTTGCCAGGTTTCGCTCGTGACGTCTGCTCCATTGATTTCTTACTGGTCACAGTTCACCCTGGAGCAGGAGCGGATTCAACACAAGTTAATGCGGCTTGGTGTAAAGCTATATCCACAGCACGTATTGAGTGAAATCGAGGACGACTGCGTTAAGTTGATCAACACGCTTTCAGGCGAAGGAAGTGATTTACCGCGCGATGGAGTGGTGTTGGTCAGCGACCGAGTTTCGAATGATCCAATGTATTATGCTCTTAAGCCTGCTCTTGAGGAAGGAAAGCTAAACTCGCTGAGACTCGTCGGCGATGCGGAAGCACCGAATATTATCGCACAGGCAGTTTTTTCAGGACATCTGGCAGCGAGGGAATTTGAGGAAGAGAAGATTGAAGGGACGCCGTTTAAAGTTGAAAGAATAGCATCATAACCACGTAGGGAAGGGCAGCTGCCTTCCCTACGTGGTCAATCACCATACACGTTGCAAATTGGGGTTCTCCAGGGATTTCCTGCCCACCTTGGCCATATCGATCCATTCCCCGTGGACCTTTACGCGCACTACGTCACCCGTGAAATCGGTGACGGTGCCCCCGTTGTTATTGAATAGCCACGAGCCGACCGCGTAAATATCTACAGGGACACCCAGCTTCTCGAACTTGCGAATTTTATCGGGGTTGAAACCGCCGGAGACGACGATCTTCACGTTGCGACAATACTGACGCGCTGCCTCTTTCCACGCCGAGGGGATCTCCCAGCTCTCCGAGGCGGCATCCAATGCGTGGCGGACGTTAAAGACCAGGCGCGGGTTCACGCCCAGGTCCAAAGCCGGATCGCCAAGAGGCTGCACCGAGACATCGCGCAAGCTTCCGCTGGTGTCCAATCTGACACCGTACAAGACATATTTCTCCGCTTCCGCCTGATCGCCCTGGTCGCATAGCGCCTGATACTTTCGGAACATCACTTCCAATACGCGCAAAGTGTCGCGTACAGAGTCATTGTTGAAATCCACCAGCGCAATGCGCGGAATGCGCGCCGGCAAAATGCGCGAGAACTGCATCATGGCCTCAGCCGTATCCCCCATGAACGAGGCGATCGCCGCGTGAGCAACTGTCCCGCCGCCCGCGCCGCCCCACCAGTCCCCCTGCGCGTCGGTGGAGACAAATGACCCGATCTGCTGCGAGAAATCCATGTTGAAGCGCTGGATGGCGATATTGTAGGCGTAACCATCCGCCGCCTGGACCTCGTGCATGTCAAAGCGAGCAGGGAAAAACAGGACAGGCTTGCCGCGGGCCGCCATGAGCGTTTCATACACATTGGTGGCAACCCGACTGGAGCGGGTCAGCACACCAAGCGTGGGGGTCTCAAGCAAGGCAAAATCGCGGTAACGACCGCGTACCTTGATCACCGGCTCAGCGTTCAAAGGATTGCCGTCCGACCTCACAACTGTCCCATCATGGACCGCCCATACTTCCAGTGTATCGGAGGTACCAATAAATTGATCGCCCTCCCAATAACCCGTGCAATGCCGGAGCATTTCCAGCGATTTATCGACCCCTACGATAATCGTACTGCCGACACGCCGCGTGAACCATTGCATCTCCACTTCGATGTTGCCAACAGCAATGTTATCCGGTGAAACGCCGTCGGGCAGATTATGCTGACTGCCTGAATAGTTGTATTCCTCAGCAGCCAGCACAGCGAGCATGCGCCCGATGTTTTCGAAATATTTATCCGAGTACCAGCCCCGACGCATGCGCTCGATATCGAGTTTGAAGGTTCTGTTGGTGAGGCGTTTATTATCGAAGATGGACATAAGATTCCTTGGGCCAGCACGTAGGCAGGTACACAATTAAACAAGATCTCGTCTACGAATGTACCTGTTTACCTGTCTATTAAAAACGATCTGTCGATTTTACGATGTGCATTCCCGCGCTTGCGAACCACTCATAGGCTGCGTCCGCCGCGTCAGTATGGTCAACCACACCGGGTACAACGACGGGAGAGGTACAATCCTCCAGCAGGTAGACTTTTTTCGCAAGCTCAGGATTCGTAAGCATAATATCATCGAGCAAGTCCTGGACAGTCCATGCCACGCAGTGACTCTTGGCCTGCCCCGCAATGATCAGCCGGTCGAATTCCTGCAGCTTCTGAATAAAGCGTTGATCATGCACGCCAAGCATCTCGTCCATGGGACCTGTCAGCACCTCGGGGCCGATCACGGAGTAATTTTCTGTAAAGGGTGTATCGCCTTTGGTGACAATGTCTGTCTGTGCAAGGCGAGCCACTGAATGGAAAAAGAGCGCCTCCGCCACGGAAGAGACCAGGGAGTGACCAATGCCACCTACCATCGCATGATAGGGCCAAACGGTCAGCGCGTACTTTCCGGTTTTGTTCAATTCCTCGGCATAATGTAGCACCATCTGCTGTCCATAATCTGGAGCAATATCAAACTGGTCGGCCAGAGCAGGGTTGAACATCCACTTGCCCTCACGCAATTCTGAAACATGGATGTCTGTATACGGAGCGGGATGATTGCCATCTTTATCAATGAAGAAAATAGCATGGAATACCTGCATGGTCAGATGGGTATCCATGGTGGCGGTGATATTTGTAATGCTTGCCAGATTACGGTAAATAAACTCGCACAGGCGGGTATTGTCCTCCACGGCGCCGTGTCCGCTGCGCCCACCTACGTATAGCTCAAACTCAGGGATACAGAATGTATTCTGTACATCGATCAGCATCAGCCAGGTACGATTCGAATCCGCGACGGCAGGCTGAAGCGCGTGCTGGCGCGCCCATTCCCGGGCCTGTCGGGCGCGTTCCTCGTAGGGAATCCGCCAAACGGTGCCGACATTGTCCGAATTGAAAAAATCAGGGATCGGTACATCAGGTAAGCTCATTACACCTCCAGTGGAATGATTGTATTCCCTCACCTGCTTCTGTCAAGTGGCAGGCGAATGCTCATGGTTGGAACTTCAATGTGTAGATTTGCGTCTAGTGTATGGCACTGTGTAACGCAGTTGACTTTTTACCTTGAACCCTGTACACTACAAATAAACCAGCCTTTTTTCGAGGAGAAATTATGTCGTCCCACTTCCAGCTTATTATGCGGTCAGGACCCACTCCCGGAGCAGCCTTCACATTGGAAGGCGACCAGCTCACGATTGGCCGCGATTCGACAAATGAGATCGTCATCAACGATGCAGAAGTTTCACGCCGCCACGCTCGTTTGACCTTCCAGGGTGGAAAGTATGTGCTGGAAGATCTCGGTTCTACCAATGGGACATTTGTCAACGGGCAGCGACTGGCCGGACCCCGCGTTCTGAAGGCAGGCGAGGTAGTTTCATTTGGCGAGCAGATCGTGCTGGTCTTTGAAGCGACGAATCTGGATGCGGGTGCCACGGTGGTTTCGCCGCGTGCTGCAGCCGCAGTGCCCTCAGTTCCGCGCCCGCTTACCCCACCTCCCCCGCCTGTCGATTACGCAGGCAGCGTACCTGCCGGCCCGGCGCCGGTGATGACCGGGACCACGATCAGGCGGCCGAGTTACATTGCGATACTTATTGGCGTGGGCGTTTTCCTCTTTCTATGCATGTGCGTTGCCTTCTTCTGGTGGGTGGACGCCAACTTTTTGTGGTGCACATTCTTCCCCTTCCTCGGCGGTTGTTAATCGATCCGCTTTCTAGTACGCCCCGCGAGACGCGTATGCTCCCGCGGGGCATTTTGATTAAGAGCTCTGGAAGCCTGTTTGTCGCTGATGTTCTGTATATTCAGGGGCAAACAGTTGCAAAAGCCATCCCTATTGCATAGAATAGGGATACTTGTGATGCAGTCCCTTGAGGTTGAGGTATGAGTTCTAGATATGCAGGAAATCTGGGTTCCAGTCATCGCCCGCCGCACCGGCTTCCAGGTCAGGTGGAACAGACGGAGCCAATTTTGGAGACAGTTCAAACAACAGTCAGAGCTTCATCATCGCCGCGCTGGAGCTCCACGACCAAACTGTTGATGGGGCTTGTATTTGTCGGGATTGTGGCGTTTTTGCTCATTCGTTTCACGAGTCTGATCACACCACTCCTGATGGTCTTTATTGTTGCCTATCTGCTTCATCCCGTGGCAACCCTCATGTCCCGTGGCTTTCGTATTTCATGGCAAGCTTCCATCAACATTCTTTACTTTGGTATTTTACTGCTTCTCATTGGCTTGCTGACACTGGGCGGTGTCGGACTGGTGGCGCAGGTGCAGAGCTTGATCACCCAGATACAAACCATTGTGAATGATCTGCCCACCTATATCCAATCTCTGTCAGGCCAGGTCTTTGAGATCGGACCGTTCAGATTGGATATGAGCCAGCTCGACCTGAATGCGATCAGCCAGGAGTTGCTATCCTTTGTCCAACCGTTGCTGGGGCGCACCGGGAATCTGGTTGCCACGTTGGCAGGCGGCGCCGCGGAAATCTTTGGCTGGACGTTTTTCGTCCTGATCGTTTCCTACTTCGTTATGGTCGAAAGCAGCGGATTGCAAAGCGATCTGATCAAGGTGGAATTGCCTGGCTATAACGAGGATCTCCGAAAGCTCGGCAACCAGTTAAGCAACATCTGGAACTCATTCCTGCGTGGGCAAATCTTTATCTTTACGATGTCCACAGCCATCTACATTGTTGTGCTATCTGTCTTTGGTGTGCGCTATGCCATTGGTCTCGCATTCATGGCCGGGCTTGCCAAATTCCTGCCTTATATCGGTCCCGCCATCACGTGGGTGGTGATGGCGTTGGTCACGTATTTCCAGCGTCCCACGCCGTTTGGACTGGATCCCTTGCCATATATGTTAATGGTCGTCATCACCACTACCATCATCGACTGGATCATTGACAATCTAATTGCGCCGCGCATCATGGCGCGCAGCCTACGCGTTCATCCAGCGGCGGTGTTGGTGACGGCCCTGGTGGCGGCGAATTTGCTGGGTGTGCTGGGTGTTGTCATCGCGGCGCCATTCCTTGCTTCGATCCTGTTACTGGGGCGGTACACCATGCGTAAGATGTTTGATCTGGACCCCTGGCCGCCCGGAGAGGTCACGACCTCCCACCCGATGAACTTCGAGTGGATCGCTCGCACCAGGACGTTTATCGTATCGCAGTTCCAAAGACGCACTCCAAAAGAAATCAATTATCCGAAGGAGAGTTCTAATGAATAGTAACAACAACCATAATGAGCCGAAGACGGAAACAATTGCCGAGACCGATAATTTCCAGGCCTGGCTGGCAGAAGAACCCGATGGGGAAACAACCTATTATCTGCAAATGGGGCGTGCAACCATCAACTTTTTCCAGGAGGAGTGGGATCAATTCCTGGATTTCATAAAGGATATCGATGAGATCAAGCCGGACGAAGAGGAATTCTATCGCCTGGAATTCGATAACGTGGACGTCTGGATGGATGAAGAGGATTGGAACGAGTTCAAGAATCTGACCCGGGAACTTGGCAAGTAAGATAGAACGAAAAAGTCATATTGGCATGAAGAGAACGAACGCCATCACGAATGTGCGTGGTATTGAAGTGGGTCATACCCAGGATGAAGATGCGTTAACCGGTTGTACTGTCATCCTTTGCCGCAGGGGCGCGGTGGCTGGCGTGGATGTGCGCGGCGGCGCGCCCGGCACGCGCGAGACCGATCTGCTCGATCCGGTTAACCTGGTGGAAAAGGTCCATGCCGTTGTGCTGGCAGGCGGCTCCGCCTACGGGCTGGAAGCAGCCACCGGCGTCATGCGTTATCTCGAAGAGCAAGAGATTGGATTTAACACCGGCGCGGCAAAAGTACCGATTGTGCCCGCAGCCATTTTGTATGACCTGGATGTCGGTCGCGCGGACGTCCGGCCAGATTCCGCTATGGGACACCGCGCCGCGGCTGCAGCCTCGATCCTGCCGCCCGCCGAGGGAAACGTGGGAGCCGGCGCAGGTGCATCGATTGGGAAAATGCGTGGGATGAAATACGCGATGAAGTCCGGCGTGGGCACATGGAGCGTCAAAGTCCACGGTGTGACCATCGGCGCGCTGGTGGCAGTCAACGCGATCGGAGATGTGGTGGACCCTCAGAGTGGGCAGAGGATTGCGGGGCTGCGTGCCGGCACTACTCTGGCATGGATGAAAGAGCATCGGACGCGCGCACCTGTCAAATCGAACACAGTGATCGGCGTGGTCGCCACCGACGCCAAGCTGACGAAAGCAGAAGCCACCAGGGTCGCGCAAATGTCCCAGGACGGGCTGGCGCGCGTCATCCGCCCGGCGCACACGCAGTTCGACGGGGATACCATCTTCGCCCTATCCACCGGACTCAAAAGGGTAGATGTTTCCATGGTCGGCGCGTTCGCTGCCGAGGTGGTGTCAGAAGCGATCCTACGCGCGGTCAGGATGGCATCATCTGTAGGCGGCCTCTACGGGCTGAATCAAGAGTAATTTGGAATTGGGAATTCGTGAATAATAAAAGAGGATGACTCGAGTGAGTCATCCTCTTTTCCTTCTCACTTTTTACTTCTTACTATCTTCTGCCCTTCAACTCATCCTTCAAGACCATCGTCATGGCAACGCTTACGATCGTGACGATCAATCCGCCGAGGAAGGCGTTCCACCAGACGGGATCATTGATAATCAATTCCAGCCCAAACGATTGACCAATGACGCTCGTCAACCAGAACAGGAAGGTGTTGATCACCAGTGTGAACAGGCCGAGTGTCAAGATGATCAACGGGCAGGTCAGAAACTGCAGCAGCGGGCGGAACAGCG
>DATHTL010000256.1:0-34626 GCA_035463255.1 Anaerolineales bacterium | reverse complement strand
AAATATCCAACACCATCAACAGGCTGATCAACACCCCAATGCCAAGGAAGCCGATCAATATCTGAGCGGCGATTTCGGGCATCCCCCAACCTGCGAAGATACCCGATAACCAGTCTGCAGCGACTTTCAGGGGATCCTGCAAAAAATTCGACATAAGCTTCTCCTAAACCCCACACCCAACCATCTCCCTTACGTTGGTTTCGGCGCCACCCTGGTCAGCGCAAGTGAGAGTGATGGAGGGTGAGGGAGAGATCGTTACACAAACAAAAGGCTGAATGGATAGGTACATCCAATCAGCCTCTTTTGTTCTTACACCATATTGTTTAGGCCCACTCCAGCATTCCCTTGCGCCACGTATACACGAGGCCCGCAATAAGGATCAGGATGAAGATGATGCCTTCGATAACAGCGAATAGCCCGAGCTGCCCGAGTTTCACCGCCCAGGGGAAAAGGAACACAGTTTCGACATCGAAGATCAGAAAGACGAGTGCAAAAATGTAATACTGAGCCTTGAACTGCACCCAGCTATCTCCCACCGTTTCGATGCCGCACTCATAGGTTGTCTGTTTAATGGGGTTGGCCTTCTTCGGTCCCAAAATCCAGGCGACTGTGATCGCGCCGACCGGGATAAGCAACCCCACAATGAAGAATAGACCAATGTAAATCCAGGGACTCATAGGTTCTCCAATTGGCGAATATATGTTTTACGGCAAAATTTGTATTACAAGCGGCGAAATTGTACCATGAAGAACAATCGCCCGGCATTGAAACCATGTCAATTTTCCGGGTGATTTTCGTCATATATTTACTTATTTACTCTTAATTCGCTTCTTAAAAAGAAACTTAACAATGTCCTCGAAGAATGGAAAGCCAATGATCGCCCCCACGATCGATCCCACGGTCCCGGTTGTACGTGCAACTCGCCCGGAAAGGCCCAGGAGGTTGACCGCCTCGATCTCCACGAGTTGAGCAGATACGGGTTTGCGGCTCTCGTCGCCGTTTTGCTTATCCACGAATCGCAGATACAGCCAGACCGTGCCGCGATAGGTTCCGACTTCCTGCGGGCGGATGCTCCAGTAAAAGGTTGCGGAGTTGCCCGGGGCTAAGGGCTCGCTGACCAATTCGGCAGGACGTACTTCCATCCCCGCGATATCGAAGCGTGCTTCCGCGACGACGTGATGGGATTCGTACAGATTCGGGATTTCAACCACCTTCCCCGTGACCACATTCCCACCGATTTCAGCGGTGGGCGTAAGGTTGCCAAGATCGTCCACTTCCAGCATCAGGCGCACCACATCAGCATCGCCGGCGCGCATCTCGGGTGGGAATTCCAGGGTTAAGCGCCGGCGTTCGGGGAGCGCAGGTTGGGGAGACGGGACAGCCATTTCCGTTGCAGCATCGGTAGGAAGCTCGGAAGGCAACGGCGCGGTCGATTGAGCACCCGGCGGCTCCCCTGCCGTATCTGGCGGCTCATTACCGGCAACGGCACCACAGGCCAGCACCACCAAAATGCCAAGCGCGAGAAAAAAGACGAATGCAGCGTTGCTTCTTCGCATGGGGTTAAACAGCAGGTCTGAGATTGATGTGGAATGAAGCAGGAGTCGGTAGCTGTAGTTCTGTCGGCGAGATGGGCTGAACGCGGGTCTCGCGCCGCGCAGGCATCACGCCCCAGACCAGCAGTGCGATCGAAATCATCAGAATGATGATCCCAACGATGATCCGGACGCGTCTATTCTCACGGCCTGCTTCACTAGTCATTGATCGACTTCTTCCACCTCTGCATACCAGCGGACGCGTGTGCCCAGCATACTACGCATCTTCCAGGCCCTGGATTTCGGCGTGGACTCCACAACCGACGCGAGCAACCGCACACGGCTCAGCACCTGCTCGCGCTCCTCGCTACTTAATCCCAGATCTTCTGCCAAAAGCAGATCTTCCACCCGTTTGAGATTCATTGTGGTGGTCTTATAAAGTCCCCAATCATCGGCGCAGAGTGAGGCAATGCGCTCAATTCCGATCTTGCCTTCTGTCTCATCCCCAACATCGTTGTTGAGCAGCAGAGAGATGATGTCAAACGCATCCTTGCGGTTCAACTGTACAATCTGCGCCTTGGAAAGGAACAGTTCCGCCAGGGGGATCGTAACCGGATCGATCCGCAAGCGCCCATTCAGCGGAAGCTTATGACACATCTCGAAATCCCCCACCAGAATATCTATTCGATGGCCGGACTGTTCATCAAAGTAAATCTGGCGATGCGAGCCGTTCAGCAGATTAAATTGCTTGTTCGGCGAATACCCCATCTGCTGAAAAAAAGATTCCAGTTTATGCCGGTCCCGATCAGGAACGACAAAGTCCACATCAGGCGAATCACGATGAAAAAACCGTTTGTCATTTTGACTGTGCGCGTAAATGGCGAGCCCACCAAAGGCCCGCAAACGGATCTGACTCGCGTCCGCCGCAGCAATCAGACGGTTCATTTCGGTAACAAGCTCAGGCAATGTATCCATACAGATACTTATACCCCTCTCCCTCGCGAGAAGGAAGAGGGGCAATATGTAAGATTCATCTACTCCACGGGGATTTCCGCATGCACTCTATCGAGGTCGATGCCTTCCCTGCGACGGGCAGCACGTGAGCCGAAGTAGATCAGTGCAGCAATTGCATAGTTCGCCAGCATATAGATGATCGAAGTGCCGTTCTTGTAGCCGTTCTCATTGATGCTGTACCCGATGCCATACAACGCGTTCGGGTCGAGGATCCATTGATACAGGAGAAACACAAGGAAACCACCGAAGATCACGCCCGCCACTGTGATCAGCGGAATACCAAAGACGTTGTATTTTGCAATCGGTGAGGCCCTGTAGAGTTCCGGCTTGCGGTAAGGCAGCAGGATCGCGGCGATGGTCGTGCCGAGATAGGTCACGGCAATGACCAGCGTGGACGCAAGCGTGAGCGAGCGGAAGTTCGCGATGTTGTAAGAGAAGAGGAAGGAGACAACGATCGATGGCAGGACCATGAGCAACAATGCGTAGATGGGTGTTCCGGTGCGGTCATCCACTTCCGCGACCTTTTCAGGGAGCAGCCGGTCGAATGCCGCGGCGAAGATCACGCGGGTCGAGGAGAGGAACACCGTACCACTCCAACCAAACCACCACAGGCTCATCAATACCACGACAATGAATTGCAGAACGCGGCTGCCAGAAAGGAACGAGGCGAACAAAGCAGGATAGGGCCAGACCGGGTAGGCGGGAGCTTCGGTCGTAAAGCCCCAGGCATAATTCCACCAGGCGGCGCCGGCTTGCACGTAGAAATCCCAGCCGATAGTCCGGTTGACCGCATAGAGAAGCAGAATGCCAAGCAACGTGGTCACAGCCAGAGCCGAGGCCATGCCGGTGATATTGCGCTTGAAATCGGTGGCGCCGCGTACTTCCCCGTAGAGGGTCGCGCCCCAGTTCGGCCACAGGTTAAAGAAAACGAGATAAGGCAGCGTGAGGAAAATCAATCCCAGCCCACCGCCGAGGAAAGGAAGCGCGGCGCCCGCCTCTGTTCCCAGCGCGGCCGTCGCTTCATACACGCCAGGCTGCGCGCCGTACATCTCTACCGCGTTCCGTTCAAACCCCTCGCGGAATGCCTCTGGTGAACCGGTGAGCAGGAGAACGATCACCAGCAAGAGCCCGAGCATGCCGCCATAGAACGAGAATTTCTGGATGCGAGCATAGGTCTTCATGCCCAGCGCAATAAAGACGCTGACGATCGCAAGGGTGAGGAGCGAGGAAATGAAGGCACC
Source organism: Anaerolineales bacterium (assembly GCA_035463255.1). Lineage (GTDB taxonomy): Bacteria > Chloroflexota > Anaerolineae > Anaerolineales > Villigracilaceae > Defluviilinea. The sequence continues at coordinate 30,839 of DATHTL010000256.1, read as the reverse complement.
ATTGTTCGTGCTGCCAAACCAGAGCGCAATATCTCTGGCACCAAGCACGCCCAGCAATGGCACCAGCACAATGTGACGAAACATATCGGCATATAGCGGCACCCACAACCACAGAATGAACCACCAGCCCGTGACCGCCAGGATGAAGCCGACCGCCCCACCAAGGATACGGCTCTGCCAGACGTAATCGCCGCCAGAGCGAGGCATCACAGCAATGAGCGCGGCATAGACTACGATCTCGAAAAAGATGAACAGCGCGCTGACGATCAGCGCTGGCACCAATCCTCCCCCAAAGTAGTACATCTGGCTGAAACTGTACAATCCCAGCGTGATGAGATTGATGGAGAACAACGCGTAAATGAACGCGTCGAAGACCGACCACGAGCGCACGAGGCCGGTCGCTTTCCGAACGAACAAGTTAGTCATGGGATGCTCCTCCGTTAGGTCTAAATTGATCTCGTGCTACAAGGTATGTCCCGCGTAGCGGCCCCGCTGGCGCGGGATCTGCGAGATGGTGCTTACAGCACTCATAACACGCAACTCCCAGATTAGTTAACCTGGAGTCTGAACCCAGTATCAGCCTTGTGAAGTTTTGGGTGTGGGGCTTATCGTTAAGACGAAAACCTTCGCAAGGCTCTTAACCTGTAGTCAGAACGTAATTCTCGATCTTTCCTTTTCCAAGCTTGACAATGGCGCCGAGCAGCGTTCCCTGCTCGTACATGGAACCGGGATTAATGCACAGAGTCTTGCCGATGCGGGTTGCGCCGCGCCCTTCGTGGATGTGCCCGTGCAGCCCGAGCAGAGGCTGCGTCTCTTCAATGGCTTTACGCAGTGCGGTGGAACCGACCGGCTTAAGGGCCTGCCCTGCCATTTTGGGCCGCAGATCTTTATCCAGTTCTGGCGCTTCGTCGAGACTCGACTTATAAGGCGGCACATGGATATTGAAGACCGCGTTGCGCGGATCCTTGAGCTGGCAGATCATCGCTTCATACCGCACCTTGAGCTGATCCTCGTCCTCTTCGCGGTGCGTATCCCACGGGGTCCGGTTCGACCAGCCCGAGGCGATCATCTCGTGGATTCCGTCGAGGGGCGTCACCTGCCCCTCGGCCAGGATCACGCGCCGGGACGCGCGCACGATGGCATCCACTTCATCCATATCATCATTGCCAGGACAGCAATAGACATTCATATCCGTGCCATCCAGTTTCTTATCAGCAAGGTCCATCCATTGCTGGACCACTTTGAGCACTTCCTGCAAAAATACCTGGTGCACCTTGTCGGGATCTTTTTCCAGCTCGGCGATCTCATCGGGATTCGTGAGATAGGGATAATAGCCGCGACTGCGGACGCGCTTGATCATGTCCTGCAGTTCATCATCGTTGGTTGTATCAAAGGCTTGTTCGAGCAGTGTCACGCGATAATTCTTGCCACCCTGGTGAATAAAAGGCACGACGGCTTTGCCCGTCATATCGCCGCCGAGGATCAACACATCGGCGCCGTAAAATTTTCCGGCGTTGAGAAACTTGCTCCAGCAAATATCCGACCCATGTATGTCTGTTGCAAAGAAAAGTTTTGTCATCGCAACGTCCTTGTATGAATAGAGGGAACAAATTTCCGCCCATTATACACGCCATTAAACCTTGAATGTCATTCTCACGGAAGTGGCGCCGAGAGGCTCTAATTCCCGGGAGATGCCTGGCTACGTCCGGGGAGATAGGCCACGGAGCTTGCTGTGCATAAAAACCAGAAATGAAGATGATGCCAAGCTCAGGAAGACCAATAAAGAAAAAACGTCACTCTAAATTCCCGACTTGATTTATATTCGTCAAGCCATCACGGGCAAGAAATACCAGGTTGAGAATCAAATATATGCTAACAGAGCCGAGGAATAGCAGTCGAAGGTTTTTCTGGAGTCTGCTTGATTACACAACCACCGACTACAAAAGTATGATTACATCTTAATTCATCCAGGAGTCGCAAGGGATTGTGAGATTTGAGCTTTACAGATTGGAACGCCTAATCGAAGACAGCATGGAAACGCTCTGAGCTTCGAATCTACACGTGGAAGTGCCAGGAAGAATCAATGGAATTCGGTCTCGATCTGTTGTTGCGTAAAGAAATAGACCGAAGCGACGATCTCGCCTTCCTCATTGAGGAAGTCATGCAGCGGAACAAACTCCTCATGCCATGCGCCCAAAGATACCCCCCACAACTGGCGCGTCCAGCTTTGAGGTGCCTGTACGATCAAGATATACACGCCTTCGGGTATGTAGACGTCCCCTGGAAAATTGCCCGTGGTGTACTTAAGCCGATTGCGTACGTTCGAAGGCAAATAGAACGAGACGAATTGTCGTTTTTCATTCGTCACCAGCATAAGTTGCTCATTGCCCGGCAGTTCCTCGAACCATCTCCCGATATCCCGCCATTCCCGTGCATACGGAAAGCCGAACGTACCCGAAACAAAGCCTCCATCGAACTTCATGCCCAGGACGCGTTTCGGATGCCAGGGATATTCGGGGGCATGGTCGATGAAGATCTGATAGCTGATGTAGGAAAAAATCAAAAAAGTGGTCAAGACAGCTGTCTGAACGATCCCGAAGGATCTCCCCCGGAAGCGCGCCTGAAGCCAGCCGGTCATCGCATCGATGCCTATGCCAACGACAATGAACAAGGGTAGCAGATAGGTGTAGGCATGCGTCCTGGAATCTTTGAAGATGAGTACCATAAAGATCAGAGGCGGCAGGAACCAGCTCAAGACGACCTGCCAAGCAAGAGATCTGCGCATCTGAGTAAGACTTAGGAGTATCCAGCCGAGGCAGATCCAGAGAACAGGACCTGGGTTGTAGAATTGGAAGAGCCGGAAGATGTTCGTCGAATCACCGGTCCGGCGATTTTCCCAGTAAATCAATTGGGAGGCATGCAGGTGCAGGGCATATTCGAGGTAGAACCCCAGCACCAGGAACGCGAACAGCATACCGGCTGCGATCAGGTGCATGCGGAGGCGTGCAAAATCAGGTCGATCGTGGAAGTTCAGCCACCAGTGCAGGACCAGCAACAGCATGGGCGGTAGGAAAAAGGCTGCATCGAAATGCGCCAGCAGACCCATGGTCGCAAACAGAGAGCCAGCATACAGCCCTCTCACCCTCCATTTCTCATCCTCCAGAGCCATGACCAGGCAGAGAATCCCTGCCACGCCTCCCAGAATCACAAAGGATTGATATTGGACGATCCGGGCGAATGCAATGAATATTCCGTTCGCAGCCAACAGGAAGCTTGCATGAATCGCAATCTGGAACGTGAACAGGCGTTGGGCTAGAAGAAAGAAACAGGCTATGGCTAGCAGGTTGGCGATGGCGAAAGGTAATCGAAGAACCAGTTCGCTGGAGAAAGCCGGATCAAACAGGCTGACGGCACAGGTGATCAGATATTGCGCCGGACCCTTCAACCGTCCGAGCAAATAAGCGAGAAATTGGAGGGGAGTTTCATAATCTGAAAACCGACACAGGGTCAGTATCTCATCTCCCTGGAGGTTCGAATATCCCAGATTTACCAGGCGAAGCACAAGACTTATAGCTACAAGTAAGACCACTTGCAGTGTGATTAGCTTATGATTGCGAATTTTCCACAAATAGTGGCTCAACATGCAAAACTCCACAAGAGCAGCTGTGAATTAAGATTGGTTGATAACTACAAATATGAGGAGTATCAGAAAGCCTAACCAGGGGTGATGCGTCAGAGGAAGGTTAACAGCCTCTATTGCTCAAGGATAATCATATGACAAATTCCCGTCCGTTGCATGTGTCATTTGTCTTAAAACGGTGGACGGCTATCGACTGATTAGCCTATCATAAACTCTTTCTAATTTCCCAGATTCACAATCACCAAATACACCCCGGCGGCAATCAATCCACTGGCAGGGATCGTGATCAGCCAGGCGGTCATGATGTCCTCTGCTACACTCCAGCGCACCTTGCTGGCGCGCTCTGCAGAGCCCACACCGATGATCGCCGAGCTCACTACCTGCGAGGTGCTGACTGGTACACCGAAGAACGATGCGGCCAGAATCACACCTGCAGAGCTCAATTGGGTTGAAAAACTATGTAACGGCCGGATCTTGTAAAATTTTCCGCCAAGCGTGCGGATCAGCCGCCAACCTGCCATACTTGTACCCAGTGCAATCGCCGCCGCGCTAACAGCCACCACCCAGAATGGCACTTGAAAGACAGGGATCACACCGCCAATCACAAGACTCAATGTAATGATTCCCATCGTCTTTTGCGCGTCGTTGGTTCCGTGGCTGAATGCCATCGCCAACGCGGTCACAAGCTGACCGTTCTTGAAGAATTCATTGATCTTTGGAGAAGCATGGGCTACAAGAATGTAGATCAACCGCGTAACCATAAACCCGATGATGAAACCGACCACAGGCGAGGTGAACAGCGCGATGAGAACCTTGTATAACCCGGCAAACTTAAGGGCACCTATTCCCACACCCATCAACACGGCTCCCACCATCCCACCGATCAACGCGTGCGAGGAGCTGCCGGGGATACCGAAATACCAGGTAATGATGTTCCATACGATGGCACCCACCAGGGCTGCCGCGATTACGTTCAACGTTAGCACATCGGATTGGGCGATCTCATCACCGATGGTCCTGGCAACGGTGACCCCGAATAGGAACGGTCCCAAAAATTCAGCTACCGCGGTAATCCCCAGCGCGGTACGCGGACCGAAGGCGCGCGACGAGATCATGGTCGCGACGATGTTGCTGGCATCCCGCATGCCATTGAGGAAATCGAAGATCAATGCCAGGATAATGACAATTATGAGTTCTTGAGACATAGAAAGAGAATGTCATTGCGAGGCGGTGTTCACCCGCCGTGGCAATCTCCAGTATAAGGAGGAGATTGCTTCGTCGTCGCTTCACTCCTCGCAGTGACACAATAGATTAGGTTTTCTTCACCACGATATCGGCAATGATATTACCCGCCTCATCTCCGCGGTCTGCTGCGTTCGAGAGATGACGGTAAACCTCGCGCAGTTTCAGCATCTCAACAATATGATGCACATCCTCGGGTCCGGTAAAAAGATCGGCGATCGCCTCACGATACACCCCCTCGACACGGTTTTCGAGCGCTTTGGCACGTTGAGCATGGTCAATCGCCACAGACGGATTTTTCTGAAGACGCAGGACCGCCTGGTAGATCTCATAGGCGGCATCCTTCAAGAGAGTCGCTATCCTCTGCATATAAGGGGTGGGCTCGACTTTTAAGACCACCATCTCGCTGACGGTACTATCGGCATAATCGATCACGTCATCGATGGAACGCGAGAGCGCAAAAATATCCTCACGGTCGAACGGCGTGACAAACGTCCGGTTCAGCTCATCGATCAGGATGCGGCGAACCTCATCCGCTTCCTTCTCTTTGAGCGCCAACTCTTCAGCAATCTCACTATCGTGCGTCTCGAGATATTTTACGAGCAGCTTCAAGCCCTCATATGTAATGGAAGCCTGCTGCTGAATCAATTTGTGAAAAACTTCTTCCCGCTTTCTAAAGAACCGAAACATACAAACCTCGATTGTTCATTAACTGTGATAGTCAATCATACCACCTCCATTACTTGTAGCTCGTGATATAGCGCGCCAATATTTCACCGCTGGGAACCAGCCGTGAAGTGAAAGCATCTTCGATTGTGGAAACTGCACTACGTGTCTTTTGCCGGCTCGGACTCGGTCACATCCGGCTCGGAGACTTTCTTCAATACCTTGCCCGAAAGATCTCCGGTCCCACTCCTCGCGAGGTCACCCAGTGAAATAACCCCGACCACACTGTTGTTGTCCCGGCTCAGAATGACGAGCCGGCGAATTTGATTGTCCGCCATAACTTTTGCAGCCTCGTCGACCTCCTGGTCGTCAAAGCAGGAAATGGCGGGCGTGGTCATCAGGTCACGGCTCAACATCACATTGAAGTCCATTCCCTCCGCCACCGCACGGATGGTGAGGTCGCGATCGCTGAGGACACCCATCAGCTCCGCGCCATCGCAGACCGGCAGGAACCCGATATCCCGATCCTTCATCTTCTTTGCCGCAAGTTGCAGCGGGTCATCCGGCTGGATCACTTCCACTTCGCGAGTCATGATTTCACTTAACTTCATGCAGCACTCCCGGCCGTTCCAGGTTCGACACGGTCTTCGAATTCATGGATGCCATGTTGCTCTGCGCAGTGCGCACAACAATAAAAGACGCCATCGGTCTCCATGCCGTGACCGATTACGCGTACACCACAATGGGAACACGTGGGCGCCAGAGCATGGATGGCACACTCAAAGCTGTCGAATACGTGGACTGCGCCTCCCATATGCACCTCGAAGCTTTTATCGTAAACGTTGCCGCATACTTCGCAGCGAATATTTTGTACTTGGTTCATCACTTACCTCTCTCTGCCTAAGTTATCTGTTAGCGCGCTTTCTGCGCCTTCTTAATATTCTGTTTTCTCGCCCGGGTCTGCGCTGTGGTCGGCTTCGAGCGCTCCGGCACGTTGCGCCGCGGCTTCGCTTGAAAACGGTCCCCGCGGATCTGGACCGGCCGCGAGCGCAACCTCCGGATCAGGTCCCTGGCTTCCTGCGTATCGCCGACCAGTTTGCCATCTTCCACGTGGGCATCTTCCTTGCTCACCAGCCACTTCACCGTTGACCAACCTCCGCCGGCTCGCTTGCCTCCCACCCGTTGGAGGTGTCCTGGGTCGCCAACGTCCTGTGTCCGGAAGGTCTCGAAATCACTGCCATCCCGGAGCTCAATGTGATAATAATTCCCCGTCCCGCCGCTGCCCGGCTTGGCGCGTCCACTGCTTTTGGATTTTGTGCTTTTGCCATTCTGGTTTTTCCGACTGGTTGCCATCCTGCCTCCTTCTTTCCAACTTACCAAACGAAAACAAGCCCCTTGTCAATATATAACGGGGAGGCAGAAACCAATGTTATGCACTAAAAGCAGAGCCGGTGACACTCAGTCTAAAACTGGATAAAACACGTACACTTTCACGAAGTCTGTCACCTGTCTCCTTTTACGAACGGTGCTACACTAATTCACCATCATCAAAAGGAGACCCTATGCACTATTCCCCCGAACCCTTCCGCATCAAAGTGACGGAACCAATCCGCCTGATCTCCGCGGAGGAGCGCGAGTCCAGGCTCGTGGAAGCTGGTTACAACGTGTTTGCTCTCAAAGCCGAAGATATTTTCATCGACCTCCTCACCGACTCGGGCACCGGCGCCATGAGCCAGGAACAATGGGCGGCGCTGATGCGCGGCGACGAGTCTTATGCAGGTGCGCGTTCCTACCACCGGCTGAAATGCGCGGTGGAAGATATTTTTGGGTTCAAGTATTTCGTTCCTACCCACCAGGGTCGCGCCGCGGAAAATATCCTGAGCGCGGTGCTGGTCAAGCCCAACCAGTGGGTGCCGAGCAATATGCACTTTGACACCACCGACGCGAACATCCGCGCCCGTGGCGGACGCCCGGCCAACCTCGTCATCGACGAGGCCTTCGATCCGGCGAACCGCCATCCCTTCAAAGGGAACATGGATCTGGCCAAGCTCCGAGCCTTCATCGAAAAGTATGGCGTAGAAAAAATCCCCTTTGGAATGATGACCGTCACAAATAATGCTGGAGGCGGGCAGCCCGTCTCCATGGAAAATCTCAAAGCCGTGGCGGATCTCTACCACGAATATGGGATTCCGTTCTTCATCGATGCGGCGCGCTACGCCGAGAACTGTTTCTTCATCAAGCAGCGTGAGCCAGGCTATGAGAACAAATCGGTCAAAGAGATCGCGCGCGAGATGTTTGCCCTGGCCGACGGCATGACCATGTCTGCCAAGAAGGACGCGATCGTGAACATCGGTGGACTCTTGTGCTTGAACGATGAGAAGATCTTTGCGGAGGTCAAAAACGAGCTGATCCTGCGCGAGGGATTCCCCACCTACGGCGGACTCGCCGGACGCGACCTCGATGCGATGGCAACTGGGCTCTATGAGGGACTGGATGAGGATTATCTCGCTTACCGCTTGAACCAGACGTTATATTTGGCCACACGCTTCAACGAGGCAGGCATACCGACCATCCAGCCGACAGGTGGGCATGCCGTGTATGTGGTTGCTAACGAAATCTTGCCGCACATCCCGAATTATGAGTTTCCCGCGCAGTCGCTTACGGTGGAGCTTTACCGCGAAGGCGGCATCCGTGGCTGCGAGATCGGCTCGGTCATGTTTGCATGTCTCGATCCTGACACGGGGACATGGCATTACCCCAGGCTCGAACTGCTGCGCCTGGCGATTCCCCGGCGCACATACACGCAGAGCCACATGGACTACGTTGCGGACTCGCTTGCAAACATCAAGTGCCGTGCCCAGTCTATGCGAGGCTATAAGTTCACCTATGCTCCAGAATTGTTGCGTCACTTCACGGCAAGGTTCGAGCCGCTGTAAGGACTGAAGAGAAGTCAAGACCTCTGCTTTGAGCAGAGGTCTTGTTTTTTTCATTTAGTTATTGGGGGATCTTCACCGTAAAACTCCACGGACCCTCATGCTGCTCTGCAAGCGCATCCCAGATCAAAGGATAGATCTCATGATCAGGGACTCCTTCGGGCTGCTTTAGGACCACGAGGTTGCCACCATGGTCTATGTTCTCGTAATCAATTTCAATGCCAACGCTGGCGAGCCTTTCGTTTGCAATTGCAACACGTTCGTCATCGATCACCTCGGGAATGGAGCCAAGTAATTTGGGAACAGTCAAAGTAATAGAGGTTGGCAAGTTATCATAAAAAACATCAAACCCGACTGTGTTGCAGCGATCCGGATCGGTTACCGCGATCCCCTTGCCATCTATTCCCGGCAGCAGTCCGCCACCGGAGAAGGGGAATTCCCTATCACCAATGGTCACCGCGCTGGCAGTGAGTCCCCAGTCCACGGCCGATGGCATTTGAAAGCAAATCAGTGCTTCCACATGAGAAGGATTGAAAATGAGAGTCTGCAAGGTCATCGAGACGTCGTTCGTGACAACCGTCTGGTCTATATCTTCAATTTTGATCCCATTCACGACCGGAACAGGAAACTGAAAATTAAATGTGCCAATCGAAGTCAGACCATCCAAGGGAATCTCGAGCTTCAAATTTATGTTTGGAACTTCCTCTGCGTTCAAGGCTCCATCGAGGAGCATTTTATCGGCTGTGCCGGTGATGACTCCACTCTGGACAACTGTAGTCGTCCCTCCCTCTGCTCCGCTATAAGCAGTATCAGGAAGCGATGGGCTGTTAAACTGTACATCCATGGCATTCCAGTCTGTGCCATCCGGCCAATCCAAACCTGAGATTGTATATTGAAGCGCAATGCGGCTCTCATCCGCGTAGGCCCAGTCAACTTTTGCCGTGACAGCGTTGATGGTTTGAGGCTCAACTTCAGGCCGAATCGCGCGGGGCAGGTAATAAGGAAAGAAACTTTCGTCCTTAACCTGCTCAGGAGTTGGGGTGGGAGATTCAACATTTTCAGTTGTTGCTGTGGCAAGGATCTCGATTGGTGCACTTTGGACTTCAGCGACCTCGGTGGGAATGCTCGCAGGACTACACGCAACCAGGACAAAAAGCAGGAATACGAGAAACTTCATTGGATGCATTTGATTCTCCTTTTCAAGGGTCACAACGGGAATTGTAATCATTTTGTTCCTCTAACATTTGTTCTACTGATAGATTAAAATAATAGAATACGCACCCATCTCACCCATAGTGCTGATTTGGATTACCTTAGGCTCTGCTTCTTTCTCTCGACCATGCATCCTTGGTAATTTCCAACTTGACACCCGATCCTTGCCACGCGATACTTACAAGCAGTGTGAATCTACGGGCACTCGGCGACGAACTATATTACATGCAAACCACTCAAAAATTACAACAAAATCGAGAGCAGCGACTTTTCCAGATAGCGCTGCTCGTGATCCTTGCATTCGGAATTCTTCTGCGCGCATCCAAGTATTTGCGGGGATGGTCACTGCGTGGTGATGAGCTTGCTGTCACGCTCAATCTCATCAACCGTTCAGCGCTCGATTTGATGACAAAACCACTCGACTACGAGCAAGCAGCCCCGTTTGGTTTTTTGCTGGTGATGAAAGCTCTCATCTCATTGTTCGGGCACTCTGACTACGTTCTGCGTCTGACCGCGTTTGCCGCGGGTTGTATTTCTCTGCTTCTAGCACACACCCTGTTCCGCAAAGTCCTGACAAAATACGGTCATGTTTTTGCCCTCATTGCATTCGCGTCTGGCAATTACCTGATATTTTATTCGGCCGAGCTCAAGCAATACAGCACCGATGTCCTGTTCGCCTTGCTGCTTCTCTTGGCCTTTCACCAACACCTGTCCCGAGAGGCACGCCCCCGGGATTTTTCCCTGCTGGCGGCGCTCGGAGTACTGGCATTATGCTTTTCCTACCCTGCGCTTTTTGTGCTGATCGGCATTGGCGTCACTCTACTGCTGCATTACTGGAAAGACAGACAAAAACGGCTCTGGATGTTTCTGATAGGTATCCTCTGGGCAGGGACATTCCTGGTCATCTACTGGGCTCTCCTCCGACATCAGACGGAGGATCCTTTTCTCATTACATTCTGGGACAATCTACTTTCCTTTATGCCCATGCCGCCCTGGAGTGAGATTTCCTGGTTTTATAAGGCGGCCGAAGGTTTTTTCTTTGTCGTCGCGGGCTTCTCTACTCCCTTGTTGCTTATCCTACCGATTTACATTCTGGGGTTGTGGGGGGTTTTGCGGGAAAGAAATTGGCAATGGGCCGTAGCGCTCACTCTTCCCATCGCTCTGAATGTCATTGTCTCCGGTTTTCAAAAATATCCCTTTCATGGGCGTTTGATCCTTTATCTCGTGCCTCTTGTATTGATCGTTCTGGGGAAAGGCATCGATCATCTCATTCATTTTATTCGCAACCAGGCTTTTGCCAGGGCTGCCTTTGCAGGACTACTGATATTGTTTTTTAGTTCGGTGATCACAACAACTAATTCTTATTTGTTTACTCACAGCTATGTAAGAGAAGACCTGAAATCGGTTTTCTCATTTATGGAAATGAACCATCAGGACGATGATTTCGTCTATCTTTATCACTTTGTGGGCCCTGAGTATCTCTATTACGCGCCAGAATATCATCTCGAAGATTTGCCTTATTTCATGGGCAAGAACCATTCAGCCCGGGCAAAGCGATATCAAGACGAAATTTCTGCCCTCCCTCGAGGACAACGCGTTTGGTTTGTCTTTTCATTCGTTATCCAGACGAGGGTACGCAAAGGGGAAAAAGAGGATGAAAGAGAATACATGCTTAATTATTTGAAAGAGAATGGGACGCTGCTAAAAGAATTTTATGCAACGAACAATGTATCATCAGCTCACCTCTTTATCTTGGAATAGACTGTTTAATGACCCGCTGGATCGATCCCCCTTCTGTAGACGTTCCCGCCTCCTTCGCGGACCTCAACCTGCCTCCCCTCATCGCGCAGACCATCATTCGCCGCGGCATTAATACCCCCGACGCGGCAAGGGCCTTCCTCCGCCCCGATGCACTGCCTTCCACGCCATTCCCGAACATTGAACCCGCCGTAGCACGAATCAATCAGGCTATCCACAGCAACGAGATAATCTGCGTCTGGGGCGACTTTGACGTGGACGGTCAAACCTCGACGACGCTGCTCGTGCAGACACTGCAAGCTCTGGGCGGAAATGTTGTGTATTACATCCCGATCCGCGGCAAGGAAAGCCACGGCGTGCATATCGAGACGCTCAGGCCAATCATCGATAATGGCGCCCGGCTCCTTCTGACTTGCGACACCGGAATCACTGCTTATGAGGCAATCGATTACGCCAACTCGCGCGGCGTGGATGTCGTCATCACTGATCACCACGAGCTGGGCCCAACCCTCCCCCATGCCAAGGCAATCGTCAACCCCAAGCTTCTGCCAAAGGATCACCTGCTCGCAACCCTGGCAGGTGTTGGTGTGGCTTACAAACTTGCCGAAGCGCTGTTAATCGAAAATCAAAAACACTTGCACCGCACGCAAGTGCAGGTGTCTGAAATCGTAAATCTCTTAGATCTTGTTGCGCTTGGCTTGATCGCTGATGTGGCCTTGCTCAAAGGCGAAACGCGTTCACTTGTTCAGCGCGGGATCCAGGTGCTGCGAAACACGGCGCGGGTTGGCTTGCGAACAATGGCAGATATTTCGGGCACCAGCCTCGAATCTCTCACCGAAGAGACCATTGGCTTTAGCTTTGCTCCGCGCTTGAACGCGCTCGGGCGGTTGGGTGATGCGAATCCGGCCGTGGAACTATTGCTGTCCCATAACCCAACCCGGGCGCGAGTCATCGCGACACAGATCGAGGGGTTGAATGCACAGCGCCGGTTGCTGACCAATCAAGTGTTTGAGGCGGCCGAGGCGCAACTGCGCGAGAGGCCCGAGCTGCTCTCGGACCCCGTGATCGTCCTTACTAATCAAAACTGGCCCGGCGGCGTGGTCGGAATTGTCGCCAATAAGCTCGTCGAGCGTTACCGCAAACCGACCATCCTCCTGAACCAATCCGAAGATGGCGTGCTGCGCGGGTCGGCCCGTTCGATCGAGGGATTAAATATTACAGAAGCCATCACCACGCAAAAGGATTTGTTACTTGGGTTTGGCGGTCACCCTATGGCAGCCGGTCTGGCGCTCCCGGCGGATAGACTCAATCATTTCCGCAAAGGTCTCGGCAAAGCGATTGAAGAACAGCTTGGCAAGATCGTTCGAGAAGAGCCGACTCTACAGATCGATGCCTGGCTGCGCCTGGACGAGATTGACCTCTCTCTTGCAGAGTCTCTGGAAGCGCTTGCGCCCTTCGGCCCGGGAAATCCCTCTCTGAATCTTGCAACGCATAAAGTCAGTTTGAAATCGGTTGCCACGATTGGCAAAGCCAGGGAACATCTGCGCTTGAACGTGGAAGATGAAAATGGAAATGTTCAGGCTATTCTCTGGTGGGGCGGGGCAGGCTCGGCATTGCCCGAAGAAGGCAGCAAGTTCGATATTGCCTACTCTATGCGCGCCTCCACGTTCCGCGGCAATAAACAAGTCACTTTGCAATTCGAAGAGTTTCGGATTATCGAAGAAGCACCACCGGAACTGAGAAAACACAAGATCGAAGTTGTGGATTACCGTCTCGATTCAACCGCATCCGTGGAGAGGATACGAGAACTGGATCCGACGCTTCAGGTCTGGGCAGAGGGTCCAGACAAAGCCAAGGGAATCAGCCGTTTCGAGCTTCAGCTGGCAGATGAATTTGCCATCTACACAACACCTCCATCCCCGGTTGAATTACAGGCCGCGCTGGAAACCGTCAGGCCCAAAAAGGTTTACCTGTTTGGGATATCACCAGACACGGAAAAAGCCGATGCCTTTCTCACACGTTTGACCGGACTGACAAAATATGTGATCAACCACAAAAGTGGGAAAATCACCATCGGCGAGTTGGCTGTGGTTACCGGCCAACGCGAGGGTACTATCCGCCTCGGCCTGGAGTGGCTGGCTGCCGGCGGGCACATCTCGATTCAGCGGGATGGTTCGGCGGACACAGTATTTCTATCCGCAGGAAACGGGGAATTGAACCAGTATTTGCAGCGTGAATTGTACGTTGCCGTGAGAGGAATTCTCGAGGAAACCGCAGCGTACCGGGCTCACTTTCAGCGCGCAGAAGCAGAAAAACTTATTGAGTTGGAGTAGCGGTTGCGGTGGAGGTAGGCGTCGGTGTGAGGGAAGGCGTCACCCTGAGCCAATCGATGTTTACAGATCCACCGCTCTCGTGTTCGATCACGACAGTATGGGTTCCATTGCTCAGAGGCCCTGATGACCATGTGCCGCCTTGCGCCTGGCTGATCGGATTGCCGCCTAGACTATCGATTGTGACCGTGATCGTACCCAGGCTGGGTCCCGGCTGATAGAACAGCTCGATTGCCTGACCAGTAAACGTAAAGGTAACCGTACTACCAGTAGTGTTGGAAACATGCAGGGTACTCTGGTGTGCTCCATCCACGCTGGTTTCGCCCAGCCAACTACCTGGAGGTTCATAAAGAAGCCGAGAGTCTGAATCATCGTACGTGTTGGCTGCAGCAGCTGTGCCTGTCACATTCCTCGGAGTCGCTGTGGCCGCGGACTGACGATTTGGAGTGTTAGTCTGCAGAATAATTACACCGGTCGTGCTGGTCACATTGAGCGTGGGAAGCACAAGCGGAGTGGAAGCAGAGGCGCGAGTGGGAATACCAAAGTCCGGAGCAGCATCCGTCGGGAACGCTTCACCTGGAAACTCATCCGAAGTCCCATCGGGCGGCACGACTTCAGAACCCTCGATGAAAGATGTACTGATCGCGGGCTCCGTGCCCAGATAAACATACTGGAAGGGCGTGGCGCTTGGCGTGGCTGCCACCTCTGCCGGGGCATTCATGGCACGCCCGATCAGCAATACAACTACGATCCCTACAATGGAAAGTCCACCAATCAGAATTGGAATCAGGATTTCACGATCAATAGATGGTTTGTTTTCCATGGAGAGAAGTTGATATTTTCAGCTTACAAATAGCTCAGAAAGTTGACTTGTTTATCAGACAAGCGGTATCATCTGACAGGAGGATACCACAATCATGCCTAATCTGATACCAAAGCCAGCATCACTGATTTCATCCACGGGGGAGTTTCGGATCTCGCAAGACACAAAGATTTTGGTCAAGACGGAAAATAAAGAGATCGCTAGCATTGCCAGTTTTCTGGCGGCCGATCTTAAACGGGCCAGCAGCCAGGACATCCCTGTCACCGGTCCAGACACAGTCCAAGTCCAGGGACAGATCCAGCTCGGGTTAAACGGCGACACAAGCCTGGGCGAAGAAGGATACGCACTCTCCATCACCCCGGAATTGATCCTGCTCGAGGCGCGTTGTCCCGCGGGTCTTTTCTATGGAGTCCAGACCCTCCGCCAGCTCCTCTCGACACACCTATCTGAGAGCATCACCCTACCGGCCGTTACAATACGGGATACGCCCCGATTCATCTGGCGCGGTGCCATGCTGGATGTGGCGCGGCACTTCTTCGGCGTGGAGGATGTCAAGCGGTTTATCGACCTCATTGCTCACTATAAAATGAACCGCCTGCACCTTCATCTCACCGACGATCAGGGCTGGCGCATCGAAATCAAATCGTGGCCCAAACTCACTGAGGTTGGAAGCAAAACCCAGGTGGGTGGCGGGGGCGGCGGGTATTACACACAGGCACAATATAAAGAAATTGTCGAATACGCGAGCCGCCGCTACATAACCATCGTACCTGAGATCGACACGCCCGGACACACGAACGCCGCGCTGGCCTCCTATGCCGAATTGAACAGCTCCGAGGAAGCACCCGCCCCTTACGAAGGAGTGGAGGTGGGCTTCAGCACGTTGTGGATCAACAATCAAATCACATATCAGTTCTTGGACGATGTGATCCGTGAGCTCGCCGCGCTGACGCCTACCCCGTATATCCACATCGGCGGGGACGAGGCGCGCTCCACGCCGGAAGAGGATTACAAAAAGTTTATCAAGCGGTTTCAGGAGATTGTGGCTGCCCACGGTAAGACCGTGGTGGGCTGGAACGAGATCGGGAATGCAGAGCTTTTGCCTGGCACCATCGCTCAGCAATGGGCCGGTGCGGGAGTCCAGGAGGCAAAGGAACAAGGGGCCATGATCGTCCTCTCACCTGCCAACAAAACCTACGTGGACATGAAGTACGATGACTCATGCCCGCTCGGGTTGACTTGGGCCGGGATCATCAGTGTAAAGGATTCGTACAATTGGGAACCAGGTAGTTACATAGAAGGTCTCGAGGAAGAGGATATCCTCGGGCTCGAAGCCCCATTATGGACAGAGACCCTCTTGACGATAAAAGATATCGAGTACATGGCATTCCCCCGCATCGCAGGGATTGCTGAATTAGCCTGGTCACCGAAGGGCCAGAAATGGGACGAGTACCGCCAGAGACTCGCAGCACATGGCAAGCATATGGAGGCGATGGGAATTAATTTTTATAAGTCGCCCGATGTCGATTGGGAATAATTAATCATGTAGGGTCGGGTAGCTGCCCGACCCTACATGATTAGGTCTGCTTGATTGCTCTGTCTGTAATCTCTAATGCCTTATCCAAAACATCAACCCCCTCTTTCAGTTGCCCCTCTGTAATAATCAGCGGTGGGATAATCAGCACTGTATGCCAGTGAGTATACAGGAACAAACCATGTTCCAAACAGTATTTCCTCAGCGCGGTCATCTCGGGCGACGATCCATTCCACGGCGCCATCGGCTCTTTTGTATTTCTATCTTTCACTAATTCGATAATTCCGAACAAACCAATATTTCGAACTTCGCCCACCGAGGGATGCGCTTCACCCAGATCGGTGAGTAGACGGTTCAAGACTGGGCCCATACGCGCCGCGTGCTCGACAATCTTATCCTCTCGCATCACGCTAATGTTCGCAATCGCCGCCGCCAGAGACACGGGATGAGAAGTGTAGGTCAGTCCGCTTTCGAAGGCGTGCTCGTTGAACGCCGCGGCGATGTTGGGCTTCATCGCCACCGCGCCGAGGGGTGCGTACGCAGACGTGAGCCCTTTTGCCATCGTGATCATATCGGGAACCACATCCCAGTGCTCCACAGCGAACCACTTGCCCGTGCGGCCAAATCCGCTCATCACCTCATCGGCGATCATGACGATGCCATACTTGTCGCACAGGGCACGCACACCCTGCATATAACCCTGTGGCGGGATGATGATGCCATTCGTCCCGGTGACCGATTCCATGAGGATCGCGGCAATCGTTTCCGGGCCTTCGTACTGGATAATCTCCTCGAGATGGTGAAGGTAATCCTGTGTGAAATCTTCTTCCGAGATATCGGGATTGGTCCGGTGGAAGGTGGACCGGTAACGGTACGGGTCGAGGAAATGCACAACACCCGTCATCAGATTTGGCTCCCAAACAACGCGGCGCGGGTCACCGGTCGCGGCCATGGCTCCGGCTGTGGCGCCATGATACGAGCGATAGCGGGTCAGGATCTTGTGCCGGCCTGTGTAGCCGCGCGCCAGCTTGATGGCGTTCTCGTTAGCGTCCGCGCCTCCCAGCGTGAACAGCACTTTGGTCAGCGCCTTGCCCGGGCTGATTTCGGCGACCATCCTGCTGGCCAACGCCCGGGCTTTGGTCGTCATCCCCGGCGCGGCGTATGGAAGCTCCGCCACCTGCTCCTGCATGGCCTTGATGACGCGCTCATCCCCGTGACCGATGTTGACACACATCGTCATCGAGTTGAAATCGAGGTAGCGGTTGTCATCTATATCCCAGAAATAAACACCTTGCGCGCGCTTTACCGCAATCGGATTGACTTTTGCCTGTGCCGACCAGGTATAAAATACGTGCTCTTTGGAAAGGGAAAAGATTTCTTCGTTGGAGAGATCGAACATGATAGAGACCTTCTTGTAGGGCAGGCTTGTAGCCTGTCAGAATTAGGGTGATTAAATGCCTGTCACGCTAAAAGCGTGACCTACCAGATGGATTATAACCCTCCGCATTTGGGGGAAGTGTGATAAACTACAGCCCGCTTAAGAACCAGGTACGTTACAACGTGCCTTTCCGCTCCTGGCAAGCCTGCGGTTTGAACAGGAGCAATCCCATGGAAAGGAGGAAACCCTCATGCGCAAATACGAGCTCGTTTGCATTATCCAGCCAGAACTGGATGAGACCGCCTTTAAGGGCGTAGTCGACCGCGTCACTGGCTGGGTCAGCGAATCAGGCGGCAGCGTGGATAAAGTGGATGTCTGGGGACGCCGCCGAATGGCGTACCAGATCCGCAAGCAGCGCGAAGGTCAATATGTTCTGATGAACGTGACCCTCGATCCGAAAGCCACGAGCGAATTGGAACGCAACATTCGGTACCTCGAACCGGTCCTGCGTCACATGTTGTCCGCTGTGTAATTTTTTTAGAAATATTCTCGGTCCCACAAGGAGATTGACATGAGCCGAGGCCTTAACAAAGTACAGATCATTGGTCATCTGGGGCGCGACCCAGAGATGCGCTATACCCCTTCCGGACGGCCCGTGACCACGTTCACGGTTGCTGTCAGCCGTTCCTGGAACACCGTTGACGGTGAACGCCACAACGAAACGGAATGGTTCAACATCGTTGCCTGGGGTAACCTGGCAGAGATATGCAAGCAATATCTCAACAAGGGCCAGCAGGTTTACATTGAAGGACGCCTGCAGACCCGCCGCTGGGACGACAAGGAAGGCGTGAAACACACCAGTGTCGAGGTGGTGGCCAATGAAATGATGATGCTCGGTGATCGCAATGAGCGTCGCGAACATGGCAGTCAGGGAGCCCAGGCGGAAATAGCCCCCGATGAAAGTGAAATTTCCGCCAACGAGGACGAGTTTCCATTCTAAGCGGCTGTTTCTAAAGAAAGCTATTGGCTTGAAAGCACCGCATCATGGAAGCTTTCTCTGAAAAGAAAGAAGACATAGTTACCAATCAACGAACATGGGCGCTCCGGCAGTGCCGTCAGAACCTGCGTCCATGGTTAGAACGAAATCTGGAGTGATAAATGGCTGAAGATCGAAGACCATTCGGTTCTACGGAAGGAGGCGGTGATCGCCGCTTCTTTGCGAAACCTAAGTTTTGTCAATTCTGTGCAGATAAGACTCTGACAATTGATTATAAGAAAACAGACCTGCTTCGGAAGTACGTGACCGAAGACGGCAAGATTCGCCCGCGCCGCCAGACGGGCGCCTGCGCAAGACATCAACGCGCAGTAGCCGCGGCTGTGAAACAGGCACGCCACATTGCTTTGCTGCCCTTCACGGGCAAGTCATTTGATGAGGGGCGTTAATCCCGCGTAACGCAAGAGACGCGGGGTCTGACGTAGCGCTATAACGCTACATCAGACCCCGTCTTTGCGTCATGGAAAAAATCAATGACAAAGCAAAGCTCCACCCCAAAAAACATCACAAAGAAGCATATCGCGCGCCTCGAGCGGGAGCGCCGCCAGGTCAACATCATTCGAGGCATTGCGATTGCCGGTATTCTGATCGTGGTCGGGCTGCTGGGATACGGCTATCTCAGATTGAATGTCTTTCAGCTCCGTGAGCCGGTCGCCGAGGTCAATGGTGAAAGAATTACGACCGGAGAATGGCAGGAACGCGTCAGGTTCCAGCGGGTTCAGGTGATGAACCTCTACAACCAGTACTCGTTCTACCAGCAGAATTTCGGGTTTGATTACTCTCAGCAATTGCAAGAGATCGCGATGTCGCTGCAAGCGCCGGAAATCCTCGGGCAGCAAGTGCTGGACCAGATGATCGACGAAGTCCTGGTCCGCCAGCAAGCGGAAGAACTTGGAATCACCGTCTCCAATGAGGAAATCGAAGCCAAGATGCAGGAAAACTTCAGCTTCTTCCCAGACGGGACACCAACACCAACCGTCACGCCGACCGAGTTTTCCACACCCACGTTGACGAGCCAGCAGCTGACGCTCTATCCGTCCACGGCCACGCCAACGGAAGCCGTGACTCCCACGGCTGAGGCGACCGCCACCATCGATGGCTCGGCCACGCCTCCGTCAACGGCCACCACTGCGGCTGCCACACCGACGTTTGTTCCGCAGCCCCCCACAGCCACCACCACTCCCTACACAATCGAAGGGTATCAGACCCAGTACGACGAGATGGTGAAAAACTTCGGAGACTTCGATATCAGTGAGAAGACGCTGCGGTCGGTGTACGAAGCCCAAATCCTTCGCGAGAAGGTCAGGGATGCTGTGATCGAGGATCTGCCTCGCAGCGAGGAACAGGTCTGGGCGCGCCATATCCTGGTCGAGACAGAGGCAGAAGCGCAGGCCGCCTATGAACGTGTTACAGGTGGCGAAGATTTCGCAGAAGTGGCAAGAAAGATCTCGAAAGACACGGGCTCCGGCGCGAACGGCGGTGACCTGGGCTGGTTCGGCAAAGGCGCGATGGTTGCCGAATTTGAAGACGTTGTCTTCGACCTGGAGATCGGCGAGATCAGTGAGCCTTTCCAGAGTCAGTTCGGTTATCACATCGTACAGATCCTTGGGCGCCAGGATATGCCCTTGAACGATGTTCAGTATGAGCAGAAAAAGGATACGGAATTCACCACCTGGCTGACCACCAAACGTGAAGAATCAGAAGTCACGACCCATGAGGTCTGGAAGGAACGTGTTCCTTCGGAACCATCCCTCCAATCTCAGAGCCCCATTCAGTAACAAAAACGTCCGACGAAATCGTCGGACGTTTTTGTTAGCGCTTTTTGCTTGAGCATCAACGGCTGAAGCCATTGAAGCTCAAATTTAATTTACGCTCGTTGCAGCATCTCATCGGTCACCTGATCGAGGCGCAGGCTGATCATCTGGCTGGCCGAATCGCGGCCCATCGTGATGCCGTAAATCACATCAGCTGCCTGCACGGTATTGCGGTTATGGGTAATCACGATGAACTGGGTGTCGCGGCTCAATTCCTGCAGCAGATCGCGGAAGCGTCCCACATTGGCCTCATCGAGCATCGCATCTACCTCATCCATCACGCAAACCGGCGTCGGCGAAACCTTGAGCAGCGCAAAGACCAGCGCGACCGCGGTGAGGCTGCGCTCACCCCCGGAGAGCAACGCCAGCCCTTGTTCGCGACGGCCGGGCAGGCGCGCTTCGATCTCAATGCCCGTTTCCACCAGGTTATCGGGGTCGGTCAGCGCGAGCCGCGCAGAGCCGCCACCGAAGAGACGGGTGAACATCGCCCGGAATTGCTTATCCACGGCATCGAATGTCTTCGAAAATTCCTGGCGGGTCAGCTCATCCAGCTCGGCGATCACGTGCTTCAGATCTTCTTGCGCTTTGTGCAGGTCTTCCACCTGCGTCTTCATGAATTGATAACGCTCAGATTCTGTATCAAATTCCTGTTTTGCTTCAGGATTAATGGGTCCCATGCGCCGCACGCGAGTGCGCTGCTGGGCCAATTGTGATTCCAGATCAGGAGAAACTTCAGTGACCACTGGCAGCTCTTCTACCATTCCTTCTAACGGCAATGGTACCGGCCCGGAAACATCTGCGGCGTAGTCGAACATGACCAGACCAAAGTCATCGGTGATCTTCTGGCGCAGGTTATCGAGTGCCTCCTGCTTCCTCAACTGGTCCAGCTGCACTTGCCCCAAGAAGCGCTCCGCGGCCGCCAGCGCGCGCTGGGTGTTCGCTTCAGCTTCCTGTAGACGGCTTTCTTCCTGCTCGGCACTCTCCAGATCCTTCTCTGCCGGATCGATAAACACACGCAGCTCTTCAATCGCCGCATGTAGCTGAGCCTCTCGCTCGCGCAGTAAAGAGCGTTCATCGTTCAAACCGCTCAATGAAGTTTCTGCTTCACTTAATCGCGTTGTCAGCTCGTAGCGCCGAGTATCGAACCTCGCAATTTCCTTTTCCCGTTCTTCCTTCTTTGAAATCGCATCTGCCAGGGCACGTTCTGCCACGGCCACGCGCGTGCTCCAGTAGGAAGCCTGCTTTTGTGCATCGGCCACATCCATGGCGCCCAGCTGCTCAGAAAGCAGGCGAATATCTTCCTGTGCTTTTGCCGATTGATTCTCAATAGTCGACAATGACTCGATCAGGTTCTGGCGGAGGGACGCGGTTTCCTCTGCCTCGGTTTTCAACTGTGTGTGCTGGCTTTGCTGCCACTCCAGTTGACGACGCGCCGACTCAGACTCCAAACCGGCCTGCCTCTCGTTCCCTTGAGCTTCATCCAAACGGACGCGTGCCGCGCGCACCGTACCCTCTACCTCACTTAGCTCGCGTTGTGCTTCAACCATCCGTGAGGATAAAGAATCGATCTCGTGGTTCAACGACTCGATCTGCGTGCCCAGAACGGACAGCGATTCGGTCAGCTCGCGCTTCTGGCGGGGACGGCTCAGAGCTGAGGACGAGGCGGCTTTCCCGGCAATGATCAGACCGTCGCCGCGGAACACCTCTCCGCGCAGTGTTACAACCCGCGCGTGAGTCGGTAAATCTTCGAGCAAACGACGCGCCGTCGCCCGGTCGCGGACGATCAACGTTTGCCCGAGCATTAAGTTGACGGCTGCACGTAAATCCTCCGGCGCATTCACCAGTTCAGAAGCAACTCCCAGCGAGTTCTCGTCATGAGAATTGGTGAGCGGGGGGCGTGAATGGTTATCCAGGGGCAACAGGGCCGCGCGTCCACTCCCATCGGATTCGAGCAATTGCAGGGCTTCATCCACCTCATTTGCCTCGAGCAGGATAGCATCCAGCGTATCACCGAGTGCTGCAGCAACGGCCACTTCCAATTCAGCAGGAACATCGAGCGAGGCGCTCAAGGCACCGCGTGCTCCTCTCAGACGAGCCTGGCGTGCAGCATCCAGCAAAAAGCGCGCGCCTTCCGCGTAGCCTGCCAGCGATTGCTCCGCGTGTTCAAGCACTTCAAGCTGGGCTTTCAAACGCGTGTGGTCGGCAAGCTGTTGGGCGCGCTCTTCCGCTTTTGTGCGCCGCTCCTGCTCCAGATGTTCAACTTCATTTCTTGCCGCAGCTTGCTTTGCATTTGCGGTGTGAAGCTGCTCTTCACTGCGTTCTCGCACTTCGCGCGCCTGCGTTAATTTCTCCTCTGCCTCACGAGCGTACGCTTCAGCAGTCTGTATAGTCTCATCAATGCTGGTGAGTCGCGCCAGCAAGTGATCGAGGCGAGATTTCAATTCATCGAGGCGCGCCTGTGACTCGGCGCGCTGCGCGTTATTCTTTTCAGTTTCAGCGCGCACCGCTCTTAATTGTTCTTCAAGCGAGGCTCGCTCCGCCTGACGGGTTTCGAGCGCTTGCTGCGCCTCGTTGTATTGTCTTTGTGCGTCTTCGTATTCGGCCTGTAGCCGCGCGGCTTCCTGCTCTGCCTCCGCAAACCGTTCCCGCGCAATCTGCTCTTCGTCAGAGGCGCGATTCTTGTCCGCGAGAACGGCCGATTGGGTGGTGAGCAGTGAGCGCTGACGCTCCTCGAGCACCGCCAGTTGCCGGCTGACTTCTTCACGCTGGTTGTGCAGCTCTGCCGATTGGCGGTGCCAGGCATTGAGCTGCGTGCGCAGCCCGGTGAGTCGTTCGCGGAATGCGCTATGCTCAGTCTGCGTCTGTGTATAGGCTTCGCGCGCCTCGCGCACCCGAACCTCTTGTATCTTGACCACTTCACGTGAATCAGTCAATTCGCGCTGCGCACGATGCCAGTGATAACCATACCATTCGCGCAGGATCACTTTCAAGTCTGCCTGGGCACGCGTGTATTCGATGGCACGCTTGGCCTGGCGTTCCAGGCTGCGGATGCGCGGCTCAAGCTCGGACATGATGTCCAGCACGCGCTCCAGGTTGCGGGAAGTATTGTCCAATCGCTTGAGCGCTTCTTCCCGGCGGACCCGGTACAGTCCCACACCCGCGGCCTCCTCGAACAAACGGCGGCGATCCTCCGCTTTGAGAGCCAGCGAAGCATCCACGAGCCCCTGCCCGAGGAACGTATACGTTCGTTCAGAAAGGCCAGAAGCAGCCAGCAATTCATTCAGGTCACGCAAACGGACATGCTGGTCGTTCAATAAATATTCATTGTGCCCATCACGATAGGCGCGGCGCGTCATGCCGACTTCCGTAAAATCCACGGGCAGCCAGCCGGTGGTGTTATCGAACACAATGTGGGCAGAAGCCATTCCTGCGCGGGCGCGATGCTCAGACCCGTTGAAGATCATATCTTCGGTCTTTTTGCCGCGCAGCAATGCATACGATTGTTCACCCAGTACCCAGCGCAGGGCATCGACAATGTTCGATTTGCCGGAGCCATTCGGCCCGACAACAGCGGTAATGCCACTGGCGAACTCAAAGGTGATCCGGGTGGCAAAGGTTTTGTAACCTTGCAATTCAAGGGATTTTAGACGAAGAGGCATGTGAGATTATGTAAGCACCGTTTATTTGTATGAGATACCCAGAGTTTCGAGCGCCGTCTGTGCAGCGATCCGTGCAGCCACCTGCTTGCTCGAGCCATGTCCCCGCCCATAGGTCAAGCCTTGAATGCGAACCTCCACTTCAAAGACTTTTGCATGATCGGGTCCTGTGGATCCTATGGTCACGTATTGGGGCGTTCCCATCTTTTCGGCCTGTGCCCACTCCTGCAAACGACTCTTCGGGTCGTGGATCTCGTCCAGAATGAATTCCTGCGCGTCGTCCAGCAGCGGAGAGACAAAGTCTTCCACGGCCGCGAGGCCCGCGTCCAGGTACAACGCGCCGATCAGAGCCTCAAACAGGGAACCCAGCAATCCGTCGCGTTGGCGCCCGCCGGAGGCATATTCCCCGCGCCCGAGCCGAAGGGCAGGCCCCAGGTTCAGGCGCCGGGCGAAGATGGCAAGCTGATCATTCCGCACAATGGCCGAACGGATTTTGGTAAGTTCACCCTCTCGCATTTCAGGAAAACGATTATAGACCCATGCACCCACAACGAAATCGAGCACGGCATCGCCAAGAAATTCGAGCCGCTCGTTGTCTTCAATAGAGTCAGGGTTTTCATTGACGTAGGAGCGATGCGTGAGCGCACGCGTCAGTAGAGCTAAATTCGAAAAGGGCAGGCCCAGTCGTTGTCTGAGGTCCGCAGCGGATTCAAAATCCCGCGATTCAGATAGGATCGTCACAACCATCTCCCGGGAACTCAGGGAGCGCCAGGCCCCGCCCCATCCCTCCCCAAATTCGCAACGAAAACTGATCTATTGATGCATGAAAGGTATTGCAAATTTGGGGAGGGAGCCCGGCACGGCGGGTGGGATGGGCATCGCGTTCCATCAGTTCCAATATCACCCGCACGCTCCTTCAAGCATTCCATGTTGCGTGCGAGGTATCAAGCGGGCTGAATTGTACTATAAGGCCCTTGATTTTTTAAGACATAGCCCCGTACATTTCATTTAGCCGCTTTGTGCAGGGTACAGGGCGTACAACCCCGTTTATTTCTTCTCTTCCGTTTTAGGGAGCGTGCGGGGTACAATCGATCATCCTTTCCCGAGGGAGATTATGACCGAACTCAGCAGTGAGACGAGGTTTTTGCACGTGGTGGAGATGGGGTTAGGTGCCTGGCAGTGGGGCGACCGCGTGGTCTGGCAATATGGACATGGCTATGGAGACAAAGAAGTGCGCGAGGCTTTCCTGGCCTCCCTGGAGGAGGGCGTTCGCTTTGTGGATACCGCGGAAATCTATGGGAACGGCCGTTCCGAACGGCTGCTCGGCCAATTCCTGAAAGAAACGGATCAGCCTGTGCTGATCGCGACCAAATACTTGCCTTTCCCGTGGAGGTTTGGAAGAGGGTCCTTCCCGCGCGCCCTGAAGGGCAGCCTGTCGCGCCTCGGCGTGGAAAGCGTGGATCTTTATCAGATCCACGGGCCGACACCTCTAATGAGCATCGACACTATGATGGAGGGCCTGGCTGAGTGCGTGAAAGCAGGTCTGACACGTACGGTGGGGGTTTCCAATTTTGGCCAATCGCGGATGCTGGCCGCCTACTCGGCACTGGCGCGTCATACTATTCCGCTGGCCTCCAATCAGGTTCATTACAGTCTGCTGAACCGGACGGTGGAAAAAGATGGAACGCTGGCCCGCTGCAAAGAGCTGGGGATCCGCCTGATTGCCTATAGTCCCCTGGAAATGGGCCTGCTGACCGGCAAATATAGCGTCGATTCTCCGCCCCCTGGTTCCCGCTCGAAAGCATATCCTGGCTTGCTTCCCAAGCTGGGCCCGCTCCTTAAAGTCATGACCGAGCTCGGACAGGATCACGGCGGCAAATCGAATACGCAGGTAGCCCTGAACTGGATCATTTGCAAGGGTGCCCTTCCCATTCCCGGTGCGAAGAATGCGGCGCAGGCTCATGAAAATACGGGGGCGCTGGGGTGGAGATTGACCGAAGGAGAAGTCCAGAGGCTCGATCAGGAAAGCGATGCAATCCTGGAATCATAGAGAAAGCCTCAGCGGATACCCGCTGAGGCTTTCTCTATATGACATCTCGAAGCGGCGGATCGCCGCTGCCGGGGTTATCAATTCCATTCTGAATTTCTAAAATCTCTTTGGAAGACAGTTTTTGAGGAAATGTTACTTTTGAGCTTGACAAGGAAATTGTTCTGGCTGCCGCACTATACTTCAGCATGCGTTCAATATGGTCCAGTTGAAAGGGCTTGGAAATATAGTTATCAATTCCCGCCTCGAACAGCCGGTGCCCCTCTTCAGGCAGATAACTGGCGGTAAGGGCTATGATAAAGGTATGCTGCTGCCCGTCATTCTCCCACTCGCGGATCCGGCGGCTTGCCTCCATTCCGTCCATAACCGGCATTTGCAGATCCATGAAAACAAGATCATACGTTTGAAACTTGACGGCATCGAAGGCCTCCAGTCCATTGGCTGCCACATCGACTTCATGGCCTTCGCGGCCTAACAGGACTTGCATGAGACGCCGGTTCAGCGGATCATCATCTGCCACAAGAATCTTTAACGAAGGAGTTTTTTCACTAGGGGGGCCATTATTTGAAGAAAATGTCATCACATACCATCTCAAAATCGATCATCACCAAGGTCATACCAGCCAACGTGCTCTTGCAACAATAAATCAGGCTGGCTTCTATTTTATCAACCCCATGACAACGAATGGCAATAAAGGTTACCTGTTTGCGTTGCTTCCCGGAAGATGCAATGGATTTAAAATGAAAAAGCCCGCAGGCTGCGGGCTTTTTCTTATGTTTATCGGGCCATGAACATCTGCCGGTCGAGGCGGTAGCCCATTGCCTCCAGCCTGGGGGCGAACATGGGACGTAATCCCGTAGGCCTGAATTGGCCGATCGGCTTCCCTTCGGCATCAGTACCGGTTTGTTGAAACTGGAAAATATCCGTCAGGGTGATGACTTCCGATTCCATGCCCGCGACTTCAGAGATCTGGGTGACCTTTCTGGTGCCATCCGGGAAACGGGTCAGATATACGATCAGATCGATGGCAGATGAGATTTGTTTCCGGATCGCGACGACAGGCAGCTCAAAGCCAGCCATCAACGTCATGGTTTCAAGACGAGACAGTGTGTCGCGGGGGGAGTTCGAGTGGACCGTCGTCATAGAACCATCGTGACCAGTATTCATGGCTTGCAACATATCCAGGGTTTCCCCTCCGCGGATTTCACCGACGATGATGCGGTCGGGGCGCATGCGCAGGGAATTCTTCACCAGGTCACGGATCGTTACCTGTCCCTCACCGTTGTAATCTGGCGGGCGGGCCTCCAGGGAAATCTTGTGTGTCTGCATCATCTGCAGCTCGACGGAGTCTTCGATGGTGACAATACGTTCATGGTCAGGGATGGCCCGGGCCAGGATGTTAAGGAATGTCGTCTTGCCGGAGCTGGTATTCCCGGCCACAATGATATTTAAACGGGCGGCCACACAAACAGCCACAAAATCTGCCATACCTTGCGTTAGCGCATTCTTATTGATCAGGTCCTGAATGGAGAGCTTATCCTTGAGGAAGCGGCGTATGGAAATACAGGTACCCTGCTGCGCCACAGGTGGAATGACAGCATTGACGCGTGAACCGTCCTTAAGATGGGCATCCACAGTGGGATGTTTGTAATTCACATAGCGCCCAAACGGGTTAATAATGTGATTGAGAGCGAGCCGGAGTTGCAATTCACTCTCATACTTTGCATCTGTAAGAATTAACTTGCCCTCTTTCTCAATGAAGATCTGGTTAGGACCGTTGACCATGATCTCGCTGACCTGCGGATCATCGAAATAGTTACTCATCTCGCCGATGTCAGTGGCGTAGTCAAAAATCTCATCGAGGAACGCCTGTTCATCCTGGCCAAGCGCGCCATTGGCGTGCTCATATGCCTGGAAAATCAGTTCCCGCAACAATTCCTCATAACGCTCCCCCAGGGGAGGAGTCTCGTCCATCAACTCTACAAGGTATTTCAATACCCTGGGTCTCAATAAAGCAGGATCCGTAATACCAGGGACATTTGTTGAACTTGCTTTTTTCAGCATGTGGCTTTTCTCCAGGCTCTTAAGACTTTGATTGAAATAAAAAGAGGGCAAACACAGATAATGTCTGTGTTTGCCCTTCGAAATGCATTAGCGCATCAGACCAACTTTAGGTTGGCTTTGAGCGACAGCACCTGGGCTATAGGTGAAATTAATATCAGAATTGCCAGTCAAAGTGATAGTATAGGCGACAACCTGTGTCCCATACGTTAAGTCAGGATCACCAGCCTCATTGGTACCGTTGAAGATAAAATCGCAGAAAGGCGCAAAAATCGTACCGATATAAATGTTTGTGGAGTCACCATTGATAGTGCAATTTGGCGGCGTGCCAGCAAAATCAGAATTAATAATAATCAGGTATCCGGCGTAAGGATGAGGAGCGTCTGGTGCGTCAAGTTCAACGTGACCCCCCTGAACATCAAACTGTCCCCCTTGTCGAATGTAGATGGTCACATTATGACCAGTGAGAACGAGATGTCGATCCTGTAGCTTGACCACGCTATCCACACAGTACACTCCAGGATTCATGACAATGTTGTTTTTTATATCTTGGGTTGAGGTTTTCTGAGGAGGAAACTCTAAATACCACCCAGGCTCCACATATGAGGTCTCGCCAACATTCGTCCAGTGCCCCCAGTTTGATGGATCACTGGAGTTGCACTCATCTGGCTCAGGCGGCATCTCAGGTGTAAATAGAGTGGGCTCAGCATTATATGAAGGCGTAGGGACGTTGATACTCGCGGCGCAATGACCCGATGAAGTCGTCAGGTTTATATTCCCAGTCCCTGCAGAAGAGAGCGAGCCTCCAATAACGTTCAGATTGCCACAACCCGTCAATTCCATGCCACAGCTTCCCCCCGAATTTATGTAGGCGCCGCCTCCGTTAAGCGTGATGTCGCCGTTCCCGCCGAACACTATATTTCCGTTATCTCCGGTACAATTGTTCGGATTGAGTGACTTGAGTATCTCAGGACCAAAGGTTGGTCCTGCCTTTGACCAATGCGTTACTGCTTGTACAGTGTTCGTGGTCTCCTCGATTCCGATCACTCTGGCAAAAGAAGTTTTCACTCTTGACTTAATAACCACCTGAACATAATTATGATAGCCATTGTAAGGCCCGCAATCAACCGGTGATTGAGCGGAAATCGCATCGCAATAGTGTACCCAGACCTGGTTGGTACCAGCTAGGCTACCATCGTAACCGTTGTTGGTAGCGACGTTTCTTGCAATGTTTGTCCAATTGGCAGATCGATCTCTGGCCAATTCTAACGCGCCTGCCATGGCGGCAGTGTCAGCTGCATTCTGCGCATGGCGGCGGTCCGAGAATTTTGCGCTACCATCAATTGCCAATCCTACCATGCCAAAGAGTCCGAATGCGGCTAGTGCAATGAGGATCAATGCTTGTCCCTTTTCACTGAATAATTTCGTTTTCATCCTTTCTCTCCTTCCTGACTTCGTTAAGGACTCTGAATGATAATAGTCTCACATCCGAGTGTTCCGAGAGTGATGCCGACTGACGGAATATCGACATTAGGACCAAGATCTTTATATGGATTGTCGAACGTGAAAATCATCGAAGACGTTCGATTATTCCCCGGGATAGTTACATTTACCCCGGTCGTATCGGTAGGAAGTGTAACCGTCAAATCACCTGAGTTGTCAGTGCCTGTCCAGATTGTGGATCCAAGGCTGATTCTGTTCAACGCCACAGCTTTACCGTTCGTTGATCCGGTAAGTGCATTCCAACGCACTCGTACGCTCGCCACGAGCAACGTCTCATGGGGATTTGTGAGGGTCATGATCATGGTCTTGCCAGAGTAAGTGATCTCACCAGCGGAAACCATGTCACAGCCTGGTACCGGAGTGGAAGTAGCAGTTGGCGTGAACGTCATCGTCGGTGTATAAGTCATTGTAGGCGTGAGAGTGATGGTAGGCGTGTTGGTCACCGTAGGGGTCATCGACGGTGTGCTACTGAGGATAGGCGTTGGTGTTGTCCCTGGACCTGCACTCGTTGCCGTATTGGTCGGCGTAAACGTCGCCGTGGGTGTGAATTCTGACGTGGAGGTCAGAGGCGGAGTTGGGCTGAACGGTGTACCCCATCCTCCACCACTTCCACCACCTCCGCCGCCCCCGCCAACACCGGGTACCGATACAGAACTTTGTCCAGTTGTCAGGTCATAAATACCGAGAATTGTTCTCGCGCTGGATGACTCTATATCTCGCGCGGGGATTGGAATCAGTCTCACCAGAGGCTCATATCTTGCAGTGACCTTCACAACTACACGGTCAACATTCGTACCATCATTGACTTGAATACTGGTGTCCGCCAACATACCAACAGGACATTCGTCAAAATCATCAGCAGTCAGAGGGCTACCATGATCATACTTAATGATGATCTTGTCATCCGGCAAATCCATAAGAAGGGCGGAACGCCTCGCGATATCCCGGATCCCTTGGCAGTAGTTGTACTTTTGATACCGCACCCCATCACCGGGGTTGACATCCAGCCCAACTGCAGATGCATATCGAGCCGCCTCACGACTGGCGTTGGTCACAGCCGCGTAGATAAAAATCATACGGCCCACTTCCAGGATTCCCACTAATAGCATCAGCAAAATGGGCAAGACAATGGCAAACTCGACAATTGCCTGTGCTCGAGTCCCGGGTAATTTTTTGGTTCGATAAGCA
>DATHTL010000255.1:0-6710 GCA_035463255.1 Anaerolineales bacterium | reverse complement strand
TCCGGGTAGCCGGCGCCGAGCGCCATGTGGAATGTCCCGCCGATCTTCTCGTCGAAGAGGATGTTGCCGGTGAAGCGGTCGATATCCGCATTGGTGCCGATGGCATATTCGCCGAGATAACGGGAGCCAGAGTCAGACTCGAGCATTTTGATCAGGTATTCCTGATTCTTCTCGGCTCTGGCCTGGTCTACGCGCCCGCGGCTGAAGGTCAATTCCGCGCCTTCGACGGCCACGCCGCCATAAATGGCAGGATACGTGAACCTCACCCAGCCGTTCACCGACTCCTCGACCGGGCCGGTAAAAATCTCACCATCCGGCATGTTATTGAGTCCGGTCGAATTCATGAACTTACGCCCTTTGATCGACAGCGTCAAATCCACATTGGGTCCGCGCATCACAACCTGGCTGCGGCCTGCGAGCCAGTCGATGGCCTTTTGCTGCCCGGTCGCAGTGCTCCTCCAGTAGGCAATCGGGTCATCTCCCCCGGCATGGACTGCGCGAAAGACGAAATCTTCATACTCTTTCAGGCTCATGCCTGCATCCTGGGCAAATCCGTCGGTGGGGTAGAGGGTGGTGACCCAATTGAACGAGCCTTCGGCGCCGCGCCTCATCTGCGATTCGGTGATCGAGCTAATGGCCTTGCCGCGTCGCTGTGCTTTCACCGGATCAATGTTCGTCGTCGCGCGCGTGTTCGTGGCCGAGTGGATACGGATGCGGCTCTCGAACTGGTCGTAAGCGTACTTGTAGAATGTCGGGATGAAGTCGAGCTGCGTATCTTTTGCATAGGTCAGATACATATCATCCTGCACGAAGGGCACCATGCCCGGAAAGGCGATCATCGGGTGCGGGTGGCCACCTTTTTCGAGGATCTGAATGAATAGCTCGCGCACCAGCGGCTCGGCAGCCGTTGTCCCTTCGATCAGGACGCGGTCGCCGGGCACGATGCGGGTAGAATGCTCAACCAATATTTTTGCGAATTTTTCGATGCGGGAATCAGCCACAAAAAGCTCCTTTGTTTGCCACAGAGGTCCCGGAGATTACCCTTCTCACTCATCCCGTCGGTCTCCGCGGCTGATTGTGCAAATTATAACACCCGGATTTCTTAGGGTATACTCAATCCGCCTCTTAGGATGAAATTACAATGAGACAGCTGCTTCAAAACATCAAGAACGGGAAATCCATTGTAGAAGATGTGCCGATACCGACCCCGCGGCCGGGTCAGGCGCTTATCAGAGTGGCGGCCAGCCTCGTCTCTGCGGGGACCGAGCGCATGGTCGTTGAATTCGCGGAGAAGAGCCTGGTCGGCAAGGCGCGCTCGCGCCCCGACCTCGTCAAACAAGTCATCGACAAGGCACGCCGCGAAGGCCTGGTCAATACCGCGCAGGCTGCGTTCAACCGTCTCGACCAACCGATGGCGCTGGGATATTCCTCTGCAGGCACGATCGTTGCGCTGGGGGGGAACATGCAGGGTTTCGAAGTCGGCCAGCGCGTGGCGTGTGCGGGCGCTGGCTATGCGGTTCACGCCGAATACAACGTGGTGCCGCGCAACCTGTTGACGCCTCTTCCCCCTAATGTTGATTTTGAGTCTGCGGCTTTCACTACGCTCGGCGCGATTGCTCTGCACGGATTCCGCCTGGCGGAGCCTCAACTCGGCGAAAATATTGCCATCATCGGCATGGGTCTACTGGGATTATTGACCGCCCAGATGGCAGCCGCCGCAGCCTGCAACGTCCTCGGCATCGATGTGGACCCGGCCCGAGTATCTCTGGCGGACTCTCTCGGACTTCGAGCCATCCGCCGAGAAGAAGCCGTGGATGCCTCTGCCGCGTTCACCGCCAACCGCGGCTTTGACGCGGTCCTCATCTGCGCCGACACGCCTTCGAACGACCCTGTAGAGCTGGCTGGAGCCATTGCGCGCGACCGCGCCTGCGTCGTCGCAACCGGCGCGGTGGGCCTGACATTTCCTCGCAAGATTTACTTCGAAAAAGAAATTTCTTTCATCAACTCGCGTTCCTACGGCCCCGGTCGATATGACCTGAATTATGAAGAGCACGGCAACGATTACCCGATTGGCTACGTCCGCTGGACGGAGGGCCGTAACTTCGAGGCTGTTGTCGACTTAATGGCTAAAGGTCAATTGAATGTAAAGCCCTTGATCACACATCGCTTTGACATCAGCGAGGCTCCACGGGCCTATGAAGTGATCACGGGGAAGACAAAAGAAGAGTTTCTGGGAGTCGTACTTACCTATCCGGAAGGAAAGTCGAAAGAAGAAAGAAGAATTAACTTTCCTCCGATCGTCAATCGTCAATCGTCAATCGTCAATCTAGGCGTTCTCGGCGCCGGAATGTTTGCTAACTCTGTACTGCTTCCTGCCATCAAAAAAGCCGGCGATATCCAATGGGTCGGCATCGCCTCCTCCGGCGGGCTTCATGCGCAGCACGCCGGAAAGAAATTTGGTTTTCGATATGCAACATCTTCCGATGATGAGATCATTAACGATCCGAATATCAACACGGTCGCCATCCTGACTCGCCACAACACACATGCCGAGTTACTGATCAAAGCGTTACAGGCCGGGAAACACGTTTTTGTAGAAAAACCATTAGCCATTAACTCAACCCAACTGGAGAAAGTCAACAGAGTACTAATCTCCAATCATCAGTCTCTCTTAAGCGTAGGCTTCAACCGCAGATTCTCCCCCCTCGCCCAAAGACTCAAGTCTCTTGTCTCTAATCTCCAGGAGCCCAAGTATATTCATTATCGTGTGAACGCCGGACTCATCCCCCTCAACCACTGGATTCAAGATCCTGACATTGGCGGCGGGCGGATCATCGGTGAAGGCTGTCACTTTGTAGACTTTATTACCTTCCTGGTTGGCGCGGTTCCCATCTCCGTAACCGCACACGCATTACCCGACAACGGCAAATACCGCGAAGACAATGTTTCCATGGCCTTTACTTTTGCGGATGGTTCCATCGGAATCGTGGACTACCTGGCCAATGGCGATAAGTCTTTTCCCAAGGAACGCGTCGAGGTCTTTTGCGGCGGCCAGATTGCCGTGCTGGATGATTTTGTTTCATTGCAGACTATGAAAGATGGAAAGAAGAAAGAAACAAAAGGTACGCAGAACAAGGGTTGGGTGGATGAGTGGAAGGTGTTTACAAAAGCAATTCGAGACGGCGGCGCGCCCCCTATTGTGTATGAGCAATTGATCGGTGTGACCAAGGCCACATTCGCGGCGGTGGAATCGCTTCGAACGGGCCAAAGCCAGTCCATTGGATGAATTCACACTTTAATCTGCTCGCCCCGCTCTATGATCGCGTTATCCCCTTTATGCGCCTCGAGCAGATGTTAAGAGTCCTAGATCTGCCTCACGAATCCAGTCTCCTCGATGCAGGTGGTGGGACCGGGCGCGTGGCGGAAGCACTTCGTCCACATGTGGGGTGGGTTGTCGTTGCAGATGTCTCATCTGGGATGCTCGCCCAGGCGCATCAAAGAGAACTCCCTGCGACATCCACGCAGACCGAGCATTTGCCCTTTCCTGATAACACATTTGACCGTGTCTTAATGGTAGATGCCCTGCATCATGTGATCAACCAGGCCGAGACGGTGCGCGAGTTGTATCGCGTGCTCAAAGTGGGAGGCAGGCTGGTCATCGAAGAGCCGGACGTGCGTACATTCGCCGTAAAGCTGATCGCAGTCGCTGAAAAGCTGCTGCTCATGCGCAGTCATTTCCTGGCTCCGTTGCAGATCGCGGGTCTTCTTCCATCTGAAGCAAACGTAAGAATTGAGTCTGAAGAATACACTGCCTGGGTCGTTGCAGATAAAACATAATCCAAATGGACTTCCACAATGGACTACATTCTCCAACTTCGTCAATACATGGGGCATCGTCCCATTCTTCTGGTCGGCGCAGCAGTTCTTATGCTAGATGAGCAGAATCATTTGCTCATGATGAAGCGCTCTGATATTGGCTGCTGGGGAATTCCGGGCGGCGCCATGGAGCCCGGAGAAGCGGTGGAAGATGCTGCGAAGCGCGAGGCATCGGAAGAAACAAATCTCGAGATCGGAGAGATGAGATTGTTCGGTGTCTTCTCTGGTCCTCAGCTTTACTATAAATACCCAAACGGGGATGAAGTTTATAATGTCAGCATCGTTTATTTGTGTCGCGATTGGTGTGGCGAAATAAGACTCAATGACGAACACTCAGAGTGGCGCTGGTTTTCTGCCAACGAAATTCCTGACAGTATTAGCCCTCCGATCCGGCCTGTGATTGAACAATATAAGAACTCGTTTTCAAAACGAGCACATTCAGGAACATAAAGCGAATGACCATCAAACCATGGAAAGTTCTGGAGACGAGTTATTTTCGCCCTCGATTTCGCATCGATAAATGTGAGCTGTCAAATGGCAATCTGCTGGATGCCACGGTCTTTGAATTCCGCCCCTGGGCCAACGTCATTGCATTGACGAAGGATGGTGAAGCCGTGCTGGTACGGCAGTATCGCCATGGCGTGTGTGAGGTGATGTGGGAATTGCCGGGCGGTGTGGTTGACGATGAGGAAGATCCTTTAGAAGGGGTAAAGCGTGAACTGCTGGAAGAGACCGGCTACACAGCCTCCAAGTTTGTGCAGGTGGGGCGTCTCTATCCTAACCCTGCTCTCCAGACCAACACACTCTACTCTTTTCTTGCCCTGGGCGCAGAGAAGGTAGGTGAGCAAAATCTGGATGCCGGCGAGGATATCGAAGTCCAGCTTGTGCCATTGGATGAATTGATCGAAATGGCAAAACGCGGTGAATTTCCGCATGCCTTACAGATGGCAGTCTTATTTCAGGCGCTGGCATATCTGGACCGTATCCACTAAATTTCAGGTTGGGAGGTTGCCATGCGTGTTCGCGCGGGCATCGTACTACTCAAAGAAGACAGGGTCGCGCTGATCGAACGATATCGCGCGGGATTTCATTATTTCATCTTCCCAGGTGGTGGCGTGGATGCTGGGGAATCGCTGGAGCAAGCCGCGGTGCGCGAGGCGAAAGAAGAACTGGGCATCGACGTTGCCATCAAACAAAAAGTGGCTGAGTTGCAGCTCGGCCAGCAAAGCCAGCAGTTCTATTTTCTGGTCGAACAAACAGGCGGAGAGTTCGGGTCGGGAACTGGCGAGGAATTCTTAGAGGAAAATCATAACAATCCCCATAAAGGAATTTACATTCCGATCTGGATGCCCATTAGCGAACTACTGCAGCATACCAATGTTTATCCTGCTGATGTGGCGCGGCTGGTTGTACAGTCCATGGAGATTGGCTGGTTGCAGGAACCCACCCTGATCGTCGAAAAATCAAAATAATGATAAAGGATTAAAGGAGCTACTCATGCCTGCCATCAAATTCAATCGTTTCTACCGTTACACCGAATTGACGCGTCTCTTAAAAGCCTATGCAAAGGAGTATCCCGATCTCATTCACCTGGAGTCGATCGGGAAAAGCCATGAGGGGCGCGATGTGTGGCTGGTCACGGCGACGAACTTCATGACCGGGGAGGACGCAGAGAAACCTGCCTTCTGGGTGGACGGCAACATTCATGCCTCTGAGGTCACGGCCTCCGCGGCGGCGCTATATCTGATCGATGCCCTGGTCAAGCGTTACGAGACCGATGCAAATGTCAAACGCGCCTTAGATACGCGCGTCTTTTACATCGTCCCGCGTGTCAACCCGGATGGCGCGGAATGGGCGCTGGCCGATAAACCGAAGATCATCCGCTCGAGCACGCGTCCGTATCCTTATGTGGATGATCCCATCGACGGCTTGATCTGGGGCGAAGATCTGGATGGTGATGGACGCGTTTTGCAGATGCGCATTGAAGACCCGAACGGCGCCTGGAAGGCGCATCCGGATGAGCCCAGGTTGATGGTACGCCGTGACCCGATCGAAACGGGTGGAACGTATTACCGTATTCTGCCAGAAGGCTTGTTGAAAAATTATGATGGCGTAATTATCAATGTGCGCATGCCAAAACAAGGCCTTGACCTGAATCGTAACTTCCCCGCAGGTTGGCGTCCGGAAAATGATCAGCGCGGCGCCGGGCCATATCCTTCCTCCGAGCCGGAGGCGCGTAATCTGGTGGATTTCATCGCCAAGCACCCGAATATCACCGGCACGATTTCCTTCCACACGATGAGCGGCGTGCTGCTGCGTCCCTA
This sequence comes from Anaerolineales bacterium, assembly GCA_035463255.1. Classification (GTDB taxonomy): domain Bacteria; phylum Chloroflexota; class Anaerolineae; order Anaerolineales; family Villigracilaceae; genus Defluviilinea. The sequence goes on along the minus strand of DATHTL010000255.1, from coordinate 510 downwards.
CGACGATCGCGCCGACGACGAAATGCCGACGGATGACTTGTGGACGTTCCAAAAGATCGGACAGAAGGGGACGGAGATCACGAGTTATCCGAATATCTCTGTCTTTCACGATTTCAAATATCATCCCAAGCAGGTCATCACCGGCGGCTTTGATACCTGGACCTATGAGCACATGGGCGTTTTCTCGTGGACGGTGGAATTCTGGAGTCCGATGAAGCAGGCAGGCATCGAGAAGTTCAAATTCATCGATTGGTATCGCGAGCATCCCATCGAAGATGATTTCAAAATGCTCAAGTGGAACGATGAAGTTCTCAAAGGCAAAGGGTATGTGGATTGGTACGAGTACAAACATCCCCAACTCGGGAAAGTGGAACTGGGTGGCTGGGATACCCTGCATATGTGGACCAATCCACCGCTCGAATTTCTGGAGAAGGAAATCAGCCCATTCCCGGAATGGATCGTCTGGCACGCGCTCATCTCCCCGCGGCTTGTTCTGTTGGAAACGAAAGT
>DATHTL010000254.1:0-13712 GCA_035463255.1 Anaerolineales bacterium | reverse complement strand
AAAAACAATCTGTGACCCTGCGCCATCCGCGTCTGAGATCAAGGTTGCGGGATATTCCAGCCAGCCTTCCGTTCCGACCACGCCGGGGATGCTTTCCGCCATCTCAGCGACTTCCTCGTAGCGATAGGCCTGGTTGAAAACCACGTTGATGTCCGAAAGGAAATATCCCTGCACATCATCGATGACCTTGTCGAAAGATGCCCACAGGTTGTAGACCCCAATGAACACTGCGCCTGCCAATACTAATGTGAAGAGAGTCAGTCCAAGCCGTGTCTTTCGCCGGAAGGTATTACGCAAAGAGATACGGATAGGTCGCGGGATCAAGACTGAATTCTTATTGACCGATTCAACCTTTGGTTTAACATTGCCACCAATCCCATAATCACTCAATGCCTCGCGGACAGTGATACGCACGCTGTTATAGATGGGCAGGATAGACGCAAGCAACGGCACAATTATGGCGACAAAGACTTGCTGGAGGAGTGTCGCCCCGTAGCCTCGGTACGGACTTGGGAAAAAATTCAGCCAGGTCGCCATCCCTCCGCCAATCACCTGTGCTGCAAAGTTAGCTAACGGAATAGCGATCACCAATGCTCCGATGCCGAAGCCCAGGATTAGGACCAAATACATCCCGAATATCTGTAATGTCCGGCCGCCAGTTGCTTTCATGATCGCCACCTGGCGCGTCTGTTGGGCCATCAAGGCAGTGACTGTGTTGATGATCAGAAACGCGCTCAAAATGACTGTCAGGTAGCCAAGCACACCCAATACAAAAAAGATGCCTTGCGTGATGTTGTAGGCAAAGTGATGCCCGGGTTGGTAGACCGAGACAAAATTCACGATGGCACCGGCGCGCTGCATGCGGTCGGCTACCGCTTGTGCCACTTCGGTCACGTGCTCCCGATCAGTAGGATTTTCGGCCACGCTCACAGCCAGCACATTGTAGATAGGAGAGCCGCCAAGCCATTCCAACGTTTCAGGCGTAACGTATGCGGTTACTTGGTTCGTGAGGTTATATGGAAAGCCGGTCACATCGTGCATGTACCCTGTGAATTTGATTTCACGACGCTTACCGTTCTCTAATTCAAGCAAGATCATGTCACCGGGTTTGTAGCCGAGCGAAGCCGCGGCATGATCAAAAATGGTTTCTTGATCGCCATACTTTGGGAGGTTAGTCTCTCCCTGTAGAGGTTTGAGCAAGTTAACTGTGAGTTCGTTTGGGTCTTCCACCGCGGTAAATTGAATATCTACTAAAGAGCCATCGGGGCGAACTATTCGGGCATCAAGTGAGCTAAAGCCTGCAACTGCATCGACGCCCGGCACCGTCCGCGCGGCTGCCACCATGTCATCGTTTAGCGGCGCGGCGTACACTTGTGCTTCAGAGGGCGCCGCAGAAAGATAATCGCTGTCCATGCTTTCGTTCATGTACAGCCCCATATTGCTGTTGAAGCCAACCGCGAACGTGCCGACCGCGATCATGAGGATAGTGAGAAGAGTACGAGATTTGTTGCCCCAAAAATCAGCCCAGACTTTTTTCCAACGGCTGGTCATCGCACACCTCCACGCAATTCCATATTCTGTTTCTGGCGTTCGTCGGCGATGCGATGGAACTCATCTCGTGTCGCTTCGGATTTGTCCAGTAGATCACGGAGCGTGTCGAAGTTAAGTGTCAACACTTCGACTTCACCGCCTCGTTCAGAGGCGCGTACGGACGCACTGCGCCTTTGTCCGTGTAAGAACTCCATTTCCCCAAAGTACTGGCCCGGTCCCATTTGGGCTGCGATCACGTGCGCCGCACTGGCGCGTTCAAGAATGATATCCACCGAGCCTTTAGAGACGATATAGAAAAGATTGCCACTTGTGCCTTCATTGAGGATTACTGCACCCGGGTCATAGCGCTGGACTTTTGCCTGGCGTGTGGCAAGCAATAACTGATCGTGAGAGAGCGTAGGCATGGCTTTCGCGACATACTCGTTCACGATCTCACCGTCAGCAATGAGGGCAGTGCGATGCGTGCGTTTGGCAAGCCCACTGTCATGGGTAACAATGATGATTGTCTTTCCCTGGGCAACCAGATTATTGAAGAGTGCGAAGATTGATTCCGCTGTCTTCGAATCAAGATTACCAGTTGGTTCATCCGCGATGATCAGTGGAGGATCATTGGCAAGAGCACGTGCAATCGCGACGCGCTGCTGTTGCCCGCCGGAGAGCGCCGTGGGAAGCTTGTGTGCCTGCTCGGTGAGCTCCACCAATTCGAGCAGTTTCATAGCCCGATCACGGCGTTCCCCGACGGGATACCTCCGGCAGAAATCCATGGGCAGCATGATGTTCTCGATGACCGAAATCACCGGCAGCAATTGAAAGAACTGGAACACGATGCCAAGATTATTGCCGCGCCAGCGCGCCATCTTATCTTCGCCCATTTTATGGACTGCCGTGCCATTAATAAAGACCTCGCCGTTCGTTGGATGGTCGATGCCGGTAATCATGTTCAGCAGGGTGGATTTTCCGCTACCTGATTTGCCGATGATGCTGACAAACTCACCGGCATGAATTTGAAGATTGACGTCCTTCAATGCGGGATAATCACCCACAGCGGTCTTATAGGACTTGTTGACATTTCGCAAGTCGACAATCGAATGCCCGTTGGGAAGGGTTTCGTTTTCAAGCGTGCCTTTGGATCGGGCAAATGGTAATTTGAACATGTTGGCTCCCCGCCCGCAACCTACCGGGCTGAAGATAAAAGAAATTGCTAATCTTCGAATTTGACAACTGCGGTCATGCCCCAGCGCAGGCTGGGATGACTGTTCTCAAGCGCGGCTGTCACGGGATAAACGATGTCGCCCTGCTTTTCTTCATAGCTCTGTCCAATGGATTCGATCACCCCATTCAATGTTTCCCCAGGGATCGCGTCCAGGGTAACGGTAACAGGTTGACCTTCCGATAATTCCACGACATCGATCTCGGTCAAGTCTGTGGTCTCGATCAGCCAACTCGAGAAATCAGCGATTGTTACTGCAACCTCACCGGCATTGATGGAGTTGCCTGCTTTAGCATTTAGTTCTGCCACTACGCCGTCGAACGGGGCAAGGACTGAGAAGGCCGCCAAGCCTGCTTTGGCGGCCTCTAAGCGTGCCTCGAGGACTGCTAATTGCTCAGCATCCGCACCATCCTTCAGACGGTCATACGTGCGCTGTGCATCATCCAACTCCGCTTTCTTGAGAGCCAGATCATTCTCGGCTTCGATGATCCAATCTTCGGGCGCGGGTCCCTTGAAATGCTTAGTCTTGGTGCGATACTCGTAGCCTTTCCAAGTCTGGATCAAAAAGCTGCGGGTTTCGGTCTGAGGAACTTTTTTGTCATTTCGGAGATAAATCAAATAATTATCGGCTTTATTATAGGCTTCCTGCGCATCCTTCAGATCGATGATGGCTCGCGCCAGGTCAGTACCGGCCGCGTTTGTCAGATCGTTGATGGCTTGCTGGGCACTGACCAGCTCGAGCCGGGCAGACGCATAATTTGTATCGGAAGCATCGCCGAGGCGAATTAGAAGCTGACCCTTCTTGACCACTTCACCTTCCTGGACGAGCACTGCGCTGATCACCCCGCTGGCGGTAAAAGCGATCTCAGCAGAACGGACCGGTTCGAGGCGTCCTTCCGCCATAATGCTTGTATCGGCAACGACAGGCAGGATCGCGGCTGCCTCAGTCGGTCCTGCGGCAGAAACAGAAGGTGAACATGCCGCAAATAGCAGGCTTGTAAAAATAATGATGGGTAAAACTTTGGCGTTCATTCTCTCAACTCCTGTACTGATGGTCCTTACGATTAACCTGCCTACAATTTATTCTTTTTGGGCAAAAGATGGTGTAGATTAACTACACAAGAAAGTGGACAAGAGTAGTACAATTAAGCACCGTTATCAAGCCTTAGAATTTCGAGTTTGCTAATTTGGATTATTCGTTTGGGAACTGGGTCAAACGCAGACGCAAAGCCCTCGATCTGACGCAGCAGGAACTTGCTGAACGGGTGGGTTGTTCTGTATCTGCGATATTGAAGATTGAGGCAGATGAGCGTCGTCCATCGCGCCAGATCGCTGAGCTGCTGGCGCAGCATCTAGAAATCCCGGCTGAGCAAACTGACCTGTTTTTGAAAGTCGCCCGAAAAGAGAAAGCGGTGGATAGCTTGGGGGAAATTGCGGGTTTGAGTCAGCCTATCTTGAATTCAGGCTCACACATTCCTTCCTCGCCAGGCCTGCTGATGGGGCGTGATATGGAGCTGGCTGAAATCACTCATCTTATCCAAGAGCCACATTGTCGCTTATTGACCTTGACAGGTCAGGGCGGGATTGGGAAAACACATCTCGCGAAACATGTTGCTTTACTTTTGGCCGACTCAGACCGGCATCCCGTTGTATTTGTAGGCCTGGCGCCTATTATCGGTCGCGAGCAGACGGTGACCGCAATTGCCGATGCGCTCGGCATCGTCCTATATACTGCATCCGACCGGTCAAGGCAGTTGATTTCCTACTTACACAACAGGGAGCTGCTTCTTATTTTGGATAACTTCGAGCACCTGGCTGGCGATGCGGCGTGTATCGACTTGATCGATGACATTTTGCAGGGAACGCACGAGATCAAAGTCATCGCTACCTCTCGAGAACCACTGAAGCTTCAGACTGAATGGGTCTTTGAAGTTCAAGGGCTACCGGTTCCAAAAGGCGATCGTCCTGATGAGTTAGTATCCAGCAGCGCAGTTGCCTTGTTTATCCAGCGTGCCAATCAGGCTTCCGTTGGTTTTAATCCGACACGAAATGACTTGTCAGCCATCGCACATATTTGTCAGTTGGTAGAAGGCTTGCCTTTGGGAATTGAACTCGCCTCCTCCTGGGTGCGTACTCTCACGTGTGATGAAATCGCAAAGGAGATCCAGCAGTCGCTGGATTTCCTGAAAACATCCGCTCGCGTTCTCCCTGAACGGCATCGCTCGATGCGAGCTACGATTGAACATTCCTGGAAGTTACTCACTTCTGAGGAGCAAAAGGTTCTGCGTCAATTGTCAATCTTTCGTGGTGGGTTTAATCGCCAGGGTGCTGCCGCAGTAGCAAATGCGTCACTCTCAGATCTGGAGTCACTGATCTCAAAATCATTGGTGCGACGCACGGAACATGGTCGCTATGATATGCACGAACTCATTCACCAGTATGCCTTGGACCAGCTCAAACAGCATGTTTCGGAGTACGACGAGCTTCAGATCCGGCATAGCCGCTATTTTGCAAACCTGTTGAATGAACGTGGTCCAAGTTTAAAAGGAGCAGAGCGTCCTGTTGTTGTTACAGAACTAATTTCTGATCTGGCAAATTTTCGACAAGCGTGGCACTGGGCTTCGGGCCATGGGCGAGCGAGGGAACTCAGTTTGTCCGCAGATACTCTGTTTTGGTTGTACGAATCACGAAGCAATTGTCGTGAGGGTGTTCCACTCTACCGGCAGGCAGTACAAGGTCTGCAAGTGGATGAAAAGAAACTCGCTGCCTCGGAGAAGTGGGCGCAACAACTGGCACTGGGTCAGGCACTCACTTATGAAGGCTTCTTCCTGTTCCGACAGGGACAACAGCCTCAAGGACGAGAAGCCCTGAAATCTGCACTGACTATTCTAGAGAAGATTCCGGAAAAAGGCTCCAGCGAAGTGCAAATGGCATTGTCCAACGTCATTGTTTTTCTGGGAACGGTGGTGTCAGTAATGGGAGATTTTGAGGAGGGCGATCGGTTACTGCAACAGGGCCTAAAGCTGAAGCAGAGATTGGACGATCCCTGGGGTTCGGCATTTTGCCTGAGACAAATTGCACTTTCCGCCTATTATCGAGGGGACCTCGCCAGTTCCTCGCGAGCCCTTGATGAGAGTCTGGCGATCAGCCAGAAAATGTGCAATACCTGGGCGATTGCTGCCTCATTGAGCCAACTAGGCCTGGTAGCCTATTATCAAGGAAATTATGATCAGGCACAAGAATATTTATCTGAAGCTCTCGAGCTGAGCCGGATGCTGGAAGACCGTTTCAATATTGCCACGGCGATGGATGGACTTGGCCTGGTCAAAACCGCGCAGGGTCAATACGAGGATGCCCAATCCTTGCTGCAAGAGAGTATTGCTCTATTGAAAGAGATTGGTGAACAGGGCAGTTTAGCTCAAACCCTTAATCATATGGGAGCGGCGTTGCTCAAAGCGGGCGACAATGCAGGGGCACGAAGGCACTTTTTGGATGCCTTATCCATTGCCCGAGAGATGCAGACTTTACCAGTGTTGCTCGATGCATTACTGGGGGAAGCGGAAGTTCAGGCTCTGGACGGTGCGGCTGAATCGGCGTTAGAAATTGTTATGGCGGTTCGTCAAAATTCCTCCAGCGCGCTTGCAACGAGAACGCGCGCTGAGCAGTTGCGCTCTACCTTGGGCTCGCAATTGCCAATGCAGCGCGTGAAGTCCATTAAAGCAAAAATCGCTCAAAAAACCATGGACTCTCTTGTCGTCGAGATTTTAAGTGCCGCCAAAGCTGTGTTATAGGCACGCGAATCAGGTGTCAGCCGATCTCAACAGAAAGACAGCTTAAGGGGTATGCTTGGGTTCTCCCGTTCTATCTATATACAAATAGTAGTCAATAGAATGAACCTGCGAGGCCTCGATATCTGGATCAGTCGAGGTCCTTTCCACCCGAAAGAAGCCCCATATTTGTCCTTGCGATACCAAATCCGCAGGAACAAGGACGACAATCTCAAGATGCTCAAGTTGTGCTTCCGCCCCATCGAGCAATAAAACACGCCCGGCTGCATCCTCCATCGATTTTAGGAGTTTGTTGACAAGATCGTTGGGGAGGCTAAAGTCACTCAAGATGTGGGTAAGCCAGGCGTTTATGCTTCCATCAGGGTTTGAACCAGTTTGCAGATTTAGTTCTCCCAATTTTCGCCAGTCGGTCTGGGGAAGATGATTGTGTTGTGGATCAATATGATTCACGTTGTCCGCCATGAGAATGATTTTCATTTAGATGTTGCTGCATGTACATGATGATCTGTAGGAATTGCCTGAACACCTTCTGTCGATCGTGTTGCGAATTTTGCGAGCAGTTCTAATTCCTGTCGATAGACCTGCGTTAAGAAGAGCTTTGCAAGGAATCCTTCGATACGCCCACGCTTCGTTAATACGGTCATGATGGCAACACGCGCGTGATCCCTGTTTCCAAATGACCATACCGTAAAGCTTGTTGACGTGTGGGAGTCGAGATCCGTTTCCAGTAAAGTGCAACCAGGGTCGGGTTTTGTGATCAAAGCACGAAAGTTCTGAGTCTGTCCTAGAAGCCGCATTTGGAAGCGTATGATGGTTCCTTCACCATATCCGCCTTCTTCGACTTCAAGAGAAGGAAAGTATGATTTGGGAAGGATACTGGGGTGACCACTCTGGTAATCAGCGATAATCCTGTAGAGCGCATCCGCGGGAGCATCAATAATTTTGCTTGCCGAAACAGTTAGGGTTTTCACTTTTTATTCCTTATCTACAATCTCTGCCTGATAACCCAGCTTTCCGCTTGTCATGGCGTTTAATCTGCCGACCTTCCCCAAATGCGTATTCTGGAACGCGTCTTCGTGTTTCAAACCGTAGCCGAACACGCGGTCGAGGCTGGAGTGACCGAGCAGGAGTGTTCCTGCGAACATCAGCCAAGGGACGGAAAGCAGGAAGCCCGAAATATAAAGCGCCACCGAAACCCCCTTGTGGTGGATCAGGTTATATGTCCACGCGCCGAGGCGGGTATTTGTCAGATAGCCGATCATGCTAAGGTCGGGGGCCAGAAACAGGAGCGCGTATGTACCCCATCCATAATCCAATTGAGAAAAGAGAAAGAGCGCCAGACCGAACAAAGAGAGTTCTTCGAGTTTAACCAGATATTTCATATCATCTCCTATAGCCCAAGCTGCCAACTTGCGCTAATTATGGAACTTGAACGATCTTCGGCGGGTCTTGCCGTCAATTCAAGCTCCTCGCGGCCGCCTCTTTGCGGCGACATTCCAGTCTTATTAATGCGCGTCAAGATTCAACCGTGTTGGGGTCATATCCAAGACTACCCTTTGTCATGCCCATGAGCGCGAGCGCAATTATCCAGGTCAATACAACTGTAAAGTAGAATGGGCGAGCGCTATTATCTGAAAGCAGGTTCGACCAGGCATTCTGTGAGGCGTGCAAGAGCGTCACGATAAGCAGGCTGCCTTTTGTCCGATTGAAGACATACACGTAAATGAAGACGGCGGCGACGGAAAAAGCGGAGAACCAGCCCAGTCCTACCGTCTGAATGAACGAATCCTGAACCCAGAACAGTGGCACATGCAGTAGCACTTCTGGAACTGTGATCAGGAGCGCAGCAAGCAGTGCGCCATAATGAATTTGCAGCCGCGGTAGGGCAAAGCCACGCCATGCGACCTCTTCCGTGTTGATCAAAAAGCCCAGCAGGACAAAGATCAGAAATGTCAACGCGATTTCCCAAGCGGGCGCGCCCGCCGCCGGAATGACAGTAGAATCACCGCCAAAGGCCATGTGTAAGCCAATGCCACCGAGGATGATGACCGCCATCAGGAAGGCACCAATGAGATACCATTGAATACCAACCCTCCAGATCAGGAAGCGGCGCATCAGCTTAGAGGCTCCAGCACGACCTGCGAGAGCAGTAGAGACAAGGAGCGCAGCCATTGCCGGTGCCCAACCGGTCAGTATTTCAAGGATCTCGGGCAGCGGTTGGGAAAGCATGCCTTGTGAATACAGTGCCTGCGGGATCATGATTGACCATGTTATAGCAAACATGATCAGATACATAGAGAGCAGCGGGTTGCGCTTGATGAACGTCTTCATACCGTTCTCACTGGCGGCGGGAATGGAAAGAGTTGACATGTGGTTCTCCTTTAGAGGTAAGAGCGTATCCTAAGAATTGTTGATGCGCTGTGGAAAGGCCGCGATATTCTGATCGATGCACGGCGAGCACAGGCAGGACAAACTTTCAACAGATGCGTCTTCGGGAATTTGGTGAGGCTTAATGACAATCGCTGCTAATACCGCTCCGGCAATCAGTGCCAGGAAGCCCGTTGCCATCGCTGGCGCGAGACCGATGCTTTCCTGGAGCCACCCGATCGCTACATAGATCAGACCTGCAACCCCGGCGGAAAAGCCCATCAACATCCCGGCGGCAGTGGCAGCAGCTTTCGGAGCGAGATCCTGCGCGCTCACGATGAGCATCGGCATACCAGCGTTCACCAGCGCGCCGGCTAGTGCGACCATGACAAAATAGATTGATGATCCAGGCTGCAGGAAAAAGATGGAATAGAGAGGCAGAAGGGCAAGCAGCAAAGAACTAACGATCAATCGTTTTGCTCCCAGCTTGTTGATGAGCATGCCACCCGCAATACCGCCAAGCGCGGCTGCAAGGGAAAACAACGACAAGGTCCAGCCAATCAGGGTAGAAGTCCGCGGCAGATCGTGCTCGTGGACAAGCCACAGGGGCATGGCGCTGGTAAAGGTGACGAACGCAACGTTGCTCAGAATTCCAGTAATTGCCAGCAGTCCAACGGGTCCCGCGATCAGGCCAAAGTCAAAGATCTTCGCTGCCTGCCGCTTGACAGGCTGAATCTCTTCCGGCGTGGCAACAAACATGAGTGCACCCAGGAGAATGCCGGGGATCATTAGCCAGGGAGTAAAAGAAAATCCAAGATTTGCCAGCAAAAGCATGATAATGATCGGTCCGACAGCGATACCAATTGTCCCTCCGGCGCTAAACAGGCCCACGGCGAGCTCTCCCTTCTTGCCGCCAGCCAGACGTGCCATGCTTGCCATCGCCGGATGCAACGCAGCTGAACCAAGCCCTCCGATCAGTATCAAGCCAAATAGGATGGATACGTTGGGCACAATGCCAATCAGACTGAATAAGATCGCATTCAAGATGACACCCAGTCCGGCGATCCGCCGGTGCCCTATACGATCGGACAGCGCACCGAAGAGAGGTTGGGTTACGAGAGCACTGAAAGATAGCGTTGCCACCAGGGATGCCAGAGTGGTTTCTGACAGTCCATAACGGATCTGGATGGTTGGCAGGAGGGCAGATAGCATGTTGGTGATCGCATCACTGACAGTGTGGACGAAGGCGAACAAGACAACCAGTCCACTGCCTTGAATTGCGATTTTCGGCATAGATATCGGGAAAAATTTACGGGTAAGGTTCACAATACTCTCCAAAGTCACTAGGGTTTTGTCTGTTCAATAAGCTGTGCAGGCGTTGGCGCTATATCGATCTGGTGCTGCATGCGGACAGTGGCAAGAATGCTTCTCAGCTCTTCGATCACGATGTCCGGGCGGTCTAAGGTAATGTAATGCCCACTCCCCTCGGCAGTGACGAACCTGCCATAATCCGAATCCGCAACCAGCTCACGCAGGGAGCCCTCTGCCTTGGGCTCCAGCTCAAGCGGCTCGGCGGGGTTCCCATGCCAGATCACGGTCAGCGGCAGTTCAACAGGCAAGGGAGGGAGCGAGGCGGTCTCCAGGATGCTGGCTTCGAACCCGGCGGCCTCCTGATACAAGGCTGCAGCCGCGCCTGTCCGCACGTTGACGGCCCGGATCGCCTGTTGGGTCTGCTCCGGCAAGTTCGCCAGCGCCTCCGAGCCCGGAAGCGGGAGCAGGCGTAAGAGTCCGAACGGCTCTAGCCTCTGAATTACCTCAATTTGATCGAGATTCGGGAGCAGCGGGCGGCGCTGCTCGTCAGAAAAGCTAGCCATTAGACTTGCGGGCGTTGGGTCGACCAGCACCATTCCCAGTACTTCATCCGGATAACGGTCAGCGAACATCTGAACGTGCATCCCTCCTGCGGAGAGTCCTGCCAGGATATAGGGACCTTCGATGCCCGTGCTGGCGAGCAGGGTATGCAATTCCTGCACGATCTGGCTGCTGGTGCGTGGCGCGCCGGACGGGTTATGCTCACTCCAGCCGAGACCGGCCCGGTCGTAGGAGCAGACACGCGTATCTGCCGAGAGCTCCGGCTGTACCAGGCTCCAATCGAGCGATGTGCCGCCCAGCCCACCTTCTAGCAGCACCGTAGGTGAGCCTTGCCCTGTGCAATGGATGTGGAGCATGTACCCGCCCACATTAGTCAGCTGCCCGTCAGGCAGATAGGTTCGCTGGTCACTTCGCGTGGCGAGGAATTGATAAGCAGCACCCGAAGCAGGAAGGAATAGGATGAGGATCAGCAGGCTCAATAGCCCGCGCTTGAACCAGTTCCTCCGACTCGTGTGCTGGAGATCAGAAAGAATGTGCTGATCTTTCTTTCCCGCTTCTACGGATAAAAGTGTGCTCATGGTTCTTTCCTGATTAGTTTTCCTATGCCGAATATGTTATTGGTTTGCCAGGTGAACATCACCGGCACCCACGTTGACAGTAATAGTCAATTGAGGTCCACTGCCTGGATTAACATAAGTGTCACCCTCTGTCTGCCAGGTACCGTTTGCATTGACTCGACCCGGCCCGCCCTCGACATCTACCTGAGCCGACACGCCGGACGGGACGATGATCCGTACCGAGCTCAGGCCGACATCGATGGTGACTGCTGCATCCCTCTGTAAATCACCGGAGAAGTCGAACGAGTATTCGCCCGCGCCGCCATCGAAGTTCATCTCAGCAAAATTCGCATTTGCCAGGCCGATGAACGTGATCTCCGAAGCGCCGGTCTGGTAGCTCAGGCGGTCCATCTCCTCCGGGTTCAATTCATCAAAGCGGACCTCGACTTGGCTGGCGCCATCCTGTACGGTCAGGCGGAGAATGGGCAGCCCGCTCAAGTTCATGCTGGCATCGTAGGCACCAGCACTGACGACCAGGTTCATGGGGACATTGCCCAGCCGGACATCCCAGACATTGACGATATCGTCGCCGGGAAATCCCTGACGTGTGTAGTCGCCGTCATCCTGAGAGATCGTAAGCGAATCGTTACTACGCACGACCGTGGGTGCCCAGTCGGCCACGTTGTAGCGGATCTCGCCGTCGAGCAGTTCGTCCGCGCCGTTGGACAGGTTGAGCTCACCCAGCGCCATGTCAAAGATCACATCCAAAATGCCTACACTTGAACGCGGCTCGTTCAGAGTCAGGGTTTCGACCGGACCGGTTTCCAGTTGGGAGATCGAAGGCGCGCCGAACGAACAGGCCAGAGAGGTAAGGAGGACTGCCACAAACAAAATGGAGAAGGAATGTTTTGTGTTCATGGGTTAGATCCTTTGGTATAAGCTCTACGCTCGAATCTCTTTTTCGCCCGAATATCCGAGCGTGCCGCGAGTCAGGAGGACCAGCAGGACAGCGACGGCTGAAAATACGATCACGTTGATCCAGCCGGAGGCAAGTACGTTCCTCCAGCCTGTCAGCGCAGCATCTTCCGGGATCAGGGAGCTGACCAGCTGGGAGGCAGCGTTGCTGGAGGCATGCAGAACCATCGCCATCCAGACACTGCCGCGGGTGTTATTGAAGACCCAGGTGTAGATAAAGGTCCCAGCCGCTGCCGTGAGCACGAACACGGTGAAGCCTTGAAGGGTGAACGGTCCAAGCAGAGGCGTGAATAGTGCGGGCAGATGCCAGACCCCGTGCAGGGTGCCGAGAATGACCGTGGCGGTAACCGGTCCATAGGCAGCCTGCATGCGAGGCAGCGCAAAGCCGCGCCAGCCGGGCTCCTCCCCGATGGATGGGATGATTAATCCCATGATCACGCTGGGCAGGAATGCCGACACGAACAGGGACGGGTTTGCGATCAGGCTCCGGATCGGTGCGCCAGCATACAGGAAGCTATAGGCAATGAGCCAGATGGCTAGAAAGATAAATAGCACCACGGCATACCACTGCAGCCCGGCGCGCACCTGGAATGTGCGGCGGAGGAGGCGAGTCATGCCCGCCTTCCCCTCCAGGACACCTGTCACCCAGAACGCAGCCAGCGCCGGGCCGGACAGTGAGCTCAGGACAAAGAGCAGCAGGCTCCATCCATCCGAAAGCTCGATCCAGCCAAAGCTATCCATCACTAATGGCGAGATGACAATCCACATTCCTGCATAGGCAAGGAAGAAGTAACTAATCAGGGGATGACTTTTGATGAAAGCCGAACTCCCTTTTGCGGTCGATACAGTACTGGTAAATGTAGACATTGAGTATTCTCCTTCTTGTTTTACAGGGTTACCTTTTGGCCATTCAATATAACTTCCCGGGCACTTGCCTGGATATTTGACTTGATTATGATAAAGAGCGCGGCGGCCCACCAAATCCCAACATACAACCACCACAAGCGGAGGTAAACATCGCCAAATTGACTTGGGAACAGGAATGAGGCAAACGTATTGGTTACACCATGCACCAGCGCGATCAAAAACAAGCTTTCCTTTGCATGGTTGTAGATCCTGTGTAGAGGATTGAGAATGCCATCGTTAGCGCCAGGAATTGGGGTGGAGGCCGCTGGCCCGTCGGATCGCTGATCATTAAAGGCAAGTGCCAACTACGGTCTTATCGGTAAATCCAGTGTTGTGCTTGTTCCGTTGACTGTAATGGTATAGGTGCCAGTCTCCATCTCAACAACGTTTAATGGGAACGCATATCGGAAAGGAAGTCCCAGTTGATCTGGTGGGCAGGACGAGGTGGTGCTTGCCAGGACAGTCACATCGATCTGGAAGTCGTGC
>DATHTL010000253.1:0-13000 GCA_035463255.1 Anaerolineales bacterium | reverse complement strand
CATCCGGTGCAAATCTTGGGAAGCTGGGCGGCCAATTATGTAAGCAGCACGTTCACCCGGCTCGGGCAGACCCAATATCGAGGCTGACATGGGTACACTCTTTCTTGGCGCGCTTGTCGTCGGTACGTTGATCACCTTTGCAGTGGACACGGCTCAAAAGCGACGACATTTTCTGGAGAAACAAAATCAATAATATCTGTAAGGAGCCGACGATGTCGCTGTGGTGTATTGGTGCATACCTTGTGGTGGCTTTACTTTTTTCTTCCCTGTATTGGATGTCATTGACCGTTGCCAAAAAACATGACGAAGAGAAGGACTACGTACAGGTGATTGAAGCTGTTTTTAGCGGCGATTAAGATACGTGAATTGCATTTTTCTCCTCCTTGTTGTCTCCACTGGAGACATTGCCCGCCTTCTTACTGAAGGCGGGCAATTATTTTGCGCCTCATGGAAAGTTGGCATTAACACAAGCATTACGGCTTGTTAAATTCTTGTTAACAAGGTTGAACCATAATACTTTCATCTTCTTCACGGTGAGGTTTCAATGAGAAAACAAAGAGTTTTATTCCTGTGCACCGGCAACTCGGTACGCAGCCAGATGGCGGAAGCCTTTCTCCGCAAGTACGGAGTTAACCATTTTGAGCCACACAGCGCCGGACTGGAGCCAAGGGGAGTGCACCCGCTGACCATACAAGTGATGGATGAGGTTGGAATTGATATCTCAAATCAGAGGGCAAAAGGCGTAGACACGTTTCTAGGAAGAGTGCTTTTTCAGTACCTGATCACGGTTTGCGATGACGCCGACCGGGACTGCCCCACCGTCTGGCCCGGCGTGAACACACGCATGCATTGGTCCTTTGAGGATCCGGCCAGGTTTGAAGGAACAGAGGCAGAAAAACTGGTCAAATTCCGGGAGGTGCGGGATTTGATCGAGAACAAAGTGAAGGAATGGGTAGCCGAACAATACCTGCCGGTTCCATAAATTGAGCATACTTGTCACGATAACAAAAAGGAGGCGCTGCCCGCGCGGGCAGCGCATTTCCTTGTTAGAATCAAGACGGAAATTGCTCTGCCAAGAGCAGTGTTTCGGTGCAATCGAAAGGAAACGAAATGAATATGGTAACTATTTTTGGGGATATTCATGGCAATCTGCCAGCCCTGGAAGCCATTCTTGCGGACATAGATAAGCGTGGGCTCGCTCCACTTTACTGCCTGGGGGATTTAGTCGGCTATGGGACATTTCCCAACGAGGTGATTTCTACCATTCGTGAGCGAAACATCCCAACGCTCATGGGTAATTATGACCAGGGTGTTGGAAACAACAATGAAGACTGCGGTTGTGCTTATACCAGCAAAGAGTCAGAAGCATTAGGT
Organism: Anaerolineales bacterium; assembly: GCA_035463255.1. GTDB lineage: Bacteria > Chloroflexota > Anaerolineae > Anaerolineales > Villigracilaceae > Defluviilinea. Next base: position 11,626 of record DATHTL010000253.1, on the reverse strand, counting down.
AAACGTTCCATTGCCTGGTCCAATGAACACACGAACGCGGAGAATAAGCTTTATTTGCGCCAGTTAACAGATCAAATCCCCCTGCAATTGGATGGACTTCGCGTCCGGCTTGTGCACGGTAGCCCTCGGAAGATCAATGAATATTTGTATGAAGATCGTCCCGACGCGACGATGGAGCGCCTCTTAGATATGGCCGGGGCAGATGTTCTCGTCTGCGGGCATACTCACATTCCCTATCATAGGATCCTGCCCAGCGGGCGGCAGGTTGTCAATGCAGGCAGTGTAGGAAAACCTAAAGATGGAAATCCTGAAGCTTGCTACGTGATCCTGGAAGCTGTCGGGAATGAGCTGAATGTTACCTTCCGACGCGTCCCATACGATGTCGAACAGGCTACACGGGCAATCGAAGCCACAGAAATGCCCAATGAATATGCGGAAATGCTTCGAAACGGAACAGGATGATTCTTGAAGGTTCTCACTTAAAAAAATAGGTTCTACCGTTTTTAACGGGAACACTCTATGCAAACACAAAGGATACAAAGGTCACGAAGGAAAAACATCCGTCAAGGGGATCTTTTTTTCCCTTTGTGTACTCCCTGGCACCGCCCGCGCACCCCGCACGATCATACTGTGCGGGCAGGTGGCAGGTGTTGTGCCCTTCGTGTTTAGGCGTTTTCCGCCAACTACGGGAGAGCCAAAAATTAAGGTCGCAATCTTTGTAAAGTAGAGAGGCGCTGCCCTGCGAGGCAGCGTAGTTGCTGGTCAAAATGAATCCTGTAGGCTTGATCTGGCAGTAGTAATATTCTATTGTCGTTTATCAAACAAGTTGGGAAGTAAGCTGAAAAAGACTGGGATGTGAAATCCAGTCTTTTTTCTTAACAAGACGTTAACCTATTCTTCTTTTGTCCTTAAAACCCGCTTGATAAGATGACAGCGTAGAAAAAAAATAAGGAGAAATGTAGAAATGACCAGATTTGTCCGTTCGTTTACGTTTGTACTTATTGCGATGAGCTTTGTGCTTGCCGCATGTGGCGGCGCAACCACCCCTGAGGCGCCGGCCGCTGAGCCAACCACCGCACCGGCCGAACCCACAACCGCGGTTGAGCCGACTGCCGCCGAGGAACCTGTTGATGATCCTATGGCGATGTATGCCCCTGATGCCGTGTCGGGTGACATCGTGACCGCTGGTTCCTCCACCGTCTTCCCCCTTACTGAGCGCATGAAACAGCGCTTCGAAGAGGAAGGCTTTACCGGAAACCTCACCGTTGACTCGATCGGCTCCGGCGCAGGTCTTGAACGCTTCTGCGTCGCCGGTGAAACTGACATCGCCAACTCCTCCCGCGCCATCCGGGATAGCGAGATCGAATCCTGTGCGGGCATTGATCGCAGCGTGGTAGGCTTCCTGGTGGGGATCGATGCTCTGGCAGTGGTGGTCAGTGCTGAGAATGATTTCGTGACTGATGTTACTCTCGAAGAGCTGGCTCTGATCTACTCGACTGCCCAGAACTGGTCCGACGTCCGCCCGGAGTGGCCTGCCGAGCCTATCCAGCGCTTTAGCCCTGGCACCGACTCTGGCACATTCGACTATTTCGTCGAAGCAGTCATGACCCCCGGCTTTGGCGATGACGCAGAAGCGGGTGAAGCAGCCATCCTCGAATCAGAGAACACCCAGTTCTCCGAAGATGACAACGTGCTCGTTCAGGGCGTGCAGGGTTCGCCCTATGCTATCGGCTACTTCGGCTATGCCTACTATCAGGAGAATGCTTCGACACTTAAAGCGCTTTCAGTGGATGGCACAGAACCAACTGCGGAGACCGCCGAATCCAACGAATATCCGATCTCCCGCCCGCTTTTCATCTACTCGAGCAGCGAGATCATGCAGGAAAAGCCTCAGGTAGCCTCGTTCATCTGGTTCTACCTCAACACTGTCAACGATGAGATCCTTGACGTTGGCTACTTCCCGGTTAGCGAAGATCAGGCTCAGGAAAATCTTGACGCCTGGAACGCCGCGCTGGACATGTAGAGATACAGCATCATACTCAAACTCGAACCTTCCTTCTCCGTATGGAGAAGGAAGGTGATTTGCTGTAAAAGGGAATTATCAATTTTTTGAAAGGAGGTGCTTTCGTGGCCGAGTTAACAATGAAAAACGTAGAAAAGAAAGCATCCACAAGCAATTTACGCCGGAAACCACGCTGGGGAGAGACCCTCATACAGGGATTGTTATTCTTCAGTGGTTTCTTCTCCATATTTACAACACTTGGCATTGTGTACGAACTGGGAAAAGAGGCCTTGCTATTCTTCCAGATGCCTGAAGTGAATCTGCTTGCGACGATCACAACCACCGAGTGGAAGCCGCATATTGGCAAGTTCGGCATCTGGCCGCTGCTCAATGCAACCCTGATGACGACAGTAATTGCCATGGCCATCGCCATCCCATTGGGGATGGCGGTAGCCATCTACTTGAGCGAGTATGCCAGCCCCAGGGTCCGCAGTACGTTAAAACCTGTCCTCGAAGTGCTGGCCGGGATCCCCACCATCGTGTATGGATATTTTGCTCTCACCTTCATGACCCCCATCCTGCGCGAGATCTTCGGCAGGGATACGGTCCAGATCTACAACACAGCCTCCGCCGGTCTGGTGATGGGCATTCTGATCTTGCCCCTGATCACGTCCATGACCGAGGATGCCCTGAGCGCGGTCCCCCGCTCGCTGCGTGAAGCCGCCTATGGCGTGGGCGCCACCAAGCTGGAAGTCGCGCTGCAGATCGTCGTTCCCGCGGCGCTCTCAGGCATTGCTGCGGCGGTCATCGTCGGCATCTCACGTGCGGTCGGCGAGACAATGATCGTGGCGGTTGCTGCGGGGGCCGGTCCCAATTTCACGTTCAGTCCCTTTGAGGGCGCAGAAACCATCACTGGGCACATCGTCCGGATTTCAGGCGGCGACTTGAGCTATGACTCGATCGACTACAACAGCATATTTGCTCTCGGACTGTTCCTGTTCATCATTACCCTGACCCTCAACATTATCAGCCAGGCGATTGTGCGTCGTTTCCGTGAGGTGTACGAATGAAGGAAAAAACAATCGTGCAGGGGTTTTCCCACAATTTTGAGGGGCGCAACCGCAGGGGTGTGGTGTGGCATCTCCTCTTTCAAGCCTCTACAGTGGTCGGCATCATCGCATTGATCGCACTCGTGATCAACATCATGGACGGCGCGTTCGGATATGTTGCCTATGAAGCCCGAGTAGATCCCGATACCCTCGCCGTAGAAGGCACAGCCGTGCAGGATCAAAGCAAGGAACAATTGGTGACGCTTCTCCAATCCACGCTTTCCAGCGGTGCATTCAATAAATTGAACAATGAAAAATCGTTTGAGAATCGATCGCGCGAAGAAGTGTACCAACTGGTCGTGGATCGGATCATCCGGCCCAAGATCGTGCAGGTTTGGAAACTGTGGCCGTCTCTGACCCAGGCAGATGAAATCCGTGCCACCGTGGCGCAGGAATATCCGAACGCTGAGATGGATTTCATATCCTGGCTCACCGATGATTTCGTCCGCCGCCCGCAGACGAGCGAGCCGTTGACCGCCGGCGTTCGCACCGCGATCCTCGGCTCGCTGTGGACGATCCTGTTCACGATCTTGCTCGCCTTTCCGATCGGCGTGGGAGCGGCTATCTATCTGGAGGAATACGCGACCGAAAACTGGCTCAACCGGATCATCCAGACCAACATCAACAATCTGGCCGGTGTGCCATCTATTGTGTATGGCATTCTGGGGCTTGCGATTTTCGTGCGAGCGCTGGAGCCGTTGACCAGCGGAGAAGTGTTCGGATTTGTAGACCCAACCACAGCGAATGGGAGAACAGTCCTCTCGGCCGGACTCACCCTGGGCCTGCTCGTGCTTCCGATCATCATTATCAACGCTCAGGAGGCGATCCGCGCCGTGCCGAGATCGCTTCGTAATGCCAGTTTTGGAGTCGGCGCGACCAAATGGCAAACAGTCTGGTCACACGTGCTGCCGAACGCCTTGCCTGGTATTCTGACCGGGACGATCCTGGCCATCTCACGCGCCATCGGAGAAACGGCACCGTTGGTGGTCGTCGGCGCATCTACGGCGATCAGCTTCGACCCATCGTCACCCTTCTCGAAATTCACCACGCTCCCGATCCAGATCTACCAGTGGACCTCCCGTCCGCAGGACGAATTCCGAAGTCTGGCCGCGGCGTCCATTCTCGTGCTGCTTGTCCTGTTGCTGAGCTTGAATGCCTCTGCCGTGCTACTACGCAATCGCTTTAGCAGGAAATTCTAGGTATCAACATGAACAATCCTTCTGATAACAAATACGTCATCGAAACCCGCGATCTCGACATTTTTTACGGCAATTTCAAAGCCGTGACCGATGTCAGCATGCAAGTGAAAAGAAATGCCATCACCGCAATCATCGGTCCCTCCGGCTGCGGCAAATCTACACTCTTACGTGCATTCAACCGCATGAATGAGCTGTATGCCAACACATCCATCAATGGGGAAGTAACCTTTAACGGAGAGGATATTTACGCCAGGGATGTGGACCCTGTTGAGGTCCGCTACCGCATCGGGATGGTGTTCCAGAAGCCCAATCCATTTCCCAAAAGCATCTACGAAAACATCGCCTGGACGGCCCGCATCCATGGCTACAAAGGCAAAATGAATGAGCTCGTGGAAAGCGTGCTGCAGCAAGCCGCGCTCTGGGACGAGGTGAAAGACAAACTGCACCAATCCGGCCTGTCGCTTTCGGGCGGGCAGCAGCAGCGCCTGTGCATTGCGCGCGCCATCTCGATCAAGCCCGATGTCATCCTCATGGACGAGCCCGCCTCTGCCCTCGACCCGATTGCGACGCTCAAGATCGAGGAGCTGATGCAAGAACTAAAAAAGGACTACACGATTGTGATCGTCACGCACAATATGCAACAGGCTGCTCGCGCTTCCGATTACACTGCCATGATGATGCTCTCCGGCGAGGGCCAGCGCTCGGGAACTGTGATCGAATTCGATGAAACCCATCGGATCTTCACCAACCCGAAAGACAAGCGCACGGAAGAATATGTAACCGGCAGGTTCGGATAGATTTGGAGATATAATCACATGATAAGCGAGAACAGAACCGAGGGTACTATGCTTCGTAAAACCTTTGAAAGCGAAATCCAGCAAGTCAAAGACGATGTGCTTCTGCTTGGCAGTATGGTGGAGCAGGCCATTCTGAATTCGGTCGATTCGTTAAAGAAGCGCGACATCAAGGCAGCGCAGAAAATTCTAGATGACGATAAACTCATCAATCAAAAACGGTTTGAGATCGAGAACAAGCTCATGATCCTGATCGCCACGCAGCAGCCGATGGCCCATGACCTGCGCCTGCTGGCTTCCTGCATGGAGATCATTTCGGAGCTCGAGCGCATGGGTGACTACGCCAAAGGGATCGCCAACATCAACATACGCATGGGCGACCAGCCTCTGCTCAAGCCATTGATCGATGTTCCCCGCATGGCTCAGATTGGCGTGGAAATGCTGCACCAGTCCCTGACAGCCTTTGTCAATGAAGATATCGAAACGGCAAAATCCATCCCGGTGCACGATGACGAGGTGGACGCGCTCTACAACCAGGTCTATCGTGAGCTGATGACCTTCGTCATCTCTGACCCCAAGACCATTGAGCGGGCAAACTGGCTTTTGTGGGTGGCTCACAATCTCGAGCGCGTGGCCGACCGCGTGACCAACATCTGCGAGCGCACCATTTTCATCGCGACCGGTGAGATGACGGAAATCAAGTCCACTGACGATGAGTTTTGGAAACAGCAAAGAAACGGCAACGAATAGAAAAGCTGCCAGTGATGACACTGGCAGCTTTTATTTACAAAAGAAATTTAGCCGGGCAAGAATAGCTCAGAGTAGAATTTTACGTAGGTCAGGCTTGAAGCCTTACCATATTTAATATGTTAAGCTTCGGCGCGCGCTTTGCAAAACCCGCCCTACCCCATTCTCCCGGTAATATAGGCTTCTGTGAGCTCCTGTTTGGGCTTGGTAAACATGTCATTGGTATCCGAGAACTCCACTAATTCCCCCAGCCAGAACAAACCTGTGTAATCGGAGACGCGGGCGGCCTGCTGCATATTGTGCGTGACGATCACAATCGTATAGTCCTTCTTTAATTCGGCGATCAATTCTTCGATGTGCAGTGTCGCGATGGGGTCCAGCGCGGAGGTGGACTCGTCCATGAGGATCACTTCCGGATGCACGGCGATGACGCGCGCAATGCACAGGCGCTGCTGCTGCCCGAGCGAAAGACCCAGTGCGTCAGACCGCAAATCATTTTTCACTTCGTCCCACAACGCCGCGGCCCGTAGGGAACTTTCCACCACTTCATCTATTTTCACATCCATATCCATCACGCGCGGGCCGAATGCCACATTGTCATAGATCGATTGCGGGAAGGGATTCGGTTTCTGGAAAACCATCCCTACTCGCTGCCTGAGCCCGACGACATCCATATCATCGCCGTAAATATCCTTCCCAAACAGGAGAATCTTGCCATCCACGCGCGTACCGACGATCGTGTCGTTCATTCGATTCAGACAGCGCAAAAAGGTCGATTTTCCACATCCGGAGGGGCCGATCAGCGCGGTGACTTTACGAGGCTCGATCTCAATGCTAATCTTAGAAAGAGCCTTGGAGGGCCCATAATAGAAATCAAGATCTTCAACGGTGAAAGCATTCTGCGTCTCGGGCATGTTTTGATTTTATCATGTGAATGACATGCCGATAACGTGCCGAACGGGTGGCCAGCTTACCTGTAGCATTCAATTGTCTCATGATCAATGAGACAGGTGGCAACACTTTCGACTATAATTCGGCACGATGAACCGTTCAATTCTGCCTCTCATTGCGATTGTCTTGCTTGTCTTTACTGCATCCTGTACAACGGCTTCTTCCTCGGAGGGGGGCCCACCTGATTCTTCTGCCACCTATATTGAAAACAAGGGGTCAGACACCATCGTCAATCTGGCCCTGGCCTGGGCGGAACGCTACCAGGAAGAACATCCGAACGTCCGCATATCGGTCACAGGCGGCGGGTCCGGCACGGGGATCGCATCTCTGATCAACGGCACCGTGGATCTTGCCAACGCCTCCCGCCAGATCAAGGCAGAGGAAATCGAAGAGGCGCAATCCAATGGTGTTGAACCCGTGGAGCACATCATCGCACGTGACGCCATCGCCGTCATTGTTCACCCGGAAAATCCGGTCAGTGAGCTGACCCTGAAACAAATCTCAGATATCTACAGCGGCAAGTTCAAAAACTGGTCGGAGATCGGGGGTGAAGACCGGCCGATTGTGCGCCTTTCGCGCGAAACGAACTCAGGCACACATGTCTACTTCCTCGAGACCGTCTTGCGGCTGGGCAACAGTGAAGACAAGACGTTGTTCTCCATGGACACGCTGCTGCTCCCTTCCTCGGAAGGCATTATTGCCGAAGTACGGCAGAACCCAAACGCCATTGGCTATGACGGGCTGGGCTATGTGCCAGAGGACTTAAAGATGATCGCCATTGCAGAAGAGGAAGGCGGCGCGTATGTCCTCCCGTCGATTCCGACAGTGAACGACAAGACCTATCCCATTGCCCGCGATTTGTATATGTATACAGACGGTGAACCGACCGGGATCGTTAAAGAATATCTTGATTGGATCCTGGGGCCGGAAGCACAGGAGATCGTTGCCGAACTCGGCTTTGTGCCTGCCTTGCTCGAGACCACTTTTGCCCCTTAAGGACTTTGCATGGAAAAATCCCTCAACTGGCACGAATTCGTCATCACTCGCTTGATCAGGGCTTCGGGCTATTCAGCCATCCTCTTTGTTGCCCTGATCTTTTTCTTTCTTGTACGCGAAGGCATTCCCACTTTTTTTGAAACAGAGCTGGGCTCTCTGTTGAGCATTCGCTGGTATCCCATTGAAGAATACTACGGGATCTTGCCGCTGATTACAGGGTCGTTAATGGTGACATTTGGCGCGACACTGATCGCGGTGCCATTCGGCATTGGCACGGCCATTTACATCTCAGAGATCGCGCCGCGCTGGATGCGAGAAATCCTCAAGCCTCTGGTTGAATTGCTGGGCGGACTTCCTTCCGTTGTTCTTGGCTTTCTCGGGATCCTTGTCCTTTCTCCCTTCTTGCGTTCGTTTCTAAACCTTCCAACAGGGTTGACAGCCTTTACGGGTTCGCTGCTTCTGGGAGGGATCGCGGTACCGACAGTCGTGTCAGTCGCCGAGGATGCGCTGGATGCTGTGCCGCGCGCCTATCGTGAGGGTGCCTGGGCACTTGGTGCCACACGCTGGCAGACCATTTGGCGTGTGACATTGCCCGCGGCCCGCTCTGGTGTGCTGACCGCTGTCATGCTTGGCGTGGGACGAGCCATCGGCGAAACGATGACCGTGATGATGGTCACAGGGAATGCACCCGTGCTGGCACTGGAACTGGGCAGCCTGTTCTCTCCTGTCCGCACTATGACGGCCACCATTGCCGCGGAGATGGGCGAAGTGGCAAGCGGCAGCACGCATTATCACGTGCTGTTCTTTATCGGCATGGTTCTCTTCCTGATCTCCCTGGCAGTCAACGTCGCGGCAGCATCGGTTGTATTCCGCACCAAGAAACGCGCCGAGAGGATATTATCGTGAAACGCGGGTTTTCCCTTAACCGCCATCTTTCGGAGCGCATCGGGTTTACCATTATTACCCTGATGGCCATCGCAACTGTCATTCCGATCGTTGCTGTCGTCGTGTACATATTCATCCAGGGCTTGCCTGCAATCTCACTTGAATTTCTTACAGGCTTTCCACGGAATGGCATGCGGGAGGGCGGGATTCTGCCTGCCATCATCGGCACGATCTATCTCACGATAGGGACCGCCATCTTTTCGGTCCCGCTCGGCATTGCGGCAGCAATCTACCTTTCTGAATACGCCTCGGATACACCACTCACACGCATGATCCGGATCGCCATCATTAATCTGGCAGGCATTCCATCGGTTGTCTATGGATTGTTTGGACTTGGGCTCTTCGTGCTCTTTCTGAATTTTGGTACATCGATCCTTGCCGCCTCGTTAACTCTTTCGATCATGACACTCCCTGTCATCATCAGCACGGCAGAGGAGTCCTTGCGCTCTGTGCCGCAGGCGTTCCGCACGGTGAGCATTTCACTCGGCGCGACGCGCTGGCAAACCATTCGCCGCATCGTTTTGAAAGAGGCCTTGCCTGGTATTCTCACCGGCGTGATCCTTGGGCTTGAGCGTGCCGCCGGGGAAACGGCTCCCATTCTTTTTACGGGCGCAGCGTTCTTCCTGCCGCGTCTTCCACAATCCCCCTTCGATCAGACGATGGCGCTGCCTTATCATCTTTATGTGATCTCCACGCAGGTGCCTGAAATGCCGATCCAAATTCAGTACGGCACAGCCTTAGTCCTGCTGGTCTTTGTACTGGGCATGAATCTGATTGCGACAGTCATTCGTTCCAGAGCGAGGGCAAAGCGGCAATGGTAGATAAGATTGTCATCCAAAACCTCTCGCTTCAATATGCTGATGGCACCGAGTCTCTTCGTGATGTGAGCCTGAACATTCGTGAAAAAGCAGTGACCGTTCTGTTCGGTCCTGCGGGGGGCGGCAAATCCACGTTGTTACGCTGCCTTAATCGTTTAAATGACCTCACCGAAGTGAAGGCATCTTCCGGTCGCATTCTCATCGACGGGAAAGACATTCTTGACCCCAGGATCGACGTGATCGGATTGCGCCGCAAAGTGGGCATGGTCTTTGCACGTCCGGTTGTTTTGCCATTAAGTATTCGCGGCAATTTGACGTATGCATTAGAGCTTGCCGGCGAGAAACGACAGTCCCGACTGGATGAAGCAGTCGAACGCAGCCTGAAGCTGGCCGCGCTATGGGAGGAGGTCAAAGACCGGTTGGAAGATCCGGCGATTGCCCTCTCTGGCGGGCAACAGCAACGCTTGTGCCTGGCGCGTTCACTTGCCCTCCAGCCCGAGATCATCCTTCTCGATGAGCCCACATCTGGTCTTGACCCCATCTCGACGGGCAAAGTGGAAGCTGCATTGCAGGAACTCAAGAAGGAGTACACCATCATCCTTGTGCCTCACTCCGTACAGCAGGCCGGGCGCACAGCCGATTATGCAGCGTTTTTCCTGCAGGGGGAATTGATCGAATACGGTGAAGGCAAGTCACTCTTCACCGCGCCCAAACAAAAGCGTACAGAGGATTACATCACGGGAAGGTTTGGATAAATTCCCTCGCGCTGAGCGGAGGGTTGCGCGACAGCGAGATCCGCAGACGAAGCGCGGTTACCAAGATAAATTTCGCTTACTGCCATATACGCGCTTCGATTGAGCCCCTGCCGGGCTCAGCATAAGAGGTTTTTTTAATGAACAATCCCTATGACATATTATTCGAAACGGTTCGGATTGGGCCTGTGCTCGCTCCGAACCGTTTTTATCAGGTACCGCACTGCAACGGGTTTGGTTACCGCATGCCGCAGAGCCTGGCCAGGATGCGCGGTATTAAAGCAGAGGGCGGCTGGGGTGTGGTCTGTACGGAAGAAGTAGAGATACACCACTCGAGCGATCTCGCGCCATATTTTGAAGGGCGCTTATGGGACGATGCAGACATCCCTGCACTGGCATTGATGGCAGAGGCAGTCCACAAGCACGGATCGCTGGCAGGCATCGAGCTGGTTTATAACGGGTTCGACGCGCCAAATCTGTATTCGCGTGTTCCTTCGCTTGCACCCATTTCTATGGGAACCATCGGTGGCTCGGGATACGATCCCGTGCAAACCCGCCGCATGGATAAGGAGGATATTCGCAATGTGCGCAAGTGGCACCGCGACGCGGCGCTGCGCGCCAAACGGGCCGGCTTTGACATTGTCTACTGTTACGCGGCGCATGGGATGACCGCGGCGATCCAATTTATTTTGAAGCGCTTCAACGACCGCACGGATGAATACGGCGGCTCGCTCCAAAACCGCGTGCGCTTTTTCCGTGAGCTGATCGAAGAGACGAAAGAAGCCATTGGCGACACCTGCGCGGTGGCGGTGCGTTTTGCAGTGGATGAACTGCTCGGGGAAGAAGGGTTGAGCCACCAGGGTGAAGCCTATGACGTGGTTGCCATGCTGGCAGAGCTGCCGGACTTATGGGATGTGAACGTCAGCAGTTGGAGCAATGACTCGATCACCTCGCGCTTTGGCAAAGAAGGACATCAGGAAAAATATATTGCGTTCGTCAAGCAGTTGACGACGAAACCTGTGGTGGGCGTGGGACGCTATACATCGCCCGATTCCATGGTCTCCGCGATCAAGCGCGGCGTGATGGACATGCTCGGCGCGGCGCGCCCGTCGATTGCCGATCCGTTTTTGCCGAACAAAATCAAGGAGGGACGTGTCGAGGATATTCGCGAGTGTATTGGCTGCAACATCTGTGTGACAGGCGATACGCGCTTTGTGCCGATCCGTTGCACTCAGAATCCGACGATGGGAGAGGAATGGCGGCGCGATTGGCACCCTGAGCTCATCACACCAAAGAAAAGTGACAAGGAGGTG
>DATHTL010000252.1:0-4589 GCA_035463255.1 Anaerolineales bacterium | reverse complement strand
CGAGTCGGCTTCGACCTGTTTCATAATGCCATAGCCGTGCCGTTCTCCGCTCGAGAGCGCTAGAAGAATATGGAAGACAGCTGGTGTAAGAGGTGGAGTGGAACTAGTGCTGGTCATACCCACAACTATATCCGTCGCGGATATAGTTGTCAAGAGTTAAATGAGTTCGGGCAGCAGTTGAACTGCTGCCCGAACGATATGAGTGGAGATGGCGGGAATTGAACCCGCGTCCGAAAGATTCGACCCTCGAAACTCTACGAGCGTAGCCTGCCGAAGTTTGTCATCACAGGGATCTCGGCGGGCAGGTAACCCTGTGACCATCTGCTAGTCTTAAGCACATTTAGCAGAGTCATGTGCAGCACTCACACCATTGTTTCGCCCGATCCGTCACCGGGTGGAGGACGGTGCCGGCGGACGCGCCCTCATCAAAGGAGGGCGGCTGTTATGTTTATCGCTTATGCAGCGAGGGGCATAGCATCGTAGGAAGTGCGATTGGCACTTGATTTTTTGAGCTGAGTTTACGAGTTCGGCGCCTCTCGGCTCGCATTCCGGGACCAGCCTCTCCCGTCGAAGCCTGTCATCCCCATAGGGTGGAGAGCACTTTATATAACGAAACAGGCTCCCGAATGTTCCTTCATTATAGCATATTTACAAAATAGTAATTCGCTTGCCCAAGCGACTGCTTTATGCTAGACTGTTGTCATATTGTTACCAGGAATAATGACTACATGAGTGAAAAAATCCTTATCATCGATGACGATCTGGATACATTACGGCTGGTGGGGCTTATGCTCCAGCGTCAGGGATACCAGATCAGTGCAGCAACCAATGGACAACAGGGATTGGAAAAAGCGTTCGAAGAGGATCCAGACTTAATTCTATTGGATGTCATGATGCCCGACATGGACGGGTACGAAGTGACGCGCCGCCTGCGGCAGAACCCCTCCACATTAGAAACACCCATCCTGATGTTCACTGCGAAGACCCAGCTCGATGATAAAGTGATCGGCTTCGAAGTCGGTGCCAACGATTATCTCACCAAGCCAACCCATCCTTCCGAGTTGCAGGCCCGTGTCAAGACTCTGCTGGCGCGGGTTGTGGATAAGAAAGCAGCTATCGGTGCAGCCAGGGATGAAAATCACGGGTATGTCATTGGGGTTCTTGGCGCGCGCGGCGGGCTGGGCACCACCACCATGGCAGTCAACCTGGGAGCCGGGCTACAAACGCGTACAAAGTCTGAAGTGATCGTGGCCGAAATGCTGCCGGGTCAGGGGACGCTGACACTCGATGTCGGTGTGACAGGCACGAAAGGTCTGGTAGATCTCCTGAGCATCAATAAGCTGGGTGAGATCACCCGGGACCGGGTACGCGAGGCACTCGTTTCGCACGGTTCTGGAATGAAGCTACTGCTTGCCTCCGACCGCCCCCGTGACATGCATCTGATCAATCAGTCGGCCAACTACGAGGCCATCGTTCGAAGACTTTCCACTCTGGCCCGATTCGTTGTCCTAGATCTCGGCACAGGTATCCAACCCTTTGCCGAAAAAATCCTGTCTCTTTGTGATGAAGTGTTTATCGTTTTGGAGGGGGTACCCAATACGATTATCCACGCCCGTGCTCTTATAGATGATATTGCCGCGCTCGGTATTACGAAGAAAAACATCAAGGTCATTCTCAACAATCGCATCCGCTCCGATACTCAGTTACCTTCCAGCCAGGTGCAGGCAAAGCTGGAGCATGAGATCCTCAGCACGCTTACACCGGCACCCGAGCTGTTTGTGCAGGCCACCCGCGTGCAAACCCCTGCCATCCTGTGCCAGCCGGATAGCCTCACGGCCCGGCAGATCACAAAGCTCGTGGACTTCGTCACAGAACGCGAGGCGCTTCCCCGATGAATGATTCCGCCAGTCCGGCACTCGCCTCCAGCGCGGCGATTGAGGACGCGGCGGTCTTGCTCCGCAAAGCAGAACGCGCGGTGGTGTTGACAGGAGCGGGGATTTCCACGCCATCGGGCATCCCCGACTTCCGTTCGGAAGGATCCGGCTTATGGTCCCGTGATGAACCGATGGAAGTCGCATCCTTAATAACATTCCGAACAGCCCCCGAACGTTTCTTCCACTGGTTCCAGCCGCTTGCCGAGCAGATCTTCAACGCCCGGCCCAATCCTGCCCATTCAGCCCTGGCCGAGTTTGAGCGCACCGGGCATGTACGTACCATTATCACCCAGAACATCGATGCCCTGCACCAGAAAGCAGGCTCGAAAAATGTCATCGAGATGCATGGCACGCTGCGGACAGTTTCCTGCACGAATTGCTTTAAGAAATTCGAGGCGACTCCGTTTCTACAACCTTATATCGAGACCGGAAAAATCCCACAGTGCTTAAGTTGCAATGGAATCCTCAAGCCAGATGTGATATTGTTTGGAGAACAATTGCCGCAATCTGCATGGTACGAGGCCCAGCGCGCCGCCCGTCAATGTGACCTGATGATGGTGGCCGGCTCCTCTCTGGAGGTTTTGCCCGTCGCCCGGTTGCCCATGCAGGCACTGGACCGGGGCGCCCACTTGATCATCATCAACAATACACCCACCTACCTGAACGTGCGCGCCGATGTCGTCATCATGGATGACGTCGCCACTACTTTACCCGAAATCGCGAAACGAGTATTTCATGGCTGAGATCAAAACCCAAACACTGGATAGTTACCTGCGTGTGATCGAGATCTCGCGCGATCTGGCATCCACGCTCGATTTAGATACACTGCTGGACGGCATTGTGCGCGCCGCAGCGGATATTACCCGCGCCGAAGCTGCTTCTATTTTGCTCTATGACGATACGTCCCGTCAGCTCTACTTTCAAGTGGCCACCAACATAGACGAACCCACCATGCGCGGGCTCGTCGTCCCCTTGGATAAAAGCATTGCCGGCTGGATCGTGACCAACCGCAAGTCCGTGCGTATTGATGATGCCCACAAGGATGATCGTCACTTTGCCGAGGTGGAACAAACCGTTGGTTATTCCACCAGATCTCTCTTGGGTATTCCTCTGATCACCAAGAACAAGGTGGTTGGCGTGCTGGAAGTCATTAACAAGAAAAAGGGCCGCTTCACCGACCCGGACGAATCCATGCTGACCGTAGTCGGCGCGCAGGCAGCCGTTGCCATTGAGAACGCGCGTTTGTTCCAACAGTCGGATCTGATCGCCGAGTTTGTCCATGAGCTGCGGACACCGCTGGCTTCCTTGAGTACCGCTACCTATCTGCTGCTCCGCCCTGAGATGTCACGTGAGCAACGTGACCAGATCGTTAACAATATTCATAACGAGACACTGCGCTTGAACTCGCTGGCTTCCTCGTTCCTTGACCTGGCTCGCCTGGAATCGGGACGGGTGCAGTTTCGCAAGATGCGCTTCAGCGTAGCCGATCTCATCTATGAATGCCGCGATGTGATGATGTCGAAGGCCCAGGAGACGAACGTCCAGATCCGTGTGGATGTTCCCGGCGATATGCCCCTTATGGAAGCCGACCGCGACAAGATCAAACAGGTGTTGCTCAATCTACTAAGCAATGCGATCAAGTACAACCGCCCCAATGGATCCGTGATCGTTACCGCCAACTTCGACCCGTCCGATATATTCATTACTATTCAAGATACGGGGATTGGCATCCCCGAAGAATCGATCCCCCATCTTTTTGAGAAATTTTATCGGGTGCGTGAACATGAAGGTAAGGCGGGTGGCACAGGTCTGGGGCTTTCGATCAGTAAACAGATCATTCAAGGACACAATGGGCGTATCGAGGTAAAAAGCAAGATGGGTGTGGGCACGTCGTTCACCATTTACATCCCTCGCACCTCGAGAACAATTCCCCGCATCAGCGAAACACCCTGATTGTAGAGCCTGGCAGGAGCGCGCCCTTCGGGCAGTCCCGAACTCAAGATTCAGGTTTCGATCAACACTTTGAGCACGCCTGCTTCTGCGGCGCGCTCAAATGCTTTTAATGCCTCAGCTAACTTAAATTCATCTGTAATCAAAACCGTCGGGTCTACTTGACGTGACTCCATCAGGCGCAGAGCAGGTTCGAACGGCCCGCAGCGCGAACCTACAATATTTATTTCGTCCACAACCAGGGAGGAAAAGTTGATGCTCATCTCGCCTTTATACGTGGACTTCATCACCAGTGTCCCACGCGGACGAATGGCCTGTCTCGCTAAAGAAAAGCCGCTCGGCGAGCCGGTCGCTTCCACCACGATATCCCATCTCCAGGGCTTGATCTCTTCCTCTGCAATGATCCGGATCCCGCGCGCCTTCAAGAGATTCTGCTGGTGAGCATGGCGCGCGACGACGCGCAGGTCACAGCCTGTCAGGGTAAGCGTCTGGCCAATGAGCTGCCCGAGCCGCCCCGCGCCAATGACGAGGACGCGATCTGTGGGCCGGATCTGGATTTGCTGTTGGATCTCCAGCGCCGCGGCGAGGGGTTCGGTGAAGACAGCCATCTCATCGGGTACAGAATCAGGCACGCGGTGTAAGTTGGTCACTGGTAATTGTGTAAATTCGGCAAATGTTCCATCCCGGTTGACAATCCCCAGCACC
>DATHTL010000251.1:0-7038 GCA_035463255.1 Anaerolineales bacterium | reverse complement strand
CTCGAATACGCCTCAGACGTTTTCATCAATTCTGCATGCGTCCCGATGGCGGCGATCTTCCCTTTTCGCAGCACGATGATCAAATCTGCCCAGCGGATCTGCGAGAGGCGGTGCGTGATGATAAATGTCGTCCGTCCGCGCGCCGCATTGGAGATGGCACGCTGGATCTTGTCCTCCGTTGCCGAATCGATTGCAGAAGTAGAGTCATCCAGGATCAGGATGCGCGGGTCGGTCAGGAAAGCGCGGGCGAGCGCGAGCCGCTGCCGCTGCCCGCCGGAGAGAGTGACGCCGCGCTCGCCAACTACGGTGTTATAGCTCTTATCAAAGGTTTGGATGAAATCGTCTGCCTGTGCAGATTGGGCAGCCATCTCGACTTCTTCCTGGGTCGCGCCCGGTTTGCCGAAGGCGATATTGTCACTCACCGAGCGCGAGAACAGGAAAATGTCCTGTTCGATCATGGAGATCTGTGAGCGCAGGGCGGCCAGATTCCAATCCCGCACATCCACGCTATCTACAAGGACCTGCCCCTGGGTTGCATCATACGTGCGGTTAATCAGCTTGACGAGTGAAGTCTTCCCCGCGCCGGTCTGGCCCACGATGGCAACCGTCTGCCCCGGCTTCACTTTGAAGGTAATGTTTTGCAGAACATCCTCCTGGGCAGGCTGCTGGCCATTGGTTCCGCTCGGCGTGTAGACAAACCCTACATTGCGAAACTCCACTTCACCGCGCATCCCCTCGGTATAGCCCTGCACATTCTGGTCCAGATTTGTCTCGCGATTGATCAGGTCAAGGATGCGGCGTGCGCTCGAAATACCAAGTGAGATTTGTGAATACGCAAACGTGGATACAAACGTAGGAAACTCCAACAGTCGCAAGAGACCAAAGTAGGCTACCACCGCGCCGATATCGATTTGTCCGTTGCGGAAAAGCAGCAGCGCGTGGAACAAGCCGAACGCAAATGCCGCGCCAAGCAGGAGCATCGCCACGTAGCGCCCCTCGAGGTC
The DNA here is from genome assembly GCA_035463255.1 of Anaerolineales bacterium. GTDB lineage: Bacteria > Chloroflexota > Anaerolineae > Anaerolineales > Villigracilaceae > Defluviilinea. The sequence continues at coordinate 6,034 of DATHTL010000251.1, read as the reverse complement.
ACCCTGCCGCACAAAGGCATCGCGGACGCGGCTGGCGTTCATGACGAACTTGTCCACTTCCGCATTTTCCTGGGATGCGCCTTTGACTACCTCCACACCATCCAGCGATTCAGAGAGATGAGTATTCATCTCTCCGAATGTCGCACGCACCTCGTCTGTGATGGGCGCGAGCGTTTTCAGATAGCGGGCGAGAGTTATGAAATACACGAGGATATAAACCACCGGGACGACGAGCAGTGACGGGTGATACCGTCCGGCAACAAAAATCGGCACCAGCAGAAAGGTCGCCGAACCCACGACCAGGTTGATGCCCGGGCTGAACATGTAATTGACCTCACGCACATCGTTTGTCGCCCGCGCCATCGTGTCACCGACCGGTTGGAGGTTGTGGAAGGTCATGCTCTTGCCGAGCAGCGAGAGATACAGCTCGTCACGCACCGAGCGTTCGAGTTTTTGCGCAAGCAGCTCCGCGCCAAAGTTGCGTCCCAGCTGCAGGGCTCCACGGATCACTTGAGAGATACCGATAATCAGTGCCAGCGGAAGTAACACACTTGTATCTGGCACAGGCTCGAGCATCGCGTTGAACGCGTCTCCGGTCAGCACCGGGACTACCGCAGCCAGGCCCGCATTGCCCACTGCCCCTACGATCATCATAATGATGATCCACCAGTGACGGCGCGCGTGCGACCAGACCCAGCCCACCGGGCTGGTGCGGTCTGAAATGTGGGTACGCTGCATGGAAAATTCAGCAGGAATAGTCGTAGCCATAAACGTCAATTTTACCATTCCTGCCCAATTGGCTTTCCCCCTAAAAATGTCGTGCCGGGACCAGAGAGTGGACAGGATCCTTTCACCCCGGAAAACACGGAATTCACAGAGAGAATAAAAAGACGCCGTGTTCTCTGTCTGCTCAGTGGTGAGATCGCCTGCCAGGAACGTCGCGACGCGTCTACCTGTGTAGTGTTTGTTCTACTAGCAGACTCGTGGAGTTTTGCACCGATTCGGTCAAAGGAGAATGAAAATGAGAATGCCTAGTTCGATCGCAACCTGGTGTCTGATCCTGTTCTTTTTGCTGTATGGTCTTTCCTCTTTGGGGTTGGCCGTTCCGGCCATCGTGTTGGGATTGCTCGCGCTTGGCGTTGCAATTTTTACACTGATCGGCAGATAGAACATCGCTGCAATAATACAGCCTCTCGCACGAGAGGCTGTATTATTTTATGTTCAGGTCAGCGAGCACCTCAGCGAACCTGGCTGCATAACGCCACTCCCCATGACTCTCCATACTCCACCATGACGAGAGGATCGCGTGTGCCAGACCCCACTCCCGGATGCGATCACGCTCAAAGCCCAGGTGCTCATGCAGGATATCAATGCGCCTCTTTGTCATCTGCCGGTGATGGTCCAGCTTTAATAAATCACCCCAGGGGTTCAGCAGGAACGGACCAACCTCATAGCCCGCCGGGCCAATGACTCCCTTCGGGTCGATCACCAGCCAGCCGCGCTCGGATGACAAAATATTGTAATGATGGAAATCCCCGTGCATCAGTACAGGCTTGTGATTCTCGGCAAAGAAGTGCTTCACCGAGCGTTCCACTCGGTCAACTAGCGTCTCATTGAATGGACCGGTTCCGCCGTTAAACGATTCATGTAGTCTTTTCAACCCATCGAACCAATCCGATAATCGAATAAAGTTTTGGAGGCCAACAGATTGCTGTTGAATCTGCGCGAGCAAGCTCCCTGACTCCAAGGGTCTCCAGACTCTTTGCATGACCTCTGCTGCGATGTGTGTTGCTTCTTCGTCATTCTGCACGTTGAGGAGCATGACGCCGGGCCGTAAGCGCTCCAGCAGCATCCAGCACTTTTCTTCATCGCAATCAAGCAGACGGCACGCGCCCTCCCCGTTGAATAAACGCAGGGCTGCCATTTCACTTCTCAACTCGCGATCGGGCACACCCATCTTAAGGACGACCTGCTCCCTTCCGCGCTCTGCAAATGCTGCAAAATTATAGGAAAGCGTGGGAACAGGCCGGATGTTGCTTAATCCCCAGCGCTGTGACGCTGCATCAATCGAGGCGGGCAGATCAGCAAGGAATTGTTTGCCCGCCTCGCCAAACCCGCCTTCTATGTTACGAATGAATTCAAGAGGAAGATTCAATTTTGATCCACCACACGCAAGGAGACACTGGGCTGTCCTTGCTTGCGAAATTGCAGCACATCGGGATGAGAGGCTGCATACTTGTCCATCCCTTCATTATCCCATGAGACACGTCCCTGCGTGTATACCGCGCGATACATCCCGCCCGAGACACTTTCGCCGTATAACAAGACCTCGGTTTTGATCTCATTTTCCAGGGCGACAATGTTTTCTTGCGCGGCGTCGAGCACAGGCTTGTACTCCGCATCGAGCGCCTCCAGCTCAGTCTGGATCTGTTTCAGCAGTTCTTTTCGCCTGGTTTCATAGTCCAGGCGGGTGAACTCAATCGCATTGCGCAAACTGGACAAGCGCTCGAGTTTCTCAGCAACATGTTCGCGCGTCGGACGCTCCTGCATTTCATTGAGCTGGTTCACAACGATGTGTTTCAAGCTCTTCTTGAGATCTCTCTGCCAGGCCTTGCTCTGGCAGCGATGAAGAATATCCTCAAACAGGAGGCGTAGGTAGTCTGTACTCAGGGCGTAGGTCTCTGCGACAACCGATAGTTGTTGGGGCGGCTCTCCATCCAAACCGTAGCGGCGGCTGAGGATCTGATAATAAGTGTCCTTGCCAGAGCCACTGGTAAGCCGTTTATGAATGACTTCGAGAAACTGGTTGACGACACACTCAAGATGTCTATTCTGCAATTGCTCAATCTGTGACGGCTCAAAACCCAGCTCGCACAATAATGTGCGTAAGCGCACGCCGTGGCCATAAATGACTGCTAACAAATCATCCAACCCTGATAACTGTGTATTGACGTCCATGCCCTGTTCTCCTTTGTTCGCATTGATGTAGATGGATTGTACATCGCTTGAACAGCAGAACACTTATCAAAACCTTCAGGAGAAAAGCTTTCTCAACACCAGTAATGAGTCCGCGAATTTGCGCGAATGACCGCGAATTATTTATAGACTAGCAAAAATTCGCGCAGACTCGCGGACAAAATCGTATTCAGGCTTTTGTACGGAAGCTTCACAGACTTATGGGCCTCGCGGATGTTTCTTCTCGAACACAAACGCCGTATGATCCCAATCGCTGGAATAGCCTGCCTGTTTTAGGGCAAGTGCAATCTGCTCATGTTCGGGCGCAACCCAAAACACAGATGTCCTGCCCTGTTTCGCGGCTAGGCGGCGTGCATCCAATAAGAAAACAGATATATCCTCAAGCTCGCAGGCCAAGACACCGATTCCCATCGTGGATTCTTTCTTATCCTCAAAATCATCCCATACAATCAACAGCCCCTTGTCTTTGCGCCACCAGAAAAGATTGTTCTCAAGACTTGAATGGTCTGAAAAGAGGGAAAGAAGTGTTCCTTTATCCGTTGGATTAACACACCGCCAGCCAAAATCCACGACACAATTTGTAATGGCCAGAGACGGACTGCTCCGCGCAAATTCAATCACATTCCCTAAATCCTTTTCGCTAGACGCAGCAGAAACAAAAATATCCACCGGCTCGTCTAAGGGCTCAGCCTTATAGCCGCGCACTTCGAATATCTTGCGAAAGTTTGTACTCTCACAAAGATGATGAACAGACTTGTTCTTCGCGTTGGTCATCAAACGCAGAACGCCATCCCCGTTGTCACTCCACCACTGATCGACATAATGATGAATGAGCGAACCCACCTTTAGCCCTTGATATTGCGGGTCGACACGGAAACCTTCCAGCCACCATTGTCCTTCGGCAAGCAGGGTGACTTTTGAACACGCGATGGCATGTCCCTCATATTCCGCAACCGCAAAGATTCCCTCTGGGTCATGGAACCACTCCTCCATGACCTCCGGGACATAGTCATGTCCATTCCAGATCGTCTTGCAGAATTCGCTGATCTCCGCGAGGTCATCTTCCACGGCAGGGCGGCAAAATACCTGTTGTAGAGAAACTGTTTGGTCCATAGTTGCATGAACGGCTGAGCTTGATTACCGGTATCAAACCGGGAACAACTTATCGAACACTTCGGGGCAATACTTCTGCACCATCTCAGAAGAAATCCCATTTTCTTTGCAGATCTCTGCATATAGATCTGCAGAGGGACGCTTGGTCCGTCTCTGGGTTTCGACATCGAGCGCCCACAGACCGAAGCGTTGGCTCCAGCCGCGCTCCCACTCGAAGTTGTCCACCAGCGTCCAGTGGAAGTATCCCTTCACCGGCCAGTTGAAATTAACTGCCCGCCACACCTGGTGGATGTGCTGCACCAGATAACGACGGCGTAGTTCATCGCTTGAGTCATTGACCCCGTTTTCAGTGATCAGAATGGGCAAATTCGGATATTCCCGCACTGCCCACTTGATCGTCTCAAATATGCCTGTGGGAATATTGGCAATAAAGCGGCCTTCACTCACGTCGGCATCCGCTGCAAATCCGCTCTGGGTAAAAAGTTCCCTGGGCTTGCCGAGATGAAAACCAATAGTATCCACGGAGTAATAGTTGAGCCCTAAAAAATCCTGGGTCCCTTTTGCCTCGGGCACCCGGAATCTTCCTGCAGGAGTTCGCATGACGCCGGTGCTGATCCCGGAAGGGAAGGCCATGTTGACACCGCCATATCGAATACTGCGCATCAGAGCATCCAGCGGGGACCAGGAACGCTTGGCGACCATGGGACGGTGATGAAGGGCATAACCGACCCGGGCCTCTCGCTGGATCTCATGAATGGCGCGGTACGCGGCGGCATGTCCGCGCAGCATGTTGGCCATCACCTGCATAGCATATTTGATGCCTCGATGTTTAGTGGGGAAGTCGCCGGTCACATAGCCACTTAAGGCGTACACGTTGGGCTCGTTGATCGTGCACCACAGCGTGCAATATTCCTTGAGCGCTTCCACCGTCTTGCGGACGAACTTCTCGAACAGGGCCACAGCCTCTTCGCGCTCCCACCCGTCCATTTCGTAGAACCAGAGCGGATCAGAAAAATGGTGCAAGGTGATCATCGCGGTGATTCCGCGCTCGCGCAGCCCGCGCAGCATGTTGCGATAGCGCTCGAGCGCATCCTCATCCCAGGTGTCGGGGGTCGGTTGGATGCGGCTCCACTCCACCGAAAGCCGGTGCGCGTTCTGTCCGCCTTCCGCGGCGCGGTCGAAGTCTTCCCGCCAGCGTCCGCCCCACCAATCGGCAGCCAGACCAGACGTCCCGTTGGTATGACCGTCCTGTTCCCACTTCCACCACTGGTTGTTCGTGTTGTTGCCTTCCACCTGGTGCGATGCGGTGGCCGTCCCCCATAAAAAGCCGCGTGGGAAATGATATGTTGCTTGAGGCACAATAGTCTCCTGGTCTCTAGTCTTCTAGTCTCTTCTTGCCAGATACGCCAGATACAGCGCCACCGAGCCCGCCACCGCGGCATTAAGCGATTCGATCCGGCCGCGCATGGGGAGCTTCAAAACGATATCGCATTTGGATCGCACCAACTGGCGGATGCCTTCGCCCTCCGAGCCGACGACCAGCCCCAGCGCGCCGCGCAGGTGACGACTGCTCGCCTCGAGTTCCGTTCCGGCCTGATCCAGACCGACGATCCAGACCTCCGCCTCTTTGAGTGCATCGATGGCTTGCGCGAGATTGGCACGCCCGATCAACAGATGCTCGCTCGCCCCCGACGAGGCATTGACCACCGCCGGCGTGACCTCCACCGTATGCGCCAGCGGAATGACCACACCGTGCACGCCAATGGCTTCTGCTGTTCGTAACAGTGTTCCAAAATTTTGCGGGTCATTGAGCGAATCAAGCAGCAGGACAAACGCCGGCTCATTCCTTTGACCGGCAAGCTCCAGGATCTCGATCACATCGCTGTACGAATACCCGCTGACCTCTGCCATCACCCCTTGATGGTTCTGATGGACTTTGTCGAGC
>DATHTL010000250.1:0-5403 GCA_035463255.1 Anaerolineales bacterium | reverse complement strand
ACCCCGAGGTGTGCCATGTCATACAGAAAGCCTCCAAACATCCCGGTGCCAGCGCCGATGGCCGCCGCCGTGACTCCGCCCAACAGGCCGATCATGCCTCCGATGACCAGGCCGCCGGCTGTCCCGGCCGCACCCAGATCGCTTGACTGTTTCACCTGTACCTTTCCATCGGCGTCCCTTATGAGGACGGCCTTTGCGTAAAGATGAATACTGCCTTCAATTTCCATCTCCCTCAGGGCCTGCGAGCCCTCGCAAGCTTTACTTTCATTCTTGAACACAATCACTAGTATCCTGTCCATGATTGTTATCCTTTCTTCTATTGTTACGAGTTACAGAGTGCTGCATTATCATTTAAAGAAGTTCATGGAGCGCATTCCCCTCCGAAGAAAGCCCATTCTTCGCACTCGCTCCCATCGGGAAATGTACACACGGCGGACTGGCTGCCATCCTCCTCCGTGCGGATCTCTGACGCGCCGCCCTGTTCTGCACAATAAGCGGACGCCGGATTGGCTATGCCTGCCGGGGCTGCAGTCGGAGCGGGAGCTATATCCATATCGCCGGGCTTGCATTCATCACGATAATACGCCCATTCTTCACATTCAGTATCGTCATCGAACATGCAAACGCCGTACTGATTATTATCCTGAGCGGTGCGGATCTCCAGCTTGAACCCTTGCTCCTCACAGTATGCCGAAGCAGGGTTGGCGATAGTGATCGTATCCAATGTGGCGGTAACAGTTATCGGTTGCGGGGTCTGAGTAGAGCAGGCGGATAAGAGCAACAGGCTCAGGATGATGGCAATGCTGATGTTTTTGATTTTCGCGTTCATTTGTAATTCTTCTTTCCACTCATTTGGGCCGGCTTTTAAGGGAGGCTCGTTTGATATTCCTCTACTTGTTTTCGATTTTCTGTAAAGAGGCCGGGTTCAGGTTTGTTTTCCCCGAGGTTTTCTTTTCCTGGTATGCCAGGCCTCTTTACTTGCCGGTAGCTTCTAACCCCGCACTTCTCAAGCTAACTTTTCGCCGGCGATTGTTCGGGCGCGCTGCTTCATTTCTGCGGCCTTGTTCAGGGCGTTTTCCTTGAGCTCCTGAGCCTTGGACTTCGCCTGAGAGACCGTGTCCTGGACTGTTTCTGTTGCCTGATCCCGCAGCTCGATCGCCTTACCGCGCATCTCGGCGCGGGTTTCCTCACCAGAAGACGGGGCAGAGAGCAGAGCGATCACTGCCCCGACCAGACCGCCGATCAGCATCCCTGCCAGAAGCGGTCCAGCGATGTTTGGTACGTCTGTACGCGCACTTTCGAATACCTGGTCATATCTTTTCATGATTGTTCTCTTTTTGAAAGCAGGTTTCATGGGCGGCATGTGACCTGAGGTCGCATGCCGCCCGTCTAAACGTTAGGCTTTGAAAGCTTCCTTGATGTGTTCACCGGCTTGCTTAAGCTGATCGCTGCGGCGCTTGTGTTCAGCCTTCAGTTCGGCGATACGCTTCTCAAGCTTGGCTTTGCGCTCCCCCTGCGCTTTGGCCGTCTGCTCCTGCAAGGACTTGATCTTTGCATCCGTCTCTTGCTGGCTGGACTCCAGTCTTGCCTGCATAGCATTCTGTGAGGCTTGCAGTTTCGCCTTGGTGGCAGCAATCTTGAGCTGAAGTTTCTTTTTCGCCTCTGCATTCGCCTGCTCAAACTCGGCCTCAAGTTCGGCCAGATCGGCATCGAGCGCAGCATTATCCTTCGCGATTTGTTCGTCCACGACATCTATCCGTGTAGTGCGGAAAACGACGCCACCCAGACCTTCCATTTTGGTATCGACCGGCAGCATCCAATTCTCCCAAACTTCAGCGACAACGGCTGCTTTGCCTGGCAGCAGGGATTTCCCGACCTCGTACAGGTAATCCTCGCCAACCCCGAGCTGTGCCAGATCGTACAGCATGCCACCGTACGTCCCGGCGCCAGCGCCGATGACAAGCCCGATCGGACCGCCGAGCGCGCCAAGCAGACTTCCGGTGAGCAGACCGACAGCCGTCCCCATCGGACCCATGTCGCCTTCCTGTTTGACCGTCAGCGTTCCATTGGCGTCTCTGGCAATGACTGCCTTGGCGTAGAGGTTGATGCTGCCTTCATTTTGCAGCTCCTGGAGAGCCAGTGAGCCCTCATACGCTTTACTTTCACTATCGAATACAACTACAACTATCTTGTCCATGATTTTTTATCCTTTCTGATTTTGATACCTATAGAATACCTTTCCCGGCCCGGTCTGTCATGAATCTTAAGTGCTATAAAAGTAGCATTTGCCGGCATCATTGTCTCGATGTGCTTTGCGGATGGGAAGCTTTCTCATTGTCCTCGCGAGACTCCGGCGATCGAGAGCCGATGCGTTTCTTAAACTCTGCAAGCCGGGAAGAGAGCCAATCTCGGGAAAGGGAAGAGGAAGTCCCCGACTCCGGAAGGGTCTCCTCGATCGGGAAGGGCTCCTGGTCCAGCAGCTTGCTGTAGAGATAGCCCAGGATTTCCCGACCGGACGCGATGATCGGCGTTGCTAGCATCACACCCAGGATCCCGCCCACGGACGCGCCGACCACAGCCCCGGTCATAACGACCAGAGGCGGCAGTTCGACCGCGTCGCCCAGCACGCGCGGGACAATCAGGTTATTCTCCACCTGCTGCACCAGGATATAGAAAAGAAGAATCAGCCCGGCGAAGGCCAGATTTCCGATGGGGAGGTAAGCCGACCCTTGCACTAACGCCACAATCACCGCCGGTACTGCGGCGATGATCGGGCCAATGGTTGGAATGAGCTCAAGCAGGCCTGCGATGGTCCCCAGATACAGCGCGCCGGGCATGCCAAGTGCGGTCAGGCCGATCGTGGTGATGACCCCGATCACGAGCATCAATCTCAGTTCGCCCTGGAAAAACGCGCCCCACATCCGCTCGATCCGAGCCAACAGGATGGATATCTCGGGCTGGTAGGCGGCCGGTACTGCCTGCAGGAGCGCCCCGCGATGGGTATCTGCATCCAGGCTCATATAGATGGATGCCAGGAATGTAAAGACGATCGCTGCGGCTCGCGAGAATACTGTCCCGACCAGATTCGCGCTGGATTCCATCAAAGACTTCAGTGCGGAACTGAGGGGTTGCAGGATCGCGTCGAGGGAGGGTGGAACCACGGTCGGTGAAGACGTCTGGAACGCTGCGAGCACTGTATCGATAGCTCTGTCGACATACGCATCCAGTGCGGCGACGGGGAGCCGGGCGGCTTTGATCGTCGTCAGCGTGGAGCGCAGCCATTCGGCACTGCCCTCGAGAAGGCCACGATAATCAAGGCTGCCGACGTAGACCAGCGCCTCGATGATCGTCGGGAGGATCAGGATCACGACCAGCGGGCCCAGAATCGCCAGGCACAGGTAGACCAATCCCACCGCCGGGCCGCGGGACAGGTGGACGCGAAGCTGCAGCCACGAAATCACCGGCCGAACGATCACAGCAATGAGTCCGGCCACGACCAGCGGGGGGATCACCGAGCGGCTCAGGTACAGGATAAAGATCCCCAGGAGCACGAAGCCAATCGCGACCAGGTATTTGGTGGGTTTGCTCCAGGTAGTTTTCATCTTAGTTTGATGTTACTGGTTTTGAGGATCGTTGTCGTCAAACCAAAGTATGAAAAAAGTGTTATTTGCAGGCTGGGCAGTCTCGCTCACAACGATCATGATCCAGACGCTGGAACAAAATGGCACTTTTGTAGCACCTTGGATTCATGACAATCCTTCCCATCCGGGCTATGCTCTGCATCATTACAAGTAAGCGAATGAAGGAGCAATGTAAAAAATCATGAGCCTTACACCTGAATTGTTGAAACAAATCGTTGGAAAAACGATCGCCGGAATTGTCACCCGTGAAAGTATGGGGGCTGGACCACGATACCAGCTCTTCTTAGTTTTTACAGATAATACGTATCTGGAATTTTATGGAGACATGGGCTGGTCAACGCGCTTAGAACCTGGGGATGTAGAAATAGTCAAGCAATATGCTTCCCGGTTTGGAGGAAAGGTGGTTGTTATCAACTGATGCTCACTCAGAGACTGCATAGCGAAGACATGGATTACAGGTTGACACTTTAATAGCACTTTGGATTCATGACAGCTTGTTGTATCAAGGGTATGTTTAGCGTTGACAGGTAACGATAGAGATTGGAGGTTTCCGTGCCAGTCAACATTAAGGTAATTCGTCCGAAAGACTTTATCAAAACGACTGTTACAGGCGTCCTCGATTTTGCGGTAAGCAAACAGGCACTCCTTGAGATTGCATCTCAGATTGAACAGCCCGGTGAGTATGAGATTTTGGTGGATACCCGTGAAGCAGAACCGGCGCTATCCATGATTGACATCTTTCAATTGGGCGAGGCACTTTCCGCCCACCCTTCTCTCCGCCGTAGCAGGATTGCCTTTCTGAAATCGAAGAAGGACATTCAGCAAGCAGAGTTTCTCGAAACTATCACTGCGAATCGCGGTGTCCGCACAAAGGTTTTCACCGATTTTGAGGAAGCCATCACCTGGCTGGTGATGCAGAAGGCGTTGTAGAAACGCCAGTGCCAGGTAATGTTCAGACCGTAATGGAGGACTTATGTTTATTCAATTGTCTCGTCACTGGTGGTGGCTCGCGCTGCGAGGGATCGCTGCCATTCTGTTCGGCATCCTGGCCCTTGCATGGCGCGGGGACACCCTTGGCTCATTCATGCTGCTCTTTGGGAACTTTGCGCTGGTGGATGGTTTGCTTGCCATATTCGCCGCGCTGACCCATGTTGCTGCAAATAAACGCTGGTGGGTCATATTGCACGGATTGGTCAGCATTGACATTGCGCTCTTCGCTTTCTTCTGGACAGAGTCCGCCGCAACAATCCTGCCTTATATTGTGGCTGCCTGGGCTCTGATCACAGGGATGATGGAAGTCGCGGGAGCGAGGAGGCTCGACGGTTGGGTTGCCAATGAAGAGCTTCTCTACCAGAGCGGAATCGCTTCCATCAGTTTTGCCGTGCTGCTTATCATCGTCTCCAAGACCAGCCTGTTGAGCGTTACGCAGTTAATCGGTCCTGCTGGCATTATCTTCGGACTGTTGACGCTGGTACTTAGTCTCAATATCCGAAACATGGGAAAGCTTGCACGCTTGATGAGGCAGTGATGAGCATGCCTTCCATCAAATAAGGAGAATAGAAAATGGGTACGATGTTAATGGCAATTTTCAACACAACGCCCGGGGCGCTCAAGGGGGTGCTTGCCCTTAAAGATCTTCACCGGGCGGGAGATATCAAGCTGTACACGACAGCGGTGATCGCGAAAGATGCATCGGGAACGATCAGCGTAAAACAGGCAGCAGAGAGGGAATGGGAGCACACGGTTCCAGGTTTGTTGATCG
>DATHTL010000249.1:0-14210 GCA_035463255.1 Anaerolineales bacterium | reverse complement strand
ATGTGGCGGCTGGATGTGCGCCGCTTCGGCTCCAATTACAACAGCCTCGGCTATGCCGCCGCCCGCACGATTGAAACGTATACCCAGTATTACGATATCCATTACCCTGGCGAGGAGCGCCTCTCGCGCCGCAACCTGCGGCTTTCTCCTACTTATTACCGCCTGCGCGACCTGGGCTGCTCGTTCGGTGAAAAGTTCGGCTGGGAGCGACCGAACTGGTTCCAGCCTTACGAAGAGAAAGCGACCCATGGTCACGAGCCGAAAGGCTGGGCGCGTCACAACTGGTCGCGCGCCATCGGTTACGAACACCTGCAAACGCGCGCCGCCGCCGGTCTGTTCGACGAGACCTCCTTTAACAAGATCGAGGTGCGCGGGCCGGGTGCGCTGGTCTTCCTCAACCGCGTCTGCGCCAACAACATCGACCAGCCTGTCGGCTCAGTGGTCTACACCCAGTGTCTCAACCAGCGCGGTGGCATCGAGTGCGACTTCACTGCCAACCGCCTCGCCGAGGACCGCTTCCTGATCATCACCGGGACCGCGTTCGGGCAGCATGACATCTCGTGGCTATCGCTGAACATGCCCGAAGACGGTTCCGTCAGTATCGAAGACGTCGGTTCCGCCTATGCCTGTATTGGGTTATGGGGGCCGAAGGCACGTACGATTCTCGAGAAAGCAACCAATGACGATGTCTCGAATATCGCTTTTCCCTACATGACATCCAAACGCATCTCGATCGGCGAAGTTCCCGTGATCGCATCGCGCGTCACCTACGTGGGCGAGCTGGGCTGGGAGTTCTACTGCCCCATGGAGTATGGACTCCGCCTGTGGGATACACTCTGGGAGGCGGGCGAGCCCGAAGGGATAGTAGCCGGTGGCTACAAAGCCATCGAGAGCCTGCGCCTTGAAAAGGGCTATCGTTACTGGAGCGGTGAGATCAGCCCCGATTACACGCCCTATGAAGCAGGTCTCGGCTTTGCAGTGAAATTAGATAAAGGCGACTTCATCGGCAAGGAAGCACTCGTCGCACAAAAAACGAACGGGCTGCTACGCAAGCTTTGCTGCCTAACGCTCGCTGACAACCGCGTGGTCGCCCTGGGCAAGGAACCTATTCGCACAGATGATGGAAGAATTGTCGGCTGGGTCTCTTCAGGCGGATATGGCTACTCGGTAGGGCAAAGCATTATCTATGCCTACCTGCCGGTGGAATGTGCGAAAGAAGGTACGCGTCTGGAGATCGAATTCTTTGGCGAACAGGTGGCGGCAACGGTGGCGAAGTCCCCGTTGTGGGATCCGAAGGGCGAGCGGATTAGAGCATGAATTCAGAGTTGGTGGCGGTCAGGAGACTGCCGCCAACTTTTTATTTTAAGGGCCACGCAAGGCGACTTGTATATTGCCGAGTCATGGATTGTCACTTCCTTCTATAACATGGAGATTTTGTCTTGACTTGTTGAGCGGCCCTTTTCTTAAGAAGGCTCGCAACGTACCGCTTTTTGCGTTGGACGCCGCATCTTGTAATACTATATAATAGTCCCATCCAAAAAAGAAATGTTTGAGACCTAGACATGTGTGGCATTACCGGAAAAATCTACTGGAATCCCGAAAAGTGCGTGGAATCTGACCTGCTGACAAAAATGTGCAGGACTCTCACCTATCGCGGCCCCGATGAGGAGGGTTACTATACAAAAAACAATGTGGGTCTGGGGGTTAGAAGACTTTCTATCATTGATGTGCAGGGCGGACACCAACCCATCAGCAACGAGAATCAATCAATTTGGGCTGTGCAGAACGGTGAGATCTATAACTTTAGAGAGCTGACCCGAGAGCTTATAAAATTGGGTCATACGTTTACAACCCGCTCCGATACGGAGGTTATCGTTCATCTTTATGAGGAATATGGCATTGACTTTGTGAAACATCTGGAAGGCATGTTTGCCATTGCCCTGTGGGATGAACGAGAAAAGAAACTGGTTTTGGCCAGGGACCGTATGGGGATAAAACCTCTCTTCTATGCAAGCCTCAACGATCAATTGCTCTTCGGCTCCGAGATAAAAGCGATCAGAGCAGCCGGGCCGTCCCTGACGCTGAACACTGACGCCTTGAATTATTATCTGTCGTTGCTGTACATCCCCGCCCCCCACACTATTTACAATGAGATTCACAAGCTCCAACCCGGACACATTCTAGTTTTCCAGAACGGGAAACTGGTGTTGCAGAGATACTGGAGCCTCGCAGAGGTAAATCGTTTCGAGGACTATTCTGCAGACGAACTGCAAAAACAGCTCCGGCAGCTCCTGCTCGCTTCGGTGGAGCGCCACCTTGTTTCTGACGTACCGCTGGGATTCTTTTTAAGCGGAGGCCTGGATTCCAGTATTGTCGTTGCATGTGCACATGAAGTCCATAACAGTCGGATAAAGACTTTTTCCGTAGGCTTTGAGGACCCTTCCTACGACGAGACTTCCTTCGCCCAAACCGTAGCAACGCATCTGAATACAGACCATACCAACATCCTGGTGAAGCCCGATTTTAAGGATGTCATTCATGAACTGGCTGACCACTTTGAAGAACCCTTTGCCGACTCCTCGGCGATACCGACATACTACTTATGCGAGCTCACCCGAAAGCACGTCACGGTAGCTTTAAGTGGAGACGGCGGGGACGAATTGTTCGCCGGGTATCTCACCTACCAGGCAGATAAACTGGCTCGCATTTATAGTCGGGTACCGGGTATCTTAAGCAAACGGGCAATTCCGTGGCTGGTTCACCAGTTACCGGTGTCGGATACCAAAGTTAACTTCGGCTTCAAGGCACAACGTTTTGTGGACCAGGCGCTGCTCGAACCGGGACAAAGGCATTTTGCATGGAAGGCCTTTTTTAACGAGAATCTGAAAGAATCCCTATTACAACAACCTCTTCTGAATTCTATCTCGGGCGATTTAGACGGTTACTCACCTTACAAATACTACTTTGACGAAGCACACCATTTTGAAGAGATTACCAGATTTCAGTATATGGATACTATGGTTTATCTCATTGATAACAACTTAACAAAAGTAGACAGAATCAGTATGGCGCATTCCTTAGAAGTGCGTGTGCCCTTGCTCGGCACAGACATTGTCGAATTTGCGTTCAAATTGCCAGACCGCCTGAAGATGCCGGGGATGAAGCTGAAACATTTTCTCAAAGAGAGCACGAAAGATATGCTTCCGGAAGAGATCTTGAACAGACCCAAAAAGGGTTTTAACGTGCCCATGCCGCGCTGGCTAAAGGAAGGTCTTAAACCGGTGGTCGATCACTACTTATCTACCGAGATGATAAGCAGGCAAGGGTACTTCAATGCGAGTACAGTTCAACGACTGGTGAATGCCCACATGAGTGGAAAGGCAGATTACAGCAGAAACCTCTGGGCCCTTCTCATGTTTAATGTATGGGTGGAAAAAGCATCTTTCGAGCGTTAACCGGTCTGGTTGACACGAACAAGTGAGGAACGCATGTTTGTAAGGCTACTTATCCTTATCGTTTTATTGCCGGCGCTGGTAACTTTTTTTTCCCAAAAAGTCATTTTTGTCGAAGGTGAAAAATATCCCTGGACCTACCGAGTTTCTTTTTTAATAGGTTTTTCTGTAGCGGCATTCTGGATTGACACCATATCGGTTGATGCCGTATCGGCATTAAGGATCTTTGGAATATTTATGGGAGCGTTTGCAGGTGGACTGGCTGCAACTGCTCTGGACAAAGGTTTGTGGGAAAGAAGTTTTCCACCTTCTGACCGGATCAAAAGTGAAATCATCGGATACCACCAAAAAGTGATTGGGAACTTGAAACCGGTAGACCATGTGAAACAGAGGGTCGACATGGTGCTGGCCTTGACCGGCTTATTAATATTTTCGCCGCTGTTCATATTCTTGAGTTTTTTGATCTGGTTCGAAGATCCAGGCCCTATATTTTTTATTAAATATTCAACAGGCAAAGGTGGTTCAACGTTCCCTCAATTAAAGTTTAGGAGCATGATTCAAAATGCCGAAGTGGATACCGGGCCCATTCCAGCATCTGTGAAAGATCCACGAAGATTGTCGACCGGTAGAGTGATACGATTACTTAGAGTAGACGAAATCCCTCAATTGTTTAACATCCTGCGAGGGGAAATGAGCTTTGTAGGGCCTCGTCCTTTACGAGCTGTTGATGTACACAGGTTCTTAACCGAGTTACCTGAGTTTGCCGAGAGGCATTCTGTCTTGCCAGGGATCGCCGGCCTGTCCCAGGCTATTGCAGGGTACTATATCAGCCCGAAGGATCGTCTTTACTATGACCTCCTTTATATCCAAAACC
Organism: Anaerolineales bacterium; assembly: GCA_035463255.1. Classification (GTDB taxonomy): domain Bacteria; phylum Chloroflexota; class Anaerolineae; order Anaerolineales; family Villigracilaceae; genus Defluviilinea. Next base: position 9,884 of record DATHTL010000249.1, on the reverse strand, counting down.
AATCTTTCTGGCTGGATACCAGGTTACTCTTTAAATCTGTGCTGTCCATTCGCAGAAATTCGAGCAGCATCCTGCATGCGATTGATGCGCACAAAAGCAAGTTAAGATCCATATACGACATGGACACCGAAGAAACGGATGAGAGTCCAGCTGCCGGAAAGGCGCCAAGGGCGGGTCCGCCTGCGTGAGCATGGTTATTATCCATTCGCCGCCGAGCACAGCGGCCTGCGCAGTCGAAGCCTAAACAGGGAACATCTTTGCGCAAGCCCGGTAAGGAATGACCGTTTGCGTATTGAGGAAACCATATCTACCATAAAGAGAGCCTCCCGTTTTTCAAGCGGGAGGCTCTGTCATTCTGGCCCTCTGAAGAGCAAGTCCGTTGGCTTTCATCGAACATTTGTACTATAATGCAGCAAATCCAGCAGAGAGGAGTGAGTTACGGAATGAATGCAGATACCTTCCGCCAGTTCTATGACTATCACTTCGCAGAAAACCGCAAGATATGGGATTGGTTTGTAACGCGGTTAACCCCGGAACAGTTCACACAGGCTGCAGGCTACTCACATGGATCGGTGCGGGATCAGATCGTTCATCTGATGAACGTGGAGGAAGTGTGGTTCAGCGAGCTGCGAGGCGTCCAGCCCTCCGAGCCGTTGCCTCCCGCAGACGTTGACGACCGGCCGATCCTTCGCGCCCACTGGGACCAGGTGGAGCAAAGTATACGCGAGTATCTCACAGAGCTGCGGGACGATATGTTGTCTGAGAAGCCGATCAAAGAACCGGAGGAGGACAAAGAGCTGATCGTGTGGCAGGTGCTGCTACATGTTGCCAATCATGGCACCGATCATCGCGCCCAGATTCTCAGAACCCTGAACGATATGGGGCTTGAAACGCCACCGCAAGATTACATCTTTTACGTTTACGAGCACTTGTAAATCCTATCGGGAGCAGGAGAGATTGATGAACAAATCGGAACTTCTGAACTGGTTGCAGGAAGAGTATCGGGAATGGGAGGCACTTCTGGAACAAATCCTTCCCACGCGCATGGAACAGCCGGGCGTGAATGGTGACTGGTCCATGAAGGATATTATTGCGCACCTCACTGGCTGGAATCGCTGGCTTGTCAGCCGCTTTCAGGCGGCGGGGCGCGGCGAACCCGAACCGCATCCCCCCTGGCCAGCGCATCTACAGACAGATGACGAGATCAATGCATGGATCTATGAGTCTTATCGCGGGCGCTCGCTGAACCAGGTCCTGGAAGAAACACATCAGGTATTTCAGGAGCTCCTATCTGTGGTGGAAGGATTACCCGAGGATGTTCGAATCGAACAAGTGCACCGACCGGGCAGGGTGTATCATCTTGTGTGGTTGGGGGATGAGCGCCACCAGCCTGGTGAGTTCTTTGATCACTTTCACGATGACCATGAACCAGACATACGTGCCTGGTTGGCGCGAGTGGAAAACCAATAGTTCAGTCCCAGGAGTCCTCAAATGAATAGCCTCTGGAGAACGATCATCTGGCAGCAGTTCGGGGCTGCGATTGACGATCTCGATAATGCACTGCTCGCCTGTCCCGACGAATTGTGGCGCGCCCGTCTGTGGAATAATCCCGCACAGGAGAAGTTTTTTCTGCCGGAGTACTGGTATATCGTCTATCACGCTCTATTCTGGCTCGACCTGTACCTGACCGGCGCGGAGGAAGGCTTTGTGCCTCCCGCCCCCTTTGCATTGATCGAGCAGGATGAAAACGGTCCCATACCGGAACGTCCTTACACAAAAGACGAGCTCCGGGCTTATCTCGAGGGCTGCCGTAAGAGATGCAGGGAGACGATCGAGTCGATGACGGACGAAGCGGCGCAGCGGCGCTGTCGTTTTGGCTGGGGCGAGATCAGTTTCGCAGAGTTACTGCTTTATAGCATGCGCCATGTGGCAGGACATGCCGCCCAGTTGAATATGCTGCTCGGGCAGAAAACCGGATCGGCTCCGGGCTGGGTTGCCCTGGCCGGGGATCAGAGCTGAGCGAGCCACATGCTAACCATCGACATAGACACAGCACGCCGTTTCATCCTGGGTAAGCAGGGCCTGTGGCCCGGTCGGCGGTGGCGCGAGATCAGGGGCACCGAGAAGGCCATGCGCGCCATGGAATATTTGCAGCTCGACCCGCTGCAAATCATCGCTCGCAGTCAGGATATTGAACTGCACAGCCGCGTGCTCGATTACACACCTGGCATGTGGGAAACAGTGACGTACGAGAAGCGCCAGTTCTTTGACTGGGGCGGCTGGCTGGCGGTCCGGCCGATGGACGAGCTGCCACACTGGCGCGTGGTCATGCGCCGCGAGCGCGACCACAACTCGCGTATCCGTGAAATGGCTCGCGAGCACGCCGATGCGATTGTCGAAATGCGAGCCATCTTGAAGGAGCGCGGCACTGTGAGCAACCGCGACTTTGAGATCGCAACGCGGACACGAACGCAGAGTTATCGCGGCCGCAAGGACAGTGCGCTGGCGTTGTATTACCTGTGGCGCACCGGCGAAGTGATGACGCACCACCGCAAGCGCTTCGAGCGCGTGTATGCCCTCACAGAAGCAGTCGCGCCTGCATCTCTGATCTACGAGAGCAGTGAAGCGGAAGCAAACCGCTTCCTGTTCCGCAAAGAAGTCGGCTTCGCCGGCCTGGCACGCCTGAAGCGCGTCTCCGATTCCTTCCTGCGCGGCGTGCCCTTTGAAGAAGCAAAGCAGATCGTCGAGGCGCTGCTGGTGGACGGCGGGATCATCGAGGTGAAGGTCGAGGGTTGGAAAGATGTGTACTTCGCGCTCGGCAGCGACGCCAGGCTTTTGCGCGATCTGAGCGCGGGGCGGGTGCCAAAAGCGTGGACTCCGCTGGAGGGCACCACCACGGAAGAGGCCGTCTTCCTGGCGCCGCTCGATCCCGTCAGCGCACGCGGGCGGGCCAAAGTTTTATTTGGCTTCGACTACATATGGGAGGTCTACAAGCCTGCGCATCAACGGAAATTCGGCTACTACACCTTGCCGGTACTGTGGGGCGACCGGCTCGTGGCGCGCTTCGATAGCAAACTCGACCGCACGACGAATACCTTCTGCATCCTGGGGTTCTGGTTGGTGGATCAAGCTCTCGGCAAAGATGAAGCATTTGGGGAGGCACTGGCTCGCGGGTTCGCGCGCTTCGTCACGTTTCTCGGCGCGAGCAAGCTGGACGCAAAAGCGATCCGTGAGCCCCTGCTGCGCCGGCGTGTACTCTCTTCTACATAAGCAGATCCAAATTCGGAGGCCTATGCCCACCAGACGATTGAAAACCTGCGAAATGGGGCACAAGTTTTACAAAAGCTCTGATTGTCCTACCTGCCCGATCTGTGCCGCACAACAGAAACCAGAGACTGGCTTTCTGTCACTCCTCAGCGGGCCCGCCCGGGGCGCGTTGGAGCACGCCGGGATCACAACCCTGACGGACCTCTCGAAATACAGCGAGCGAGAGATCCTGAAGCTTCACGGCATGGGTCCAAAGTCCATGCCGGTCCTTCGACAGGCCTTAAGTGACGCAGGAATGGCATTTACCGAGCCCGTCAAAAAGAAATAACAGAGAGCTGCTCCATGCTGATTCGCCTCGCGCAGCTGGATGATCTTCCCGCCATCGTGGATATTTACAACCAGTCGATTCCGTCGAGGCAGTCCACGGGTGATACACAGCCGCTGCGCGTCGAGGACCGGATCATGTGGTTCGAGGAACATCGTCCTGAGAAACATCCCATCTTTGTGGCAGAAGTGGATGGACAGGTAGTCGGCTGGTGCAGCTTGAGCGCATACCGGCCGGGGCGTGCGGCATTCCGCTTCACGGCAGAGATCAGTTATTACATTGCGCTTGTCTATCATGGTCAGGGGATCGGAACGACGTTGATCGAGCATACGCTGGCGGCTTGCGCTGCGCTGCAGATCAGGCATCTCTTTGCCATTGTTCTGGAAACCAATCGAGCCAGTCTAAAGTTGCTGGAGAAAATGGGCTTTGCACAGTGGGGCTACCTGCCGCGCGTGGCTGACTTCGATGGAAAAGAGGTGGGACATCTCTACTACGGGCGACATGTGTAAGAAACGGCGGCCCGAAAGCTCGGCACGGGTCCCAGACTCTGCCGAACCATGCCGGCCGAAGGCGCTGCCCAGAGCACGGTCGAAGGATCTCACGCAATGCAAAAGCACAATTGATCATATGCCCATACCCTGCTCGTGAAAGGGTATGGGAAACACTATACCCCCCTAGGACTCCTCCCTATTGCAGCCGGTGCTGGATAGCTGTTACATTGATACTGGGTTGCCTTAACGACAGACAGTGCTGTGCTGGCGGGATGTCTCAGATACATTCCGCCAAAGGAAGGAGTTCAGATTGAAACGAAAACCTATCCACGAACAGGTGGTTGTGGTGGTTGGAGCCAACAGCGGCATCGGGCGTGAGACGGCGTTGCGCTTTGCGGAGCGCGGTGCCAGGGTGGTGGTTGCCGGGCGCTCGCTGCCGGCCCTGACCGAGCTGGTTCGTGAAGTTCAGATGGCGGGCGGTGAGGCGGCCGCGTATGCCGCAGACGTGAGCCAGTTTGAGCAAGTGCAGGCTTTGGCGGATCATGCAGTGGAGCGGTATGGGCGCATCGACACATGGGTGCACGCCGCTGCCGTATCCATCTATGCCCCGTTTCAGGAGACTCGGCCGGAGGAATTCCGGCGCGTGATCGAAGTCAACCTTATCGGGCAAGCGTTCGGGGCGATGGCAGCCCTGCCCCACTTGAAGCAAACCGGAGGAGCCCTCATTCACATCGGCTCCGTGGAATCAAAGCGTAGCTTCCCTCTGCATAGCGCCTACGCTGCCTCTAAACACGGGATGATCGGTTTTATCGACGCGCTGCGCGTGGAATTGATGCACGACCGGACGCCGGTTTCGGTCACCACAATCCTGCCTGCGGGCATCAACACGCCGTTCTTTGACAAATCGCTGACGCGTATCGGCGTGAAGCCTCGCCCCTCGCCGCCGGTCTACGAACCGGTGCTTGTGGCAAATGCAATTCTGCATGCCGCCGAGCACCCGGTACGTGAGATTTATGTGGGCGGCGCGGGAAAGTCAATGGAGTGGCTGCACCGCCTGTCTCCCAACTTGATGGACCGGTTGCTGAGCCGGTTTGGCTACCGTCCACAGATGACAAATCGGCCCAAGACCGATCAGGCTCCTAACAATCTGTATGAGTACGTGGAAGGCTATGACCAGGTGCAGGGAACCTTTGATCAGGAAGCCAGAGCGATAAGCCTCTACACGGGTCTGGAAACCCATCCCGGACTGCGCTGGGGGCTGGCGGCCCTGATAGCCGGGCTGGGATACGTACTGCTGTCCCGGCGCACGTAACGTGTCGGGCGGATAGGCTGGATGGAGCAGCCGAGCTGCATGGACATAACAAATATAAAATCGGCGGCGATCATGCGATCGCCGCCGGTTGCTTTCCAGGAATAGGGAAACCTTCTGCTTAAGTCGTAATCAGGGGGTTAGCTGAGGCACCTATCCGTCTGGATAGTGAAAACTCCTCCGTAGGCAGGGGAGTCTCTGTTGATTCCAGTTTATTCTGTGAGCAGAAAGGAACCCAAAACAATGAATATCCAAAACGAAAGCAAGAGAAGGACAATTCGCAATCTGGCGATTTTTATTTTCTTCATACTGGCGAGCGGCTGGCTTGGCCGGGGACTGGATGGACTGATGGGCAATCCATCTGCAGAAAGCCTTGGCATGCTCTTGTGGATTATCACGCCGCTTGCAGTTACTTTGCTGCTGCGAACATTCGCCGGGGATGGCTGGAAGGATTTCGGCATCAGGCCAAACTTCAAAGGAAATTGGGTGTGGTATGGGGTCGCGCTGCTGGTCTATCCTGTGTTGACGGCACTTGTCTTGATCATTGGCGGTAGTCTGGGTTTCATCACCTTTCCTGGTCTCTCAGCAGACACGCTTGGATTGCTTCTGCAGGCTTTCGCGCTGGGACTCTTGCCGCAGTTCATTAAGAATATCTTCGAAGAAGCTCCCTGGCGCGGCTATCTGGCCCCTAAGGTCTATTCCCTGGGACTGAACGATTTCATCGGTCATGCCATCGTCGGGCTCGTCTGGGGGGCATGGCATATTCCGTATTATCTCTTCTTCCTGGACCGCGCGATTCTTTCGAACTTCACGACATTAGATCTTGCAGTCTACATCCCCCTGGCCATCGGGGTCATGATTTCCTGGGCATTCGTGTATGGTGAGATCCGTCTCTTGACCAATTCGTTCTGGCCCGCAGTGCTGATGCACATGGTCGAAGATGCCTTCCTCATCCAGCTCTTTACGGGGAACCACATCCAGATCAGGCCAGGCACAGACTGGCTCGTTTCCCCCATGAATGGACTGCTCATGGCATGTCTCTTCATCGCACTTGCAGTGGGGCTGCGCCAATTCCGAAAGAGAAAGATGTCCGTCGCCGCACAAGGCAACCTTAGAGTTGTTTCCGAGGCTGTCTGACGAAGCAGGCACCTGCGCCCGAGACAAGCCGCTGGGCTGCAGAAACAAGGAAAGCACAAAATGAATTCCATCGAACGCCACACATTTCAGAAACCGGTTCTGACTGGCATGATCCTGATGCTCATTGCCCTGGTCTTTCGCCTGATCGATATCTTTGTGCTCAGGTTGGACGAACGCCTGGGAGAGATCATCTTGTCCAAGGCACTGGGCTTTTGTCTCGTCGTATTATTCGTTTGGGCGATTGGCAGGAACTTGAGCTCGATTGGCTTTCACGGCAGGCGATTGAGCGAGAGCCTACTGACAGGCACGCTGATCACTGTTTTGCCATTTATCTTCGCTTACACCGTCGAATGGATCGTGCTGCAGCAAATGGGTCAGCAGCCCAGGCTGCTGTTTTCTGCGATCGATCCAAAAGCGGGTGTCACCGGGGGACTGCTGTTTGCGTTGTGGCTGGTAACAGGCAATTTCATCAACTCACTCATGGAGGAAGGACTGTTCCGCGGCGTGATGCTGAATCTAAACCGTATGAGGCTTTCCTTCTGGAAGTCGATCTGGCTTCAGGCGGTATTATTTGGTGTGTGGCATCTGGTCTGGGTGGTCAAATGGATTCAAACCGGTGTCGTGTCCACACCAGGTGAAATTGGTATGGGAATTGTGGCGAATTTTCTCCCACAGATCTGCCTGGGGATCGTGTGGGGCTATGCCTACCTGAAAACGGATAACTTATGGACAGCCTGGATTGCTCATACATTGACAAACACAACGCTCAACCTGCTGCATGTTGCCACCGTCGATGCCATGGACCCGGGGATGAGCATACGGATGACCACGTTCAGTATCGTATCGTTGCTAATGATGTTCCTGATCCGTTATATCGGTAACCGACGGAATAGGCCGGAAATGACAGCCTGGAAATTCGAAGACAAATTGTTGCCCAGTGCCGTGTATACCCACCCCTGGTAAACACCCGCCACCGAACCGCCGCGACGGTGTACGCCGGGATCATGATGATAGGGCGCTTCGCCATGCGTTCGAGAGCGGACAAGGGGATAAAGCCAGATATATAGAAATTCGGCGGCGATCCAAAATCGCCGCCGAATTTCTATTCTGAGGGCAGGTTATGATATTTGTCAATTGCATAGACGCGTTTTACATGCCATAATTTTGTCAGTTAAACAATATACAAGGGCCTATGTGGAAAGACTCTGTATAAAACCTGGTTGGTCGATCTGCCTAATCTGGTCTGGATATTAGTGACCCCATGGCGTCTAATAACGAGTTGGGTGCTTCATTCTCAAATCAAATAAGGAAATAACAAATGCTTAACAACACAGATACATCGCAACAAAGCATAGTTCAAGAAAGTATAGTTGAACAAACTGGGCAAGAAATCAATCCTGAAGCAGTTTTCACGTTCCCACCAATTGCAGGTTTTTGGCGTAGGTTTTTCGCTTGGCTCATTGACTCCCTTTTGCTTGGAGTAATTGGGCAAGTGATTGCCGTTGTGTTCTCATCATTTTTCTTCAGCATTGGTCCTTATGGACGACCCATCGGATTGCTTTTCATTATTCCCTATTTTGGCATACTGAATTCAAAAATTGGCGGTGGGCAAACCATTGGCAAACGGCTATTGAAAATCGCAGTGCGGAATAAAAACAACGAACCTATTGAGTTGGGGCGCTCATTAATCCGCATCTCTCTCTTGGCCTTGCCCGCTCTCTTTAATGGCTGGCCAATTCCTATACTTCAAAATTATGTTATGGTGTGGTTTTTGTCCCTATTGGTTTTTGGTTTGGGTGGAGCAATTTTCTATACAATGATATTCAATCGAAAAGCACGGCAGGGAATTCACGACTTGCTTTTAGGGACATATGTTGTACACCTGCCTGGAAAACCAATCGAATTCTTTCCTACGACTGCTCGAATTCACTGGATAGTAACCAGTCTATGGATTGGCATTGTGGCGATTAGCACATTAGCTATGGTATTTGTTGCCCCGTCCATAATTTCAAAAATACCTTTAGCATCCGCAAAAAGTCTCTATGACATACTTCAAGAAGATCCGCGTTTCTTTACTGTGGGCGTTAATGATCAAACGTTTTATAGCTCAAATGGGAACACGAGTCGCTCATTGAATATAACAGTTTGGTACAAGGGTAAGATTAGCGAAAACGAAAGAGAGAAAGTTGTAAATAGCATTGTAAAAACAGTCCTTGATAACGAGAAAAACATCAATGATTATGACGGTATCAAAGTGAATATAACTTCCGCGTACGACATTGGAATTGCCAAAGGACATCTCAATTTTTGGGTTGCTAATTCCATTGAAGGCTGGAAAGACGAAGTTTATCCGAATGGCTCTCCAAATGGATTTGCTCCGTTCTTGATGGCAAAAGTTCTTTCAATCCCATAACGCACCCAACAAAGCGTGCAGCTGACGGTGGGTACGCACCGCGTTTTTTGGGCATTTATCTGGCTTGGAGTTGATCCCGTTTCGACGGCGAGTCCACCCTCCCACCCACCGCAGCTAACGCGAGCCGTTGGGCGGTTCACGCATGGAACTAAGTTGGAGGATAAATAAATGGAAATAGTTTTTCAAAATAGGCGCGAGGATCTTGACCCTTTTTATACTTATTTGATTAAAGAAACTGAACAGGGAAAACGCGCTAGCAAGCAGATTTTTCGAGCTTCACTCATATGGGCGGTTTTGGTTTCAATGCTCTTTGGTTCTCTTGCATGGGGAATTTCTGGGAAATGGCAAGTTGGGATCGGAGTAGCAATCTTGATGCTGATAATTCTTGTAGCCGTAAGACTCCTGATGACGGGATTTGAACCAGTTTTCATGCCCGCTTTTGAAGTCTATAAAAAGCAAGAGAAATCTTTGACTCCAAAGGATTTACAAATACTCCAGCTGCCCAAAACGATTATGATCGACGATCGGTGGCTAGAAATACGCAGCTCAGAAGCTCTGCATCGATGGCGATGGGGACTCGTTGACCTAATTGGTCTAACAGCCAAGTTTATTTTCATCATTGTCGGAAGTTGCTTCGCCTTCTATGTTCCAAAACGGGATTTTCCCTCTGAGGCAAGCTTCGTTGAGTTTGGCAAAAAGCTTATCGAATTGAAAGAAAAGAACAAGGATCAGTCAATTAGGACAAGATAATGTGGTTTTCTCAAACCACCGCCCAACACAGCGTGCAGCAACTGTCTTGGATGTCAAGGCAGTTGTTGCTTTTTAAGCTGTGAGTGAGCGGTTTGCATGTTTGTACAGGGAACTTTCAAACCTGAAAATGATTTTTTTAGAGATTGCCTATAGAATTTGTGATGAAATGCAGGTTCTGGAGATTCTGTAGTT
>DATHTL010000248.1:0-4909 GCA_035463255.1 Anaerolineales bacterium | reverse complement strand
TTGCCAGGTCTTTGGCATTGATGCCCACTTCAAAGCGCGTGCTGGTTTTGGGACCGATCATCACGAATTGCTTCTTGCGCCGCAGACTGACATAGCCTTTCTTGGGCGCGATCTCAAACTCACCAAATTTGTCGATCTCCTTCATCAGCTTCTCATGGATGGGACGCATATGCGCCTTCCCGCCGGTGTAAATTTCATCGAGCACCTGGTCGGTGGACTTGCCTTCCGCGGCGCGCTGACCATCGCTTAGTTGGACCGCATGCACAAGGGCATTCGCATCGCCATGACCCAGACCCAGCTCGCGCTTTAAATAGTCGCGGATCTCACCATGCTTGCTCAATCCGCTTTTCCCGACGATCGACTTCAGTTCATCCAGAGGTTTTCCTGTCTTCTTTTGAATATTATCCAGCTGGGTTTGCATGGCTTTATCAAGGGAACTCATACTATTATCTCCTTATGAACGTGAGCCACGGCTAACGCCAGAGACCCAAAATAAAACCAATGATTGTAAAGTAAACAGTAATGTAGCCGCCATTGATAAGTATATAACTCCAAGAACGTCGCTCAAACAATGCGATGATCGCGAAGATGAGCGTTGCCCAACCAAAGCCTGCCAGAAAACCAGCCGTCGCTCCCCAGGCAGGCGTGGTTTGGTCATCGCCCAGAAAGAACGCGAGGTTGTATGAGATGGCGAGCGCGAAAAGAAAGGCCAGCCCATATGTTTTTGCAGCGTTTGTGTTGGCGAGTTGCTCCTCACTTAAGTTCGTCTCTCTCAACCAGGCCTTGTAGAACAGCATGGGCGAATACCACAGGGCGCCCAACACCAGGTTTAAGATTGCACACACAAAAACGGCCAGATGGTTGATATATAAATTCTCCATGGTGAGCTCCTTATGTTCTCTGTAAATGTTGAGAACCATCTTACAGAACAGAAGGAGGGCTGTATTGGAAAAAATTTACATTAACCAACCGGGATGTAATTTAACAAAGATGCTTTTCTTTTCACATACTCATTTGGCGTGAAGCCGGAGAAGAGCTTGAAGTCGTGGATCAAGTGCGCCTGGTCGTAATACCCACTTTCTAGCGCGATCTGACTCCAACGCGGCAACGCATCTCTCTCAATCGCCCAGACCGCTTTTTGAAAGCGCATGATCTTGAGATATTGCTTTGGCGAGACGCCAACTTGCGCCTTGAACAGATCGATAAAGTGTTTCTGTGAATATCCGATTTGTTCACTTAACTCATGAAGACATCGAATAGTGGGGCTATGGACAATGCTCATTAAAGCATGTTGCACAGATCTTGTCGAAATCGAATCATCGATCGCCTCCCCTGCCTGGTGCAGTAAAAAGGACTCCATCAATTGAAACATCCGTTTACTAGATTTTACAGTCAACAGTTGTTCACGTAGATGATGAATCTCCGTTCCAAAAACAAAGTCCGCCTCCACAACCGTATCGGTGAGCGTGCTCATGGGGAACGAATAAAATGGAAATGCTCCCCCTTTCTTGAATGCCACGATCAACATCCTGCTGCCGTGCCCGGAAGGAATGGTGATCGGCTGGGTCCGGACTCCACTCACCCAGGCATAGCGGCAGGCTTGAATTTCCTGTAATGTCTCGTTGTCATAGATATATTGAGGTTGCTCGGTCAGATCGATAATGATCTCGGTGTTCCCATCCGGGAGGAAGCGATCCAGACTGTGCGTCGTCCTCAACCCGTCGTAGTAGACCAGATGCTCAATGAATTTGTTTAACGGGAAAGCCGGTTTGTGGATTTGAAGGATCATCGCAATCCGATAAAATGTTTGACTAAATGGGAGAACAATGCTCCGATTATAGAACATTGTTTCTAAAAACACAACTATCGAGTTGATTTAGGAATGTAGTAAAGGATCAGCTTTTATTGTCAGCGAGCTTCACCAGAGCGAGCCCGTGGACTCCGCCGACAATTGCCCCTGCCACGAACAGCGTTCCTGCCATCACCAGCGCGGATTGCCACAGCTCTTCGCTCTTATCGACATAATAACATGAGGGAAGAACAGGGAGGGTGTGATATGAACGGAACAGCCAGGATACAGCACGTCAGTGCACAGATATCTTTTCTGGATCAATTTGAACAACCCGGCGCGCTCAAAACCGAGATCCGTATAGTATGTTTCGTATTGATCCATATCAAAGGTTATTGATGGTATTGAAGGGCGCCAGCTTATGCCTGTGACATGCTCAAGAGCTTCTGCAAATCTTTTTCAAGATCACGGCGGGCCCGGATGGCGATCGGCGCGTGGAGATGACGGCGCAGCGTCTCTTCGCTCTTATTCTTGTTGTAATATTCCCGGTACATTTCCAGGATGGAGATCGTCTCGGCTGCGTATCCTTCAACCAAGACCGGGTCACCTATTTTCAAGTAGCCCTCTTTAACCACGCGGCAATATAACCCCGGTCGTTCGGCATGCCGGAACCTCTTTACCCATTGCGGATCATCCATGCGTGCTGCGAAGGTTCCGCACGGAATACGCGGCGCGGTCACCTGCAGAGTTACTTCCTCAATATGAAGGTAGTCGCCAACATTGAACCGCGCGCTTTCCAATTCATCGATGGTCAAATTTTCGCCGAAAGTTCCCGGAGTGATTTCCTTTCCAAGTTCATTGGACCACCAGGCATAATCTTCCCCGCCATACACGTAGACGGCCTGATCGGGTCCGCCATGATGGCGTTTGCTGACAATCACATCGCCTTCCAGGCCCCGTCGTGTCACCTTCACAGCATCTCCTATTGGGAACTTGAAAATGCCGGTCTTTTCGAGACGATCCTTGCGCTCAAGTATGCGTTCCTGCCCGAGATTTACACTGATCAACTTCAAGTTATACACCTTTATACACTTGCAACACATCCACCTGCGCCTGTGGAGAAAATACCATTACGTTATCCTTGATATGCTCCAAATGTGCTGTCACTGTCTGCTCCTCGATACCCGGGGGTGCATACACCGTGAACACCACGTTACGCGTTTCCGGAGTGATCTGTGTGCGGCGGTCGGGTCCGTAAATAATGCTTGAGATCATGCTATCCCTATCGCTGATCACCATATCGCCGGCTTTTAAGACCTGCTCCTCTCCACGCAGGAGGGTGTAGCGTTCCGTCCCGGTGGCCACATCCAAGGTAAGCGGCAGACGCAAAGCGTCCAGATCGTGACCCGCGGTCAGCAGTAGATCCTGCATCTCTGCCATGAACATCGCTTCCACCAGCGCGGCCACACTGGGGATCGATTTCCCCTTCAGCACAATGGACTCGAGCTGCAGCTGGATGTGATAGGTCTTCTTGAAGCGGCGGTAATACGCATCATAGGCCTGCAAGACCGGGTGGCTCGCAATCGCGGCGCGATCCTGCCCGGAAAATTGGCCGCGCAGCTGCTCCTCGAGAGCTACTTTTTGAGCCTCCAGCCCGGAGTGACTCGGTGGATTGGAGACACCGCGCATAACCAGCACGCCTGCATGCGCTTCCGGATACATGGATTTCCAGGCGGAGGTGACTTCAAACATAAGTGATCGTTCCAATGTTATCAGAGAATGAGATACACAAAAAGAAATCCCTGGCGGGATCTCTTTTATGCGTCAATGTCTGTGATTTTCAGGATTTTTTATTAAGAATCTACAGGCTCAGCGATGACAAACAAACGCCCCCAGCTCAGATTGTCGTCTTTGGAGATACAGGTCTGCAAAATGACATCCCCGGATCTTTGGTACACCTTATAAAACAGATCAGAAGCGCTCAATAATTCATCGTTTTCCAGGCTGACAAAATTGCTTGACGTGCTGCTCGGTTCCAACGCCTGATAACGAAGAATTTCCGTGATGACAAACGTGAAGACCTGTCCATCCCCGTAAATCAAGTAAAACTTCTGATCTTCCTTGAGCTGCAAGAATTTTTCACCGGCAAGATAATTATGTGCAAGCAATCCAGTGGAGCTGTATTGGGCAGCAAGACTAAATTGAGTAACAATATTCTGGATGGGTGAAACGAACGCATTGTTCGCCGCAGGCTGCTGGACAACTGGCGCTGCCAGGATCTCGGGGATGTAAATCCCGCGTAATTCACCGGCCTGACCATTCTTCATCTGACTGATGAATTCGTTTAACAAAGGCAGGCTGCCCGGTTTCTCATAAGTGCTCAGCGCGTGGACCTGATCCACAGGGAGCAAAGCAGCGACAAGGATGAGTATCAAGTTGATGGCGATGAGTGAACGGAAGGTTTTGAGCACCACTTAAATCTCCCACGGGCGCCCGATCATTCCATTTACGAAATGATGAATTCATTCCGGCAGCCTGGCTGTCTTAACCAGATGGTCGTAGACCCATGGCTTTGCGTCACCGGTTTTCACCGGGTTTGCCCTTGTGGATGAAGATAATGTTGTGTCTATTATAGATGGGGCAGCGGGGATTTACCTGTAGATTTCCCTGTTTCTGATTTACAAGATTGTAAGAAATCTCCCACAAATATTCAACCCAGGTTTTCATCTAGACAAGTCTGGAGTCGCTCAGCGGAGTCAGAACGCAACTCCTGGAGTGATACGTTCCTTGCTTAGCTTCCAATTCATTTTCATTACAAAATCAAAAACCATGTGCTCATACGCCTGCTATGCCCGAAATGAGACCAATAAGACAAGTTTTTTGACATAGCATTTGTAACTCTCTGCGCAATCTTCCGTCATGAATTTAGATTACAAAACTGAAAGGTGCCATCATCACAGTCCTCTCCACCGCATTGGCATGATCACTCGAGGCAATTGCTCAACCTAGCCGAATGCACAAACCGGGAGGGGAAGGAGTTACACCAATGAAGCACGCAAAGAAGCCCGTTATTTTTTCCGCAGTCATTTTATGTTCTTTAATATTGTCACTCGTCTCGCC
>DATHTL010000247.1:0-3300 GCA_035463255.1 Anaerolineales bacterium | reverse complement strand
AATTCATTGTGAAGAAAGTAATAATCGGAGGCAAAAGGTGCCGACAATCAACCAGATGGTCCGCAAGGGCCGCAAGTATAAGAAAGCCAAAAGCAAAGCCCCGGCCCTGCAGTACACACTGAACTCGTACAAGCAGCGCCGCGTGCGCCAGGAAAAGGGCGCGCCCCAGAAGCGCGGCGTGTGTACGATCGTGCGTACGATGACCCCGAAGAAGCCGAACTCGGCGCTGCGCAAGATCGCTCGCGTTCGCCTCACCAACGGGATCGAAGTGACCGCCTACATCCCAGGCGAGGGCCCTCAGCTGCAGGAGCACTCCGTCGTGCTGGTGCGCGGTGGCCGTGTGAAAGATCTGCCTGGCGTACGTTATCACATCGTACGCGGTTCACTGGACACGACGGGCGTTGCAAATCGAAAACAGGGTCGCTCCAAATATGGTGCGAAACGCCCCAAGTAGTTAATGGAGTTATAAATCATGCGTAGAGCAAAACCCGAACAGCGGGAAATCCTTCCTGATATTCGCTACAACAGTGTGCATGTTCAAACAATGGTGCAGCACATTTTGAAGCGCGGCAAAAAGAGCCTTGCCACTGGCCTCATTTATGATGCCATGGATCTGATCAAGGAGCGTACCCAAAAGAATCCTATCGAGGTCTTCGATGGAGCGCTCAAGAATGTCTCCCCGGTCATGGAAGTCCGCCCGCGGCGTGTGGGTGGCGCGACATACCAGGTACCTATGGAAGTTTCGGCGGATCGCCGTACCACACTGGCGCTCCGCTGGATTTTGTCTGCAGCCCGTGACCGCTCGGGCAAATCTTTTGCTGACAAGCTGGCCAGTGAACTGATCGATGCTTTTAATGAAACGGGTTCGGCAATCCGCAAGCGTGACGAAACCCATAAGATGGCAGAAGCCAACCGCGCCTTCTCGCACTATCGCGTCTAGGCGTTTTTAGAGGAATTGTAAAGGTAGCTTAACGAATGGCACGTGAGTATCCGCTCGAGAAGTATCGAAATATTGGAATCATAGCCCATATCGACGCCGGTAAGACGACGACGACCGAGCGGATTATGTTCTATACGGGCAAGACGCATCGCATCGGTTCGGTGGATGAGGGGACAACCGTCACCGACTGGATGGTCCAGGAGCGCGAACGTGGTATCACGATCGTCTCTGCGGCTGTATCTGCCGAGTGGAAGGGATATCAATTCAACTTAATTGATACCCCCGGTCACATCGACTTTACCGCCGAAGTACAGCGCTCCCTGCGTGTTCTGGACGGGGGCGTTGTCGTGTTTGACGCCGTCCAGGGTGTGGAGCCTCAGAGTGAGACGGTCTGGCGTCAGGCTGACCGCTACGGCGTCCCGCGCATTTGCTTTGTCAACAAGATGGATCGCGTCGGCGCATCTTATGAGCGGACCATCGAGACGATCAAGGAGCGCCTCGGCGCCAATCCGATCGCGATGCAGCTGCCGATTGGCTTTGAAGCGACATTCCGTGGGGCTGTGGATTTATTAACAATGAAAGCGGTCATCTGGGAAGATGACCTCGGGAAAGAACCAAAGATCATTGAAATCCCGGAGGAATTGAAGTCACAAGCCGACGATGCGCGTGCCTACATGGTGGAAAAAATCGCCGAGCTTGATGATGACTTGACCATGAAGTATTTGGAGGGTCAGGACATCACAGTTGAGGAATTAAGATCTGCTTTGCGCAAAGGGGTCATTGCCAATCAGGCAGCAGCCGTTTTTTGCGGTTCATCTTTAAAGAATAAAGGCGTTCAAGTCCTGCTCGATGCTGTTATTGATTATTTGCCCTCTCCAGTGGATGTCCCACCGGTAATAGGCATGGATGTCGACCGCGAAGAACAGATTGAGCTTTTGCCAGAAGATGATGCTCCCCTAAGCGCGTTGGTTTTTAAGATTGTGACAGACCCATACGTTGGGCGTCTGGCCTATTTCCGTGTGTATTCGGGTGTCCTCTCACAGGGCCAGATGGTTACGAATACTAGCAAGGGCCGACGCGAACGGATCGGTCGGCTAATCCGAATGCACGCCGACCGCCGCGAGGATATTACCGAAGTGCGTGCGGGGGATATCGGCGCGGTCCTGGGCTTGAAGGATACATTCACGGGCGATACGCTTTGTGATACAAAGAAGATCATGCTGGAAAGTATTTCCTTCCCGGAACCCGTTATCTCTATTGCCATCGAACCGAAAAGCAGCGGCGACCAAGAAAAGATGGGGGAGGCGCTTCGGAAATTATCAGAAGAAGACCCGACTTTCCGCGTCCGCTCCGATGAGAATACCGGTCAGACGATCATTTCAGGGATGGGTGAGCTGCATCTCGACATCCTTGTGGATCGTATGCTGCGGGAATTTCGTGTCCAAGCCAATATTGGTAAACCGCGTGTTGCATACCGCGAATCCATTACTCGCGCAGTCCCCAAAGTGAATTTCAAATATGCTAAACAGTCCGGTGGTCACGGTCAGTACGGTCATGTCGTCATTTCGCTGGAACCAGGGGACCGCGGCAGTGGGATTATTTTTGAAAACAAGATTGTTGGTGGTGCAATTCCGAAGGAATTCATCCCCGCGGTTCAAAAAGGTGTAATGGAAGCGGCGGATAGCGGTGTTTTGGCTGGCTATCCGGTCGTGGACATGAAGGTCACCTTGTTTGATGGGTCATTCCATGAAGTTGACTCGAGTGAAATGGCGTTCAAGATGGCGGGATCCATGGCCTTCAAAGAAGGTGTTCACAAGGGTTCGCCTGTCCTACTTGAGCCAATTATGAAGGTTGAAGTTGTGGTGCCTGATGATTATCTTGGCGATGTCATCGGGCAGCTCAATAGCCGCCGCGGCAGCATCCAGGGTATGGAAGTACGCCCGGGCAATGCGCAGGCTGTGCGCGCTCATGTACCACTTGGTGAAATGTTTGGCTATGCAACAGAACTGCGCTCCGCAACACAGGGGCGCGGCGTGTTCAGCATGGAATTCGATCACTATGCGCCCGTCTCTCAATCCGTGGCGCAGGAAATTTTGAAATAACTAACATACATAACGAACGCGGTTCATTATCAGAAGGAGATTTCATCAATGGCGAAGCAGAAGTATGACAGGAGCAAGCCGCATCTGAATGTGGGGACGATGGGACACATCGACCATGGGAAGACGACGCTGACGGCGGCGATCACGAAGGTATCGCAGCTGATGGGGAAGGCGGAGTTCAAGGCGTACGATCAGATCGACAATGCGCCGGAGGAGAAAGCGCGCGGGATCACGATCAACATCGCGCACGTGGAGTAC
>DATHTL010000246.1:0-14038 GCA_035463255.1 Anaerolineales bacterium | reverse complement strand
AGCGAAAAGCCGAGGCGGGTGCTGAGCATAGCGGAGATGGCGGAGACCTTGATCGCGTGGATGGACGCAGTGGGGTTGGAACGTGCGTATTTGCTTGGAAATTCAATGGGCTGCCATACGGTCGCAATGGTGGCGGCTGGCCACCCGGAGCGTGTGGCCGGGACAATATTAGTGTCGCCCCACGGCGACCGGGGCGGACGCAACACCCTGCGGCTCGTGATGCGGGCATTAAATGACTCTATGCGCGAACCCCCATCATCCTGGGTAATTGTGTTCCGGGATTTCCTGAAGGCAGGACCGAGACGCACTCTATTGACACTACGCAACTTGCAGCAATGCCCGTTGGAACCCTGGCTCCTACGAGTGGATGTGCCGGCACTGGTTATTCGGGGTGAGCATGATCGGATTGCGCCCATGGGGTGGGTTGACCGGGTGGCAGCGCTGTTGCCCCAGGGCCGGGCGGCCGTGATCCCGGAGGCGGCGCATGTGCCAAATTATAGCCATCCGGAGCGGTTGGCGGCCCTGGTTCGGGAGTTTGTGGGGAGGAGCGATAGGATAGACAGGGTTAGCCAGGCCATGACCACAGGTTGATGCTTGGATTTATGGCCATGGCAATTGAATATTCGTGCCGCGGCTAAGATTATAGGCACAGGAACGACAACTTTTACCTCCTGTGCCTTTCCAAATTTGCGGGAGGCAAGACACCGAAAAAAGTATTGCCCCAATGGTCGAAAATTGGGGTTATAGCACTTATATGGAGCCGTGTGGGGGCTATTGGAGGTCGGCTCTGTGATTCGGTATCCCCATATCAAGCTGAAAATTTTCCTTATCCTAAAACAAGCCGCGCTGTCAATTCAATGTTTTTTACTTCGTGAATATAGTATCTTTGCGCTAAATTATGGGAAAATATCAACAGAAAAGTGTATGGCTTTTTGTCTATAGTGTAAATGTGCTGGCCACGCCCACTTCCGCGTGCTGCACTGCCAGCAGCGATGCAGAGACACCAAGCACCGGCCCCACAAACGCGCCGAGGGCGAGCAGCCAGAGCACGCGCGGCTTCTCTCGCAATGCGGCAAATGTTGCACCTGCTTTGCCATCCAGGGCAGTCCAGATCCAGATAAAAAGGACCGCCGCCAGCATGCGGATGGCATTGGCCTGGAAGGGCGAAAAATTCCCAAACATAGCCTGCTTCGAGAGAACCAGCCCAACTGCCTGTCCGAGACCTGCAAGCATACCGAAGATCACACCGCGTCTGGTGTGCCCATGCGGTGTGTTCGGCGGTTCCACGTGCGACATCACCACCCGGGCGATTCCTGCCAGCGCAAGGACGAATCCGGTGATCTGTAAGATGGTGAGCACTTCGCCGAAAAAGACCCAGGCGATGATCGAACCAAAGATCGGAGCCAGGCTGAGCAACAAGGTGCCGAGGCGCGGCCCCACTGAGACGAGGGCCTGAAAGAGGAACGCGTCGCCCAGCGACAGGCCGATGATCCCCGAAATACCCAGCCAGAGCCAGCGTGACGACTCGGCCGAGAAGGGCAGCGGCTCGTGAAAGAGGATGAGATTCAGGATCACCAAATAGGCCAACGCGAACGCCAGGCGCATGCGATTCGTGACCTGTGAACCGACCATGCGCCCGGTGGAGGTGAAGATCAGTGCAGTCATGGCGAAGAAGAAGGAGGTAGCCAGCCCGGCAAGCTCGCCGCTGAAGTTCATATAAATTACGCTCCTGCCGCCGTCCTCGGCGGGGATGATTGAGGAAAAACAGCGCCGGGGACGGCGCTGAGAGCAAAGGGCTTTGACCTTACCTTAACCTCGGAATCCAACGCGGCACTTTTCGGAGATAGTCCTCATACGCGGCGCCAAACTTCCTTTTGAGAGCTTGCTCTTCGTAGTAGGTTACGAAGGTATGAAAAGCAGCGAAGACAACCAGTGCATAGATCAACAGGTACCAGTATCCAAACCAGAGAAAGTGACCAATGATGGCTGCCAACACCCCCACATACATCGGGTTGCGGACATAGCGATAAAAGCCAGTCGTCACCAGTTCCTTAGGCGGATCAATTGGTGCAGGCGTGCCGCGTCCTTGCTTGAGGAAATTCCAGAAGCTCCAGAGAAGAACGACTCCGCCAACTATCCAAAACGGGAAGGCGAGATAAGCAAAGAAACCTGTCTCCATCTTTGGGCCTTGTCGCAGCAACGCCAGTGGAATATAGCCGGCCACCATCCCCGGAGCGGCGACCAGAAACAGAAAAGACTTGAAGGCCGTCATTTCGATGTGTGAAAAAAGTTAGCCATCTGTTGCAAATGGATTTGCTCATCTTTGATTTCGGCTTCCAGCAACCGTTGAATAGTCACTTTGTATCCACGAAAGCGGACGCCAAAATCCTTGTTGAAATGTTCGGGTGGGATGGTTTGTAGGTATGCAACCAGTTTCTCGTGAGAGTCTTTTCTATTCGCCAGAAGCTCTTTGAGCGAATCCCTTTTATATTCTTTGACCAGCATGGCGTTGTAGGTCTGCCAATCACGGTCACGATGTTCATAGAAAGACGGTATCTCACTGTTCAAAATGCTCTTGGCCGCAGCAACGTTGGTATGATCCCATCCGATCAAGTGAGCCAGTAAGTCTTTGACCGACCAGATGCCAAGGAAAACCTGGTTTTTTTCTGCATCCGAAAGCTCGGATGCTGCCGCCAGAATCTTCTGCCGTGTCTCAATCAAGTTGGAGATGAGTTGATCTTTCTTGAAAATCTGTGACCGGGTAGGCATCCAAGTCTCCAGAAGAGAATACGATCACGAGCCACAATATTGCATTCATTTAGCGCGATATTTGTGTCAGGTGAAAATCAAAGTGTTTCACAGGATAGTGAAATAACTTCTCCAGCGTCATAAATTTATCAAAATAGGGATCCCAGTTTGTCGGGTAATACATGCCATGCTCCCATTCATCCTCTTTGATGGAGTCTATTTTTTTCAGAAGAGAGAAATAGGTACGGTCATAGATGTTCTCTAGCCGTTTACGTGTAAAGACCCTGCCCTGTCCTCGGGCGCCAAGGGCATTGATCCAGTTGAAGGGGCCGGTGAGCGCGTTCAGCAGCCAGGCAAACCATTTCGATGAACACTTTGGCAGTTTACCCCATAGACGCGCCATGGGTAAAAGTATATTAATGACAACAAAACCAAAGGTCATATGAGCCAGGATCTCGCCGTTCGTCCAGCCTGGGTTCAGGCTTCGCCTGTGAAAATCAGGCTCAGACATGGAGGCGAGCAATTCATGGAAATCTGCGCGAGCCGCGTCAAGCTGCTGGCGGATCTCTTCTCGGCGCGAGTTTGTTTTCATGATGTTGCAAAATTCAGCTGTCAGACCGTGCCCTTATCCAGTTTTTGGACCATGTCATCCAGCACATGTTTCAAGATCTGCGAAAGCAGGCGCTGGCTCTCTGGACGGCTTAATACGATGTTTTCCTGTTTCAAGGCATCTTCATACGCCTTTTGCACCACCTGAAAAATCTGATCATTAACCTTCGCCGATTCCACACGCTGGATCATGCGCTTTTTTAGATTCATATGATGGGGAAGAGGTTCCTGTTCCGGACCGAATGGGTTTTTCATTTTGCCTCACTCTCTAGTTTTTCTCTCCAAGTGTGCCCTGCCAAGTTTGGAAACAAAAAATCCGCTAACCATATACCAAAACATCAGATCGAGGATTAAGAACAACACGTTGTTTTCACTGCAGACTTCTCCGGGCGGGCAGGGTCCCCAGGCAAGATAAAACTGCAGCGGAAAACCCCATGGGAACGTATCTGAAATGGTCGAGGTCACATACATCCGCCAGAGATAGCTTGATAAGACGAGGAGAACCAGAGTCAGCGCGATCTTGAGAAGCGTGGGTTTCAGGATGGTCTTCATGATCGTTGCACGCCGCGGGATTTTATTCCTCCCAGCGTGACAGGTTGTAGATCACGAACCAGGCGCCGGTGATGAACAATATCCCACCCAAAAGAATGGCGTGCCAGTTCTGAAACCCATACTCGGTCACATCGACCGGCAGCATGCCGAAGCCGAGCAGTAGCAGGATGGCACCGATCAACGCATCCATAGCGCCGCTGATGATAAATGCGATGCGTCTGGCTCTCTGGGGAGGATTACCGCTCATATCAATCTCTTTTCCAAGAGCCTTGCGAAGGCTGCCCACAGGGCGCTTCGCAAGGCTTTGTTATTTACCTCTTTTTTTCAGCCAATCCAGCAGTTTCTTCTGCGACCAGGTATTGATCACGTCCTTCGGCTCGAGCCAGGCGCGGCGGGCGGTGGCCACTCCGTAGGGCAGCATATCCAGGTCAGCTTCGGAGTGTGCGTCCGTGTTGAGCGCAATGGGAATGCCCAGCTCCTTAGCGCGGCGGGCGTGGATATCGTCGAGGTCGAGTCGGGCGGGGTGGGCATTGATCTCCATCGCCACACCCGTTTCCGCCGCGGCTTTGAGGACCGCATCCATGTCAAGGTCCGCTCCCTCGCGTTCCTGGATCAGGCGTCCCGTGGGGTGACCGATGATGTCCACGTGCGGGTTGCGGATGGCGTTGATGACGCGCTGCGTGACCTTCTCGCGCGGTTGTCGCAGGCTGGTATGCAGCGACGCTACTACCAGGTCGAGCGTGGTGAGGAATTCATCGGGATAATCCAGTGTGCCGTCGGCCTTGATCTCCACCTCACTGGCATGTAACACAAGGATGCTATCGCCAAGCTGCTTCTGGATCTTTTTGATCTCGGCAGCCTGCTGTTTGTGCGCCTCTATGCTCAAGCCGCGCGTCACGCCCAGGCTGATCGAATGATCGGTAAACGCGATCGTCTTGATGCCGCGCTTGGCTGCGGCGCGCGCCATCTCGAGCATGGATAACTTTCCATCGCTCCACGTGGAGTGCATCTGCAGGTCCGCCTTGACATTCTTTTTCTCGATCAGTTTCGGGAGCTTGCCCGCTCTGGCAGCCTGGATCTCGCCCCGGTCCTCGCGCAGCTCGGGCGGAATCCAGGGCAGTCCGAGTGTTTCATACACTTCCTCTTCCGTGGCGCAGAAGATCTCGCTCCCATCGAGGATGTTCTTAAAGGAATGATCGGATAGTGATAAATCCTTCGCCAGCGCCATCTCACGCAAACGGATATTATGTTCCTTTGAGCCTGTAGCATACACCAGCGCCGTCCCAAACTCTCTGGGTGGATGCACCCACAACTGTACGCGCAAACCATCGTTAAATTCGATGCTCGACTTGGTGGGTCCTTTCCCCAGGACTCGATGGATGCGCGGCATTTTGACAAACGCGTCCATAACCGCAGAGGGATCCTCCGAGGCGACCAGGATATCCAGATCACCGACCGTGTCGCGCATCCTGCGCAGACTGCCACCCGGGTGCGCGTCGATGACTCCTTTTATCTTTTTGAGATCCGCGATCAATGCCCGGGCGATGGGATAGGCGCGCCCCAGTGGGATTCGTACTGTCCTGCGCCCCAGCGTTTCAATGCCTTCGAGGATGGCCGCCTCGCTCTTCGCACCCATGCCCGGAAGGGACCGCAATTTTCCCTCGCGGGCTGCCTTTTCGAGCTCGGCAAAGGTTGTGATGTTCAGCGTCTTCCAGATCATGGCGGCGCGCTTCGGTCCCAGCCCCGGAACGGGCAGCCACTCCACCAGACCCGGTGGAATTTCCTTCTTTAGCTTCTCCAGGAATCCCAGTTTTCCTGTGCTCAACAGCTCGTCAATTTTTTCAGCGATGGCTTTCCCCACGCCCGGGATTTCTTGCAGCTTTCCCTCTTTCCAGTAGTCAGAGGCCGGGCGAGACAAACCCAGCAAACTCTCTGCAGCCCGGCGATATGCGATGGTCTTATATACATTCTCCCCTTTGATCTCCAATAGATCCGCGATCATCGTAAATGCCTCAGCCAGCTGACGATTATTCATCATAACGATAAATCCTTTCCTCGCCTCTCGGTCTTTTAATAGATTATACGCTGATTGGAAATTACAAAAGTCATCCTGTTGTTTTTATGATACCATCCCGCAATGGATCACACTGACCATGTCAATTTACTGAGACCGGCCAACCTGCTTACAGGCGGCGCCTGGGCGGACTTCGGCGCCGGGTCGGGCGCGTTCACCCTGGCACTGCGCGAGCTGGTCGGCCCGCATGCAAACATCTATGCGGTGGACAAGGATGCGAGAAGTTTACGGGATCTGGAAAAGGCACACCGCGAGAAATTCACCACTTCACAAAATGTCCATCCTGTGCGCGCCGATCTCACGGGCGCGCTCTCATTGCCTCCATTAGATGGGATCGTGATGGCCAATTCGTTGCATTTCTTCCGGGACAAGGTCAAAGTCCTGCGGCATGTGCGCTCATTCCTTAAGCTCAACGGCGTTCTGCTTCTCGTGGAATATAACGTGGACACAGGCAACCCGTGGGTGCCTTATCCATTGTCGTTTGAGACCTATTGCGAGCTCGCGCCCCAGGCCCGATTGACCGAGCCGCAACTTCTGGGGTCAGCTCCTTCGCGGTTCCTCAAGGGATTTTATTCGGCGGCTGCCTACCGCCAGGATTGATCATTATTCCCTCCCCGCTTGTTTTAATTCTGTCACTTGCATCCCCACCATTCCCGGTGCACCGATCACAAATGAAGATAACCCGATCAGCATTTGCATCCCCATCACAGGAATAAGAAATCCCGCCAGCGCGCCGCCCAGAGGTGTGGCTCCCTGCATCAGCGTGCGCAGCAGCGCGAACGTGCGACCGCGCATGTCGACCGGGATGATCTGCATGCGCAGCGTCTGTGCCCAGATGGTGAGCGGCGCGCTGAAGAACCCCAGCAGGAAGAGACCGCTCGTGACTGCCCAGAAGCTGGATTCCATGATCAGAAGTGCCAGGCTCAGGCCGGAGAGGAACTGCGCCAGAGCAATACGCAGGCCAAGACCCATGTTCAGGTGCAGGCTCCCCGCCAGCCAGGCGCTGATCACCTCGCCGAGCGCCAGAGCGCCAAGTAGTGTGCCAAAGACTTGAGAGCTGCCTGGCGCGATCCGGTCCGAGACCAGTGGCAGGAAAACGGTCAGTGCCCCGAGACCTACATTGAACGCCATGAACATCAAGGTTGTGGAAAGCAATATTTTGTTATCCATCATCAGTCTGACCGCGGACATCAGACGGAATGAATCACTTTCTTTTTCGGCTGTTGCATCACGGGGCTCGCTGACAGATACACCCGACAACATGAACGCAAACAGAAAATAAGATACTGCATCCAGGATGATAATGTTTGCCGTCCCGATCCAGACGATCAGGAGACCTGCAAGCGGCGGACCGATCACGTTACTCAACGTGAAGCTCAGGGTCTCCATGGCGTTGGCTGTTTCCAACTGATCTTTGTTCACGATGGATGGAATTAATGTGGGGCCTCCTGCCAATGAGATCATCATCAGGCTGCCGTAGATTGCCGCAAGCACATAGACGTGCCAGATCTCGAGCAGATCCAGAGCCTGCAGAATGGGAAGCGCGGCAAACGTGACACCCCGTATCAGGTTGTCAATGATCATCACACGGCGCGGCGAGAACCGGTCGAGTAGCGGACCGGCGATGAAGCCGCCGATCAGGATTGGCGCCGTGTAGGCGATGGTCAGGACGCCCAGCGCCTGCGGAGAATTCGTCTCTTCGAAGACAAACCAGGTGAGCGCCACGCGCGTTAGTGAATCGCCAATCGATGACAGCGTAAAGCCCGACCACAACAGCAAAAAATTTCTGTTCGCAAGGATCTCGCGATACGAGTTAGCTTGCAGTTTTGCCATTCAAGGATTCGTTGGGGTAGGAATGGAAGGCGCTATTTGAAGCTTGCCTCGAGCTGCAACAAATACTCTTTGCGTGTGAGTCCCCCGCCATAGCCCACAAGCTCTCCGTTCGCGCCAACGACCCGGTGACAGGGAACGATGATCGCTATTCGATTATCGCCATTCGCCTTTGCCACGGCGCGGACAGCATTGGGAGAACCGATACATTCCGCCTGCTCTTTGTACGATCGCGTGGAGCCATAGGGGATGGCCTGCAATCCCGCCCACACCCGTTTCTGAAATTCCGTGCCCGGCAGCACTAACGGAAGATCGAACTCTTTGCGCTTGCCTGCAAAATATTCATCGAGCTGCCTGTTCAATGCGTTAAAGTGTTTGTGAGAACCGGGGACGATGCGCGCATGCAACAGTTTGCTCAATCGATTCAGCTGCGTTTCCAGCATTCGTCGATCTACAAACTCGAGCAGGCAAATCCCTTCCTCGGTGGCGCCTGCGAGCATGGGCCCCAGGGGCGTAAGAATTCGGGTCGTGGGAATCAGATCGTTGGTCTCACTTTTGCTCGGTGCGAAGTCAGCCGTTTTCTTGAACGAATCGGTAAAACCGCTCAGGGACCGATAGCCCGACTCAAAGGCGGTTTCCACAACCTTATCCCCGTGCCTGATGCGGCCAAACGCCTGTCCGATCCGTAAGGCGCGCTGGTAGCCCTGAAAGGTCATGCCGTGCTGTTTCTTGAACCAGTACCGGACGCGGCTGGGGTCCAGCCCTCTTTCTCTCAAGTGATTATCCTTTAACTTAACGAGCGGGGATTCGTGGATCTCATCGAGCAGAGGTCGCAGCCAGGCGGGCGGTGCGCCTTTGTATTCCAGGGGTGTGCAGATCTTGCACGGACGATACCCGTGCAGTAGCGCCTCGTGCGCCGAGGGGAAGAATTCCACGTTCTCGCGCTTGGGCATGCGCGCCCGGCAAGTAGGACGGCAGAATACTCCGGTCGTCTTTACGCCTGCGACAAAAATGCCTTCAAAGGTGCTGTCGCGCTGGAGCAGAGCTGTGTATAAAATTTCAGGATCGGGAAAGGGATGGTTCATAACAATAAAACCTGTTCCTGTAGAATTCTGGCGGTCTGCATCGTAACACAACACGCACAGCAGACAACCGAAAATTGAACAAATATATTTGGGGAACAGGCTTGATCAAGTCCAGCTTATTTCACTGTCAGCCACACACCTACCAGAACAACAGCCAGGCCGATTGCGCGTGTTGGGTCCATGGGGCGTCCCATTCCTCCCAGCCAGCCAAAATGATCGAGCACCGTGCTCACCAGCATCTGGCCCGCGACAATCGTGATCACCGCCGCGGCAACTCCCACGCGCGGGATCATATAACTGATCGCGCCGATGACGATCAGTCCAAAGCCTCCTGCCAGGAGCGTATACCAGGGCAACCCTTTCCACTGGGTGAGCTTTCCGCCGCCATAAAATAATAAGGGAAGCAGCGCCATCAACGCTCCTCCCAGGTGAACAATAAATACACTTTCGAATGTCCCAAGCCGTTGCGTGATCATACTGGCCATGGGGGCTTGCAGTCCCACCGCAATGCCGCCTGCCATACCGATAAGTATAATGAGGAGGATCGATTCCATTTGTATGTCCTTTGATTTTTTTGTGATGATACTTGATTTCATCCCGGCATGGTACCATGTAGGTCACGCTAAAAGCGTGACTGTCTTTGACATGGCCGGCTACAAGCCCGCCCTACTATAATGAAAACGACCGAAGACATTCGTAATTTTCTGAATCCTTTTGTTGCCTGGGCATCTGAACAGGCTGATGTGCAGGCTATTGCCCTGATCGGCTCTTACGCGCGCGAGGAGGCGAGGGAGGATTCTGATATCGATCTGGTGATCCTGACAGATCAACCTCAAAAGTATCTTGAGAATGTGAAATGGACGGAGCGTTTCGGCGCGATTGAAAAACAACAGACCGAAGATTACGGAAAGCTCATATCTCTACGCGTCTGGTATCGAGATGGCGCGGAAGTGGAATATGGCATCACCACACCCGATTGGGCCACGATGCCGCTGGATGCCGGGACACATAAGGTGATCGCAGATGGGATGATCGTATTATTCGAACGGGGGATGTTACTGAGCAGGCACGCGAAGATATAGATTGCCTGTTGTGTAAGTCAGGCTGAAAGCCTGACGCTATTCATTCAGCAAGCTCAAATCATCGGGAGACCCTTCGGTCGCAGTAATTGCCGCTTCGACTACGCCTACGGCTCCGCGCACATCGTCCCGGCGTTCTTTCGGGAGCGCGAAGATTTTTTACTTCTTGCGCTTGAAAAACTGCACTTCTTTCTCGTGCTTCTTTGCGGCTTCGCGCGTGTCGAATGTGCCAAGGTTTCGGCGCTTCCCTGTTCTGGGATCTTTCTTTTCAGAATACAACCGATACTTGCCGGATTTCAGTTTTCGGATCATCACAACGCTCCTGACTGGCGTAGCCGTGTGCAAAATCGGGAGATTTTGCACTCCTTTCATTTTGTAGAACGTCACCGAAAAAGGATTGTTATAAAAAAGGACTGGCGACCGAGGTCGCCAGTCTGTTCTCTTATTGGCCTGATGGCTGCCACGTTGCTTGCCATGTTCCGTGGACCATGACTGCCACGTTCGACACCACAAATGTCTTGACTCCCCCAGGTGAATAGCCTTCGAGTGCCCAGCCATAGGTGAACGGGCCTGCAGCGGAGACATTGTCACCGCCGCCCCCTCCGCCTCCACCGCCTCCTCCACCGGCGCCGTTACCCGCGAATGCCGGGTTGAGATCATCGATGCTGGCGCCCATCACCTCCGGATCGGATGCCATCGTGAAGGTATAGCCAAGCTGGGTAGGTGTTCTGCCTTCCGTCAGCTCGATGGTCTGCACATGGATGACATGTCCGGCAACAGGCACATCAATGTTCACATCCCATCTCTGCCCCACCTGCGGATTTGGACCTGCGTCGAACTGGAACGTCACTGCCTCTGGCAGGTTTACTGTGACCGAATTTACGGTGAATGTCAGCGGCCAGGCGTGATCTTTGCCATGGATCTCATAGGCAAACGGCAATTTCTTGAGAGCAGGATCTATCGCCGTCAACGGATCCACAGGTTCAAAGGAGAACGATCCTCCACTGGCATCCGCGATTTCCGAGACAATGGTCTGGATGGAGAACGCATCGAAGCGCGGGTCGGTCCACTGGTAGCTGCCGGAGAGGATGTAGCCATCCGGGAGCGGAGATTCGCTCTCGAGCACGATAGAGAATCCCTCCAGGGTCGCGCTGGCTGGCGAAGCAGGATCAGTGACCGCCTGTGATGGCAGCGGAACATCGTCCGAAACCTGGGTGGGCAGCTCGATCACCGGCATCACTTCAGCCTGCTCCGCAACCTCAAACTGAATTGCAAGTCTCCAGTCTCTGAGCTCGTCATCCTGCATCAGGCACGGGATTTCGAGCATGGCTTCCAATTGCCCTTCCGGCATCGACTCAAACGAGTAGCGTACATAAAAGTCACCCGTGGGCGACCCTTGGCTGCCTTCCATCGCTGTTTCGGATTGCATCAGAGCCAAGCTGCTCCCATCGGGGAGGATGAGCCGGGCAGGCGCATCACAACTGCGGTCACTGTCGCGGAAGCCTGTGTAGTCCTCGATGGATCCTAGCAGTACTGTGCGCTGCGAGTCTGCTGCGCCCTTTTCAATCGTCAATTTCAAGCCATCTTTTTCGAGTGAGACCGGCGCTGCCAATATACGCAAGGAGTTTCCTTGCTCCACATACCCAACGCCGGGCACATAGCCCAGGAGTCGTTTCAATGCTTCAGCCACGCGCGGGGAAGCAGCCAGCAATCCGATCAACAGGACAGCAAGCGCCATGCCCCATGCCAGACGTGAGAACGTGCGGGTTTGTTGTTTCATCTTTGACCTTTCAAGGAGTGTTGCCCGCAGGTCGTGGACGAACGCCGGGTTTGCACCGGGCGCGCTCAGTGTTTCGCGGAGTTCCTTCTCGAATTCGGGAGACGGATGCTCATTCATGGTCGGCCTCCAGTTCATGCTTCAAGCGCGCGATCAGACGATACAAGCTTTTCTTCACAGCATCTTCATTCTTTTGCAGGGTTCTGGCCATTTCGCTGAAGGATAGCTCTGCCACGTAGCGCAGGTGGATGAGATCCCGTTCTTCCTCCGCCAGCGCCTGGATCAGGTTCAACAGGCGCTCCCTACGCTGGGCCGTCTCGACATCGGTTGCGAGATCGGTATGGATGGGCGGGAGCGCGGATTCATCCAAAGGGACTTGCGGAGCGCGATGATGAAAGCGATGAAAGTCGGACACCTTTTTGCGGGCGATAGAGAACAGCCAGCCTGCAAAGTGACCATCCTGCCGGTAGCGCGGCAATGCTTCGAGAGCGGCCAAAAAGATCTGTGCGGTGAGGTCTTCGGCGTCCGGCGCGTGACTGGTTCGATAGAAGCAATAGCGATAAACGCGTTGTACATAGCGGTCGTATAAGGCGCCAAAGGCCTGTGCGTCGATCTGCGCGGCGCGCACCAGTGCGGGTTCGTCGAGTGTCTGGGTACGTTGCATGCAAGTTCCCTGTCTGCGGGTTCTACAGGTTAAGTCGGGCAACAGTCAAAAAAGGGACAATTCGATTGCGATGATACTTGATTTCCTCTATACACAGCTACAGGGACATACGGCGCTTGACTTGACACTTCATCGGCCTGGCTTATAATTAACAAGATTGTTAATTAACATGAATGTAAAGTGAGATGCTGGCTATGCAATCTGACCAACTGGACAATGTGTTTTCGGCGTTAGCCAATCCGGTCCGCCGCGATATTCTGGAAAGACTCATGGCAGGCTCGATGAGTGTCGGTGACCTGAGCCAGCCGCTGTCGATTTCTGCCCCGGCTGTTTCGCGGCATTTGAAGGTTCTGGAGGAAACCGGTTTGATCCGGCATGAAAAGCAGACGCAATTTCGCATCTATTCCCTCAACCCGGAAGGGTTTACCGAGACCTTTGCCTACATCGAGCAATATCGGAAATACTGGAACCAGCAATTCGACGCTCTTGACCGGCAGTTGAAAGCCCGGAAGAAGAAACATGCCTCCGGATAAACAAACACTCCACATGGAGCGCATCTTCGACGCGCCGCGCCAAGTGGTCTTTGATTACTTTACGGTGCCGGAATTGATCTGCACCTGGTGGGGACCGCAGAGCGTTACGACGGAAAAGGCGGAGATCGACCTTCAGCCGGGAGGCTCCTGCCGCTGGGAAATGCGCGACGCGGAGAACAAGCTTCTCCTTCTGCACGGGCGGGTCGTGGAGGTCTTCCCTCCGGAACGACTGGTCATGACCCACCAGTGGGATGGAGACGATCAGATGACGACGCTGACGCTAGAGTTTATTGCAATGGGGAAACAAACCAGACTGTTATTGAAACAGGAAGGCATCTCGAAGGCCATTCCCATTCATCTGTATGACGACTGGTGGACGGGCACGCTGGCACGTCTGCAGACCGTGATGCACTGAGAAAAGGAACCCATGCGATGAATAAAAATCCGCAAGTCGATGAATTTATGGCGAAGCTCGATCATCCCTTGAAGGACGAATTGCAGAGAGTTCGTGAGATCATTCTGGCAGCAGATGACAAAATGATCGAGGTCATCAAGTGGGGCGGTCCGACCTTTATGTACAAGGGGAACCTCGCCACGCTGACGCCGCGCGCCAAGCGCTTTGTCAATCTTTTCTTCCAGACCGGCGCGAGCATCCCGGATGGGCACGGAATTCTCGAAGGGGAGGGCAAGGAAGTTCGGGTTGCCCGCTTCCAGGATATGAAAGACATCGATAAAAAAGAGAAAGCATTGAAAGCCGTTGTGCGGGAATGGATCCGGTTAAAGGATAAGGAATAAGGGGCAAGGAGGTAAGCATCTTCTGGGCGCAGGAGAATATTTTTAGGATAAGTCCTAGAAAGGAGAGACCAATGAATATCCCTGCAGAGACCCGTCCCGCCTACTTTATCAGCTTTGTGCAATTCCAGGAACCGGAGCGTTTTGCCGAGTATGCACAGCTCATGTTCCCAGCTCTTATGAAGTATGGTGCGGTGCCCATTGCTCACATCGACCCGGCCGGCGTGACCGGCTCCGGCTCGGACGCCGAGATCGTCGAGGGGACATGGGCCGGCATCACCACAGTGATCCAGTT
>DATHTL010000245.1:0-14071 GCA_035463255.1 Anaerolineales bacterium | reverse complement strand
GCCATTAACCTGGACGGGGGAGGATCGACGGGCATCCTGGTCGCGAATCCGCGCGAGCTCATCGCACCCACCCGGCCGATCCCGTTTGTGATCCTGGTCTACCCGCGATAGACACCGACCCCCACCGCCCCGCAATGCGGGGCACCTTAAGCGACACTTGCACCGCACGTGGTTTGCTTAGCAAACCATGCAGGTGAGAGCACAAAGGTTGGATCGTTGAAGGGAAAAATTCGTAAAAATCCGTGAAATTCGTGGCTCAAATTCGTCCCAAAGGGTGTTCAACACGGCTTAAGCCGATTTTCAAAACACTCTCTTAGGGGCATCAAATCTATGAATTCTTTTACTGGGTGGGAATGTTATAGTAATTGTAAACTGCCTGTGACATCTGCGCGAACAGCTCAGAAACAGGTTCCCACACGGTTTGTACCGGATGATAGGCATAGATCACAAGGACGTAATTCCCGCCAGGCGTATAGACGATGCCGGCGTCGCTAATGTTTTGAATGACGCCCGAGGCGGGCTCGCTAATCCATCCGTGTTTGTGCGCGACCTGTGTCCCTTCAGGCACGCCTGCTTCGATGAGAACGCCGATTTGATCAGAGGCTAAAAAGGTGATCATCTGCTGGCAGATCTCGCTGTTGATCTTATCGGGGAAGGCCGCGATCAACGCGCCGCCGCCTGTTTGTGCGCACTGGTAAATATCGGCCAGCAGCATGCCAATATCCGAGGGAGTGGTCTGGTTAAAGGCATCGGGATCGGTAAACACGTCTGTGCGTTGGTTGGCAGGGGTCTGGATTCTTTCCAACAACGGACAGGGGAACTCTGCGCTGCAGAAGAAACCGGCCAGGAATGTGTTCTCCAGCCCAATCTTACGCATATCCTCCGTCACCACGAGCGGACCGCGCAGCGAGTCGAGGCTCTCCATAATGCGGTCGGCGGGCGGATTCTCAGATTTGCGAATCATATCCAGGATCATCGCAGACGACTCTTCGTTCAGACCGTCGTTCCCGTACTTGATAAAGTAGGAGATCATGATGGGAATCTTGACTGTGCTGGAAGCAGTAAAGGGCACATCCGGGTTCACGGAGATCATCTCACCCTGATCCATGGCAAAGTGCACTTCCTGTCCGTTCTGCAGGTCCTGCAAATACACACCGATGACGCCATCGAAGCCGGCCACCGTGATGTTTTGCTGCAGCAGGATCTGCAGGTTCTCCATGGTGGGGCGGGCCGCGGCGGTGTGTTGGAACGACAGTACCACCGTGCGATTGCTCGGCGAGCGCAGGGTGTCTTCGATAAGGCGGACGGCGCGGTCAACATCAAGAATGATGCCGGATGTGCCGGGGGAAAATGATGTGCTGCCAGGGATCGGTTGTGCGGGGGTGGGAGGCTCGTCGTAGCGAGCGGAGATCTCGTTTTGCAGGTAGGCGCGCAAGCGCTCTTCCGAGACGGTCGCGCTCAACGGCACCTCAACCGGGGTGGGATCTCGATTCCACAAGTAGTTCCAGAATCCGCCCCAGAACGAGCCGCCGGTGCGTTCCAGGTCCGCGGCGGCGATCATGCTTTCCATATCCAATTCGAAGCCGACGAGCGAGGGGTCCACATGGATGATCGCCTCGCCATACTGCACCTCGATAGGCGAGGAATAGACCTGCAAGACACGTTCCGAGGCGATCTGTGGATTCACGCCGCCGACGGACACACCGGCGATTGTCATTCCAAGGGGATAATTGTTCCTTTGGCGGCTGTAGCCGATCAGGGCAATAATCGTCAAAACGATTGCAATGGATAATATGGCAATGGATATACCCCGTAAAATAGGAATGGAACTGCGGTTCCGCACACGACCTCCGAAACGTGACAAATATCGTAAAAAAGTATAACACACTCATTTTTACGTTTGTGCTAGAATAATTTTGACGAGCGGCGAGCAGTTTGCGCCACCCGTCACTCTGGAGTAACGGACCCTAAAGGTGTTAGCAACGGCGAACTGTGACATGCGGAATGAATTTCAGCACGCAGAGTAGCTTGTTCGGCAAATCACCTTTAGGGTTTTAACTTCCTGCTCCAAATCTATTTGAGGATAGGATTATGCTACGCTCTTTTCTCATCTATCTTTCCAAGGCGGCCTGGGCGCAAAAAATGATGACAAGCTGGAGCATTGCATGGCGTGTGGCCTCCCGGTTTGTTGCCGGGGAAAAGGTGGAAGACGCCATCCGTGCAATCCGGGAATTAAACGAAAAATGTATTAATGCGACGCTGGACCAACTGGGGGAGCACACCTCTACAGTGGAAGAGGCAGATCGGGCCACGCAAGGGATTCTCCATCTGCTCGATCAAATCGACAAAGCCGGCGTGAGAGCTAATGTTTCTATCAAGCTGACTCAGATCGGCATGGGGCTGGATGAGGAGATCTGCCGCCAGAATCTTGCGCTCATTCTCGACCAAGTCAAAAGGCATGGAAATTTCCTGCGCATTGATATGGAAGATACTCCCTACACCGATACCACTCTTTCGCTCTATTACTCCATGCTGCAGCGCGGCTTTAATGTCAGCCAGGTTGGCCTGGTTGTGCAATCCATGCTCTATCGCACGGAAGCTGACGTCCGCAAGCTCCTCGAATACAACACACACATCCGCCTCGTCAAAGGCGCTTACAAGGAGCCAACTGACAAGGCGTTCCCAAAAAAGGCGGATGTCGACGCAAACTTTGACCTGTTGACCAAGCTCATGATCGACGCGGCTTGCAAGATCGAAGCCAACAAGATCAGCGTGGATGGACGGGTGCCACCGATCCCTGCGATTGCCACCCACGACGAAAAGCGAATTGCATTTGCCAAGCAATATGCTCAGAAGGTAGGATTGCCCAAAGAAGCGCTTGAATTCCAGATGCTCTATGGTATTCGCCGTGACTTGCAGGAGCAGCTTGTCAACGAAGGCTATCCCGTCCGCATTTATGTTCCATTTGGAACCCACTGGTATCCTTACTTTATGCGCCGTCTTGCCGAGCGTCCCGCCAATATCTGGTTCTTTGTTTCGAATTTCTTCAGAAAATAGAGTGATCTCATGCTCTCGCAGGCCGCCAGAAATGGCGGCCTTTTTGTTGGAGTGAGCTATACACGAGTACCTGCGTTTATAATGGAGCCATGTCACCCATGGCACTCGTCACAGGCGCGGCGCATCGATTGGGAAAAGTCTTCGCCTCGACTCTTGCTCGGCATGGATTTGATATCGTCCTTCATTATTATCAATCGTTAGACGCAGCGCGCCAGACTCAGCAGGAGCTTAAGTCCGTTGGAAGCCGCGTGACTCTAGCCCAGGCCGACCTCACCGACCCGGACCAAATCCAATCTCTCGTCTCGAATCTTGATTCTCTCAAAGTATTAGTTAATTCTTCTGCCATGATGGCGGGCGGAAACATCGAGTCCCTGACCATCGAGAACTGGGATATATCACTCGATCTGAATCTGCGTGCGCCTTTTTTGCTTTCACAAGCGTGCGCAAAGAAAATGACTGAGGGCGGGCTGATCGTCAATGTCACGGACGTGGGCGCCCAAAAAGCCTGGACCCGCTATCCTTCGTATACGGTCAGCAAAGCCGGGCTGGAGTCGCTGACCCGCATCCTCGCCCGCGCGCTGGCGCCGAGGATACGCGTCAATGCCATTGCACCGGGATTTGTTCTGCAATCTGAGATTGTCTCCGATGAAGAATGGCAGCGGCTTATCAATCGTATTCCCCTCAAGCGTGCAGCCCGCGTAGAAGAGGTTGCTTCTGCTCTCGAATTTTTGTTGGAGAACGGGTATATTACCGGGCAGACAATTATTGTTGATGGTGGATATTCGCTAATCTAGAAGACGTTCACGGTCTCGTTGGTGCCAATGGTTAGTCAAGTTTGTACTCAGACCTATCATGGAGAGTAAGAAGATCACAGGAACGACCATTAGGGTTTCAAAGGAATATTTTATGTCCGAAGTCACCGAGCTTGTAGAAAAACTCAGGTCAGAAGGCGAAAAAATCGTCTCCATTTTTTCGGGACTGACTGATGATCAATGGCAAATGGAGGTCTACACCGAGGGTAGCACCTGGACGATCCGCAACATCCTCGCCCATTTTGTAACCTCTGAACGAGGTTTATTGAAACTCTTCGAGCAGATCCGCCAGGGTGGGGCGGGCTCTCCCGATGATTTTTCGATTGACCGGTATAACGCCGCGATGCAGGAGCGGACCAGATCTGCGAGTCCACAAGAACTCCTGGAACAGTACAAGGAAGTGCGTGCGAATGCCGCGGCCTGGGTAAATGGCTTGAAAGAATCGGAACTGGACATAACCGGCCGCCATCCCTTCCTGGGCCAAACCGTGATTCGTGAAATGATCAAGATGTTATACATTCATAACCTGACCCATTACCGCGATATGAAAAAGGTATTGAAATAGCCACTGAGTCACGTACCTATCTTGGCGTATACTGCCATGAGAGACACAGCGAGAATTACGAACTCCGGGTCTCCGTGGCAAAAGGTTTTCCATGAATCTGCATCCCTTCAAACTTGAACGCTATTTTGCCAGATACGAATTCAATACGGAGTACCTGCTTTGCTCCTCCGATTGCGAATCCATGTCGATCGCAGATCTGCTCGCTATGGAAGAGGGCTCAGCGGAGAGGTTTCAGCGAGTGTGGCTGGGATACACTGAATCGCAGGGCAGTCCCGCTTTGCGGGCGGAGATCTGCAATCTCTATGAAACGATCGAGCCTGACGATGTTTTGGTCCATACCGGGGCGGAAGAAGCGATCTTTCTGTTTATGTTCGCGGTCTTCGAGCCAGGCGACCATGTGATTGTCCATTCACCATCTTATCAATCGCTGGCAGAGGTCGCTCGCAGCGCCGGCTCTGACGTCAGTTCCTGGCGGGCGCGCGAAGAAAATGGCTGGTCCCTCGATCTTGAGGAGCTTCGTCAGCTCACGCGGGCGAACACCAAGGCGATTATCCTCAATACGCCGCATAACCCAACAGGGTACTTGATGCCTCATGATGAATATAAAGCGCTGCATGAATTCGCCAAAGAAAATAACCTTTTACTTTTTTCGGATGAGGTCTATCGCGAATCGGAATACGACCCGGCGAACCGTTTGCCGGCCGGCTGTGACTTTGGCGAGCACGCGGTTTCCCTCGGGGTGACCTCCAAGACCTATGGATTGGCCGGCCTGCGCATTGGATGGATTGCCACGAAGAATAAGAAGATCTATGAGAAAATGGCTTCTCTGAAAGATTACACGACGATCTGCAACTCCGCGCCCAGTGAATTCCTTGCCGAGCTTACCATGCGAAACCGGCAGAGGCTCGCAGAGCGCAACCTTGGTATCATCAAAGTGAACCTGCAAATCATGGATGAATTCTTTTCCCGGCATGCTGATCTTTTCTCATGGGTACGACCGCAGGCCGGCTCGATGGCATTTCCACGGTTGCTTAAAGGCGATGTGGAGGAGTTCTGCGGCAGACTGGTAAAAGAAGCTGGCGTCCTGCTGTTGCCTGGCTCGATTTATGACGACCCGGATAATCACTTCCGTTTGGGGTTGGGAAGGAAAAATCTCCCACAAGCAGTTGAGAAACTGGAAGCATTTTTGTTGAATGACTAGTGAACTCCTTCGTGCTCTCACTGCAGTTGCACCCGGTGCAAATGTCGTGCATTTGATGACTAAAAACTGAAATCGGAAATCATAACTTGAAAAATCTTCTCCGTCTTTCCCGTCCTCTCCACCTGGTTCTCGCCGCGCTGACGTATTTTCTCGGCGCGAGCATAGCTAACTACCTGGGAAAACCTTTCCGCACAGATTCATTCTGGCTTGGACTCATCGCAGTCATTCTGGCACAGGCAAGCATGAATCTGCTGGCAGAGGTGTTTCGTCCCTACAATGAACCCATCGTGGATGGCGAAACCCGCAAGGATCGTCTTGCGCTTCGCAACAACGCGCTGTATGTTTCGATCGCGGGGCTTGCCGCGAATGCTGTCATTGCGTTCCTTCTCTACAGTAACAATCATCTCTCCGTCACTGCGCTCTTCTTTCTTTTTCTTTCCCTGTTCCTCATTCTGACGTATGCCATTCATCCGTTTCGCTTCATCAACCGCGGATTTGGCGAATTTGTCCTCGCCGCGCATCTGGCATATGTCATCCCCTCCATTGCTTACATTCTTCAATCCGATGAAACACATCGTTTCCTGCTCATCACTCTTCCACTGACGTTTCTAGCATTTGCCTATTTCATCGTCATGGATTTCCCGGCATTTGCAGCAGATAACAAATACAACCGCGGCACATTGCTCACCCGTCTCGGTTGGGAGCGCGCCATACCTTTACATCATCTTTTTATCCTGCTGGCTTTCCTTTTCTTTCTGGCGGCCCCGGTCTTTGGATTGTCGCTGTCCTTGCTTTGGCCAGCGTTCCTGACCTTGCCTTTTGCTCTCTTTCAAATTTTCCAGCTCCGCAATATTTCCCTCGGCGCGCCTGCAAACTGGACTCTCCTCACTGCAACTGCCCTTTCCGTATTTGGACTCACAGCTTACTTCCTCAGCCTCACTTTCTGGCTTCGATAGATACGCTCAATTACTAATCACCAATTACTGATCTCAAGAATGCCTGAATTCCTGACGTTGCTGCCTCCCGATGAAGCCCGTGCACTCCTGCTTGCGCATCTTTCTCAACCGATCGCTGAATCTGAATTGATAGACGTTCCCTTTGCTCTGGACCGAATTCTGGCGGAGGATATCGTCGCGCCTCATTCGCTTCCTGAGTTTCAACGCTCCACTGTGGATGGATACGCTGTGCGCGCAAGGGATACATATGGGGCAAGTGATTCATTGCCTGCCTATCTCAGGCTGGTTGGCGAAGTCCCGATGGGAGATGCACCGGCGTTTGAGATTGGTGCCGGTCAATGTGCGCTAATCCACACCGGTGGGATGCTGCCAAAGGGCACAGATTCCGTTGCCATGCTGGAATATACCCAGGCCGCGCAAAGGCATGAGATCGAGATCTTTCGCGCGGTCGCGGATGGCGAGAACGTGATCCGCATCGGGGAGGATGTCGCGCAGGGACAGGTGATCCAGGCAAAGGGAAGTCTGATGCGCCCTGCTGAGATTGGTGGACTCATGGCGCTGGGTATTATCCAGGTCAGGGTGGTGAGAAGAGTCCGCGTGGGTCTGATCTCCACAGGCGATGAGGTGATTGAACCATCGCAATCCCCGCGCCCGGGACAGGTACGCGATGTCAACTCCTATACATTGTCTGCCCTTGTAGAAAAATCTGGTGGAACTGCACGACGCTACGGTATCGTTTCTGACGACTTCAATGCTCTTCAAGCTGCCGCTGCAAAAGCGCTGGATGAAGGTGACATTGCTATCATCACCGCAGGTTCCTCTGCCTCGACACGCGACATGACGGCAGATGTCATCCACTCCCTGGGCACGCCGGGCGTGCTGGTGCATGGCATCAATACGCGCCCCGGAAAGCCAACTATTCTGGGAGTCTGTGATGGGAAAGTTGTCATCGGCTTGCCGGGCAATCCCGTCAGCGCGCTGGTCAATGGATATCTGTTTGTCGTTCCAGTGATCGAAAAATTGCTTGGCGCTTTGCCCAGAGCGAAAGCCACGATCCACGCGCGGCTGACCGTCAATTTGCCCTCTCAAGCCGGTCGCGAAGACTGGTGGCCCGTAAAACTAATCGACAATCGCAAATCTGAAAGCGGAAATCTGGATGCTGAACCAATCTTCGGAAAGAGCAACCTGATTTTCACGCTTGCCGCAGCGGATGGACTCCTTCGTATTGATCCCGACGCGACAGGCCTCAGCGCGGGGGAGATCGTGGAAGTTATCTTGATCTAAAACGGAGACCTGTCCTCATCGCCGTCTTCGTTGAATTCGTCCAGATCAAGATCATCAA
This sequence comes from Anaerolineales bacterium, assembly GCA_035463255.1. Classification (GTDB taxonomy): domain Bacteria; phylum Chloroflexota; class Anaerolineae; order Anaerolineales; family Villigracilaceae; genus Defluviilinea. The sequence continues at coordinate 6,138 of DATHTL010000245.1, read as the reverse complement.
GCTCATCGAAAGACGCCTCTTCATCACCATCTTCTGTATTCCCCCAGCTTTCACCCACCCAGTCAATGACCGTGCCGCCGCTTTCAGGATAATGCGGACTCACAAGATAATTCATGCCGTGTTCCCACGTGACGCGGAAATCTTTCACGGTAAACGTTTTGCCGGCATGTAGATCGTACATAATATCGGTTAGCTTGGGGACAGGCGAAAATGGATACAACTGTGCCAACACGATTTCCTTGTCTTCCTCAGGGATGATGAATTCATCCACACACTCTCCATTGGGAAAGAACAGCGGGCGCGTGGGATAGGGCAATGGCTCATCGAGCGGGATATTCTCATCCATGTTCTTTCTCCTTGTAGGTTTAAACGAATGCCTGACTGTGTTGGTTACAGATTACATGCGAGGCTGATTACTTTCCTGCATTCCAGGGCAGCTTCTCTAAATCTACATTTCCACCGCTGAGGATCACTCCCACGTTCAGCCCGGTCAGGTCGATTTTCTTTTCCCACAACACACCGACCGGCACTGCTGCCGATGGCTCGATGATGATCTTTGCACGTTCCCAGATAAATTTCATCGAGTCGATGATCCCCTGTTCACTGACGGTCACGATCTGCTCGACGCGCTCGCGAATGATCGGGAATGTTAATGTGCCAAGAGATGTGAGCAGCCCGTCGGCAATGGTCCTGGGCTGCACAGATGGGACGATCTCTCCCGATCGTAGGGAACGATAGGCATCGTCTGCCATCTCGGGTTCCGCGGCGATCACTCGAATCCCTTTGTTTCGTTCGGTTGCAGCGATCGATGTGCCGCTCAAAAGCCCGCCGCCACCCACAGGAGCGATCACCACGTCCAGATCGGGAATCTCTTCCAGCAGCTCAAGCGCGGCTGTTCCCTGTCCGGCGATAACCCGTTCGTCGTTATAAGGATGGACAACGTTTGCACCTGTCTTTTCCACGACCTGGGCAAGTGTGGCTTCACGCGCCTCGAGAGTGGGCTCACAAAAAGTAATCTGTCCACCGTAGCCAGCGACGGCGGCCTTTTTCACAGACGGCGCGTTGTCGGGCATGACAATATAGGCCGGAATGCCTCGCAATCTGGCCGCGAGCGCCAGCGCTTGCGCATGGTTGCCGGATGAGTGTGTACAGACACCGCGTGCAGCGTCCTGATCGCTCAATGAAAAGACCGCATTGCAGGCGCCACGAAATTTGAACGCCCCGACCCTTTGCATATTCTCACACTTGAGAAAGACTTGTGCGCCCACTTTTTGATTCAAGCTCTCGTTGGTCAAGACGGGCGTTCGATGGATATACGGCCGAATACGTTCGGCGGCTTTACGAATGTCATCAAGGGTGGGGGGCATGTGATTCCTTTGTTGTGGATTGAAGTTAATAACCGCGCTCAAAGTCAACAATGTGTTTCAGGGGCTTGCCCTCGACATAGAGTTGGTAGTTCTCAATGAACATATTTGTAATATCTTCCGGATAACTGATGGCAGAAGTATGAAATGTCATATAAAGATTTGGCGTGGTCCAAAACGGGTGCTGTTCCGGAAGCGGCTCTTTCTCGAATACATCCAATATGGCGGCAGCTAGCCTGCCTTCATTCAATGCCGCAATCAATGCCGATTCATCTACAGCATTACCGCGCCCAACATTGATGAAGACAGCGTGGGGCGGCAGGGCAGCTAACAGATCTGCATCCACGAGCTTGTTTGTTTCCTCTGTTCTGGGTAGAACACTTACCAGGTAATCCAGCCCATCTGCAAATTTCAGGAGATCGTTGCCATGAAGGTATTGATCTACATCGGTACTCGATTCACTTGTCCGTGTATAGCCTCTCACTGCCATCCCAAAGTGTTTGGCTGTACCTGCCAGATGCGCGCCGATCGAGCCTACGCCAAGGAGTCCCAACGTCTTGCCGCGCAGCCATCCCGATTCTGGTCGCTGCCATTGCCTCGCTTGTTGGGTTTGGATCCGTTCGAGAATCTTCTTCTCATGAAAAAGCAAATAGCCAAATACATATTCAGACATTAATGCGCCGAACACGCCGCGCGCATTGGTCAGCGCATAGTCGCGGCGTTGGGATAAATCCACTAATGGCTCCACACCTGCATAAATAGCCTGGGCCCACTCTAGGCGCCCAAGCTCGGGAAGCGCATCACGGATCAACTTTGGCTCGCCGATGACAATTTCCGCATCCTGAGGGTTCTCTGTGATTTCAAGTTCAGAGAGATGCTTGGCAACGATGAGTTTTTTGTACTCATCTTTATCGCGTGAAAGGATAAGAATCTTGGGCATATCATCCGATTATAACTTTTCACTATGAATCAAAAAGCCGTACAAACAAGTTGCACGGCTTTTTGACTTAACAAAGAATTATCACAGATCGGGTAGCTAAGTTCTTCGTACCAGGCCCACGAGGAACAGCAGGACAACTGCGCCCAGGATCGCTACGATGAGACTGGTGATGTTGAAGCCCGTCACGCCTTGTCCGCCGAAGGCACTCATGAGCCAGCCACCTATCAAGGCGCCGACGATGCCCACCACGATATTGGCGAGGGCACCCATCTGGGCGTTGCGGCCCATGATCATGCTCGCAATCCAGCCTGCGAGGGCGCCAAAGATGATCCATAAGATCCAGTTCATATTTACCTCCGAAAGACTTGATTAGTTGTTAGACAATTCTTGCTAAGCGGGGGTTACGTTCCGCTTAATGTCAGAAACGAAAACAATTTTTGATTGTTACGCTTCCAGTTATGATAACCCTTTCGCGTATTAAGAGTTACTATCTGTGAACGCTCGCCGGTTGATTGAAATTAGCTCCACAACCAGTACTCTCAGTAATCCTGTGTTTATCTCCTTTTGAGCCCGAAGACGGTTGCAACAATTCCGGTGAAAAAGGACGCTGCCATTAATCCTACAAAGACACGCGCGGTCTGGCGGTTGTACTGCTCCAGTTGATTCTCTCTAGCTGAAATTGCTGAGGCAGCAGGAGGAGCAAGCCGGGGAGTGGGCGCCTTCTCCGGTTTTCGCGCGGGTTGTGCGCCCTGCCTGGGTTGCAAGCCCTCCTGAGGCTGCTCACGAATCTGCGCTTCGTCTCCTTCGGGGACAATCTTGGAGCCAAACTCGTTGGCATAGACCTGCGTAAATTCCGCGCCAAAGAAAAGGATCTGGGCAGAGTAATAGATCCAGATCAAAAGCAGCACCAGAGACCCGGCCGCGCCGAAGGAAGAGCCTACAGCGCTATTTCCAAGATAAAGTCCGATTAGGAATTTTCCCAGCGAGAAGAGCAAGGCCGTAAAAAACGCACCGAGCCATACGTCTCGCCAGGCAATTTCAGCATCCGGAAGGAATTTGAAGATCAAAGCAAACAGGGCCGTGATGACTGCAGTAGAAATGATCAGGTTTATGATCTGCATCACGATTTCTGAGACAGGAATGGCATTGCCAAGTGTTTCCTGCGCGGCCGAAAGTCCCGCGCTAATGACCAGAGAGACGAGCAATAGAAATCCAATCCCAAGGATCATGGAGAAAGAGAGAAGCCGACTAAAGATTACATTCTTGATTGATTCCACAAAACCCTTGGGTTCTTCTTCTTTTACTTCCCATATGGTGTTCAGGGCATTGTGCAGTTCATTGAAAGCTCCCAAGGCACCAAATATCAAAGTAATGATTCCAACGATCGTCGCAGCAATTCCCCGGGCCGGATTGCTCGCACTCGTCAGCAGACTGGATACGAATTCTTCTCCCTGTTCGCCCACCAGGCCCTGTACCTGGCTGGTCACCGAGGATTGAACCGATGCTTCATCCCAGAAAAGGCCGGTGACCGCAATAACGATGATGAGAAGGGGACCAAGAGAGAAAATAGTGTAGTATGCAAGGGCGGCAGCAAGACGCGAGGCCTTATCTTCCTTCCAGCCTTGGTATGTAAGCTTTAGTAGAGTAGGGAGATTTGAGATTACTTTTTTCATATCAACATCACTTCTTTCAATTTAAAGCTATACAGATAAGTAGTAATGTTTATATACCAAAACCCAATGTAGCAGAATAGAAAAATTCCCTACTGTCCGGCAGGGAGGTTGCTATAGAGGAGTACAATGCAGCGATACTGCCCGAAGGAGTGATCGCATGGTCGATCTAAATGAGCCCGTCGCGTTTTTCTTATTGATCATGAGCATTATCCTGGTGACGCCGCTCTTATCAGAGCGTGTGCATCTCCCGGGCATTGTTGGGATCATCCTTGGCGGGATGCTGCTCGGTCCGTACGGATTTGGCTTGATCGAGGCAGGCGATCGCATGGAGTTCCTCTCGACCATTGGGCTGGTCTACCTGATGTTTAGCGCCGGCCTGGAAGTAGACATCCACCAATTCATGCGGGTCCGTGGTCGTGCTCTGACTTTTGGACTGCTCACATTTTTTCTGCCGCAGTTAATGGGGATGGCACTGGGCATGATCCTCGGGTTGGAATGGCTGGGAATAATCTTGCTGGGATCAGCTTTCGCTTCTCATACGTTGATCGCTTTCCCCATCCTCACCCGCCTGGGCGTGACTCGCAACGAAGCGATTGCCGTGACCACTGGTGCCACCGTGCTGACAGATATTGGTGCGTTCCTGATTCTGGCTGTCGTTCTGGGGGCAAAATCCGGCGGGCTTAACATCGCATATTTCCTTCAACTTTTTGCTCTACTAAGTGTTTTTACGCTCGTCATCATTTTCGGTTTGCCCCGTCTGGGAAAGTATTTCTTTCAGCGTTTCAGCACGCGCGAAATCGAGTTCCAATTTGTCATCGTCGTCCTGTTTGTGGCGGCACTTGGTGCCGAGCTGATCGGGGTGCATGAAGTGATTGGCGCTTTCCTGGCCGGGCTTGCGATCAATGCCACCATTCCACGGCATAGTCCGGTGACAGGCCACGTCCTGTTCATGGGGGAGTCCTTTTTCATTCCGCTTTTCCTGCTTTACAGTGGCATGATCACAAACCCCCTGTCTTTTGTAAGAGATACGAGGACAATCATTGTCGCGCTGGGGGTCACCATTGTTGCTTATCTGTCCAAGCTACTCGCAGCCTGGATCACGGCCCGAATGTTCAAATACACCCGCAACGAATTTTGGACGACTTATGGACTTTCTCATGCCCAGGCCGCGGTAACGATCCCGACCCTGGTCATCGGTTTGGAAACAGGGTTATTTGACGCGACCCTATTCAATGCTGCTATTGTGATGATCCTGTTAACTTCCATCACATCGCCATTGATCGTGCAGCGCTTTGCTCCTGACCTTCAAACTGCCTCGGGCGACGATAAGCCATTGCCTCTCTTCTCGCGGATTCTCGTTCCTGTTATCGACCCGCGGACGCAGGAGCAGCTGATCGGGCTGGCTACTCTTCTTGCCAGGGTCAATCAGGGCAAAACGATCGCCGTCAATGTCGTGAAGGCCGGCCGCTCACAAGCACAGGAGTTTGCCCTGCACCGTGATCTGTTGGGCCGTACTCCCGAAATTATGAATGATCCTGAGGCTGAGATTGAATTGATCCCGCGACTGGCCGAGACGCATGGCAAAGGGATCTTGTTCACCGCGCAGGAACAGAATGCTTCGATCATTCTGATGGGCTGGCGCGGCAAGCGGACGCTTCGAGAATCCCTGCTGGGGACCGTTTTAGATGAAGTTGTATGGGGATCGGACACACCAGTGATGGTTGCGAAATTAAGTGTTCCGTTGAATGGGACCCAACGTGTAGCGTTTGTGTTGCCGCCCAAGGTTGTTCCCCTCGTGGCTTTGGGGCGCATGCTGGAAGTGAACATGACACTCGCTAAAGCACTCAATGTGCCTCTTCTCATCCGAGCAGATCAAAGTTATCTGCAATCGGTGGAGGCCCTGTTGTCTAGCCTGCCCAACGGACATCCGGTCCAGGTGGAAACACTTAAAGATCAGCTCAAACCTGGCATGCTCGAGCAGGAAAGCACGAGCTGTTTAATCGTTGTTCCTGGTTTTGGATCCCGCAAGCGCGTGGCAGATACTCTCGGCAGTCTACCCGAGCGCCTCGCCGCGGCGTTCGATGGCAACCTGGTGATATTGCATTTTGATAAGTAGGAGAACAAAAGCGCTTTTCAAAGCTTGCTCTGGACTTCTTATCTT
>DATHTL010000244.1:0-16595 GCA_035463255.1 Anaerolineales bacterium | reverse complement strand
TCGCGCCGGAGACGATCGAGCACCTGTGCACGATCTTTCTGGATACTTATATCGCGACAGCAAAAGCCTGGATTCCTGATGAGGCACTGCTGCGAGGGCGAGTTGCCATCTATGAACTGATTAGTCTCATCCGGCTGGCTTTGCACAGCTGGGAAAAAATGAAGGGCAGCCGGCTCAAGCAAACCATGACGCTGCTCGAGGAGAGAATCGAATGTCAAAAACAGATCAGCCTTTCGCTGAACAACAAGACATCCTGATCTGGGATGGGCTCCAGGCCTTCCGGGAGTTGCCGGACTGGATGATGGTCGCGAGGGATCCACAGCGGATTTGCGCTGTTTTCTCGCAGACGATTCCTGACTTCCAGTCGGGCGAGCTTATCTTGCACGAGTGTGATACGAGCAACATTCGCTATAAAGGTGAAAACTGGCAGGGTTTCTATGAATTAACCGTCAGTAAACCTGGCGAAACTAAAACGAGTACGATCAACCTTCAGGGTGTCCTCAGTGCGCCGGGAGTCCATGCAGATCGTCCCTTATTGGTAGAAAATACCCTGGGGAGCAAGGACTGGCATGCCTTCGTCCCCGCACTAAACCTCGAGTTATGGACCAAGGAACCTGAATCTGTACTCTCTTCTCTCGAACTCCTCACAGATCCAGAGCAGTCCCGCGAGTATCTGATGAGCCAGATTCGGGCGGGGTCTCTAGCCTATCAGGAGCTGCAAATCGAAGCGAGCCATCCCAGGATTGCTCGTTACAAACCGGGTAGCCGCTGCACCATTGTTTATCACCTCGATTACCCACACGACGCCAGCGCTAGCTGGCCCGAGCTCGTGGTCGCCAAGACGTATCGTAAAGAAAAAGGACAGAATGCTTATGAGAGCATGCGAGCGCTCTGGGATTCGCCTCTGTCCTCCAGCGATGCGCTAAAGATTGCCGAACCGCTGGCGTATGACCCCAAATTGAAAGTTATGATACAAGGTCCGATCCGCCAGGAGAAGACCCTGAAGGAATTGACAGTAATGGCGGTTACATCGGGAACTCAGGAAGCATACGATGAATTGACCGAGGCAATGTGCAAGACTGCCCGAGGATTGGCTGAATTGCACAAGACCGACATTGAGCTGGGCAAGGTGTATGGCTGGAAAGATGATGAGACGCAGGTACGTGAATCGATCGACGAACTGTCGGTGTCCGTGCCTTTGTTGGGCCCTGCTGCCTACCCTTTACTGGAACGACTGAACGCGTTGGAGGCAAGCTCAGAGCCAGACCCGCCGGTCACCTCGCATGGCACATTCCGCCCGGCACAGGTGCTCCTGCACAGTGGAGAGATCGGGTTTATCGACTTCGATTCGTGCTGCAAGGCAGAGCCCGCCAAAGACCTGGGTCTGTTCCTGTGCGCGTTCCTCCGGGCGGGGATGGCAACCGTGGACTTCGACGATATTGCGGTTGACTCAGGATCGCTGGATGATGGCGGGCGCCGGGCGCGCTTCGAACGGTTGATCGCGATCAGTGAGCAGTTCCTGGAGGAATACGAGCGCGCGAACAAGCCAATCAACAGGCAGCGGGTGGCACTCTTCGAAGCACTGGAGCTTTTCATTCTCGTCCAGCATGCCTGGACAAAAATCAAAGTGCGGGAATTGAACGACATCATGTACGTGCTGGAGCAGTTTCTTCCGACGTATAAGATCTTGAACCTGAAATGAAGCAGGAAGATATCCTCTCCGGAAATGCGGGCTTGGCTGGGATCCATGTACTATTAAGTGGTCAGGCTTCGCGCCGCCTGCTGAGAAACGAGGTGGAGCGCATGCTGCGCCCGGGCTTTCGCAGCGGATCGTTCCACCTGACGCGCGCCAAGTTCAAACCGGGGCGAAAGCTCTCTGCGTATTTCAGCTTCCCCGTCCTCGACGCTGCTGGCAAAGTCTGTCATTCGGCTCACCTCGCTGTGACCTGGCAGAATAACCTGGAAGGCAGCACCGATGCCGATAGTCGTAGTCAGTTGCAGGAAGAAGCAAATCGCACAGGGTTGATGCCTGTCCAGCGCGAACTGTGGAGAGATCTCCCCGAGCGAGGGATCAGGCTGCAGGTCTGGCCGTTGGACCCCAAGTTTCCGCGCCTGGTTCGACTAGGCGACCCCTCTCATATTACCGAAATGTTTGCGTCTATGGGCATTGCTCAGGACGGGAAACAACTTCCAGTCATTACCCCGATCCGCTACCGCCCGGGTGAGCGGCATGTCTTGCGCTATGAAACTCCTACATCGGCGGCACGAGAGCAATGCCTGTATGCCAAGCTCTACAAGGACGGGCAGGATGTTGCCAGAGCATTCGGAGTAGCCAACCGCGTCGTCGATTGGCTGGATGCCAACCCCGAGGGACTTCAGGGGAATCGGCCGGCGGCTATGAGCCAGGAGAATTGTGTGATTCTGTATCCGCATGCTCCCGGCGTGCCACTTTCTCATCAACTCGACCGCTCTCCCCGGTGGCTTGCGTCGCAATTGAAGATCATTGGCAGGGCCTTGGTGACCATGCACAATGGGCCTGAAGCCCTGCAAGCTGGCTTGAAGGAAAATACGTTTGTCAATGAAGCAAAGGTCGTAAAGAGAGCCAGCGAGCATATCCAGGTGCTGCTACCGGAAACCTACGAAACGATTCTAAATATCCTCGATACGCTTCAGAAACTTTATGCCGACTTTCCACAGGAGAAGCCCACGTTTACACATTCTGACTTTAAAGCGGATCATCTGTTATCCACCCCGCAAGGACTGACCCTGATCGATCTGGATACCTGTACGCTGACAGACCCTGCTCTCGATCTTGGCAAGTTCCTGGCGGACCTCGAATGGTGGTTCGAATTAAAAGGGATTTCCGGTGTGGAAGAAGCGCACGCCGAGCTGATCAAAGGTTATCAGGGAGACAGCGCTGGTGATCCCATCCTCGCCGCGCGGCTGAGGCGGGCAAAACTTTTCCACGTTCTGATCCTCGTCAAGATCGTGGCAAGGCGCGTTCCGATTTACAAAAAAGATTGGGGAATAAGGACAGCCTATATGGTTGAGCGCGCCTCGCAAAGGCTTAATCAAGCAATCAACGTCTGATCCCCTCGTTGTGTAGGCTGTTGTTGGAAATCATTTAGGGTGGTTGACTTGCGCCTGGCACAATCACCATGTCCGCCATGTAGTAGGCATGTTCATAGGCCGTCACTGCGCCACCCTCACCGGTAACCGGTTCGATATTCTCATTGCCATTGATGTCGATCCCATTCCGGATCTTGTCTGCCAGCGCGACCGCCTCACGGATCATACCCTCCAGCTCTGGCGAATCGAACGAGGCGTTCAGTATGGCACGCAACTGATCGCGCAATTGAGGCGTCCACCCGTCGAGATTGGTCGCGCACTCCTTGACATGACCTCCATGGATGAGCATATTTTGCGTTGCGTCCGGTGATGTGAGCGACAAATTCGCGTGGGTGAAGCTACCCTGGATATATCCCGCGTTTTCTCCGTTGAGCAGCAGACCGTAACCATCGCTGGGGTCGTCAACGGTGCCATCTCCGTTCCAATCCTTATAGTCTTCGCTCTGGCTCCCGAGGATCAGGTTCACCATCCTTTCGGCATGTAGATCGAGTCCTGCCTCATCTGCGGCTTCAAAGGAAGCCAGCATCTGCTGCGCGGATTCGTTGAGCAGGAGTGTGTCAGCATCTAAGCCGCGAATGAACCCGACGTTCTCAGGCGTAGCACTAAAGGAAACCAGGAGATGCCTGACATGAGTCAGTCCATCAAGCGGAAGGCCCGCCGAAAACGCAATGTCATTAGAGGAATTGGGGCTGGCGTCAGGATCTGGCTCTCTAGTGATCTCTACTGTTTTGTACTTTCCAAGCAAGTTCTGTCCCTGATCATCCACAAAGGTCAGCGAGCCTTGATTTTGCTGGTCGAACGCAATCACACCGATACTGATGCGCTGCTCCCCATCATCCTGGATCAGCCAGGCTTCATACTGGCTCCCCTGTGGTGGAGCCTCCAGCCTCGACGTGGAGATCGTCACTTGATCCGCGAGTGCCGTTCCGTCCTGAAATCGCAATCGACCGACGGCGGCTTCCTCTCCGGTGTGCGGAATCACACTTGGCTCTCCTGTTAATCCCGGAGATAAAAATGTCAAAAATCCCCAGGTGGCTAGGGCAAGGAAAAGGAGCCCGGTGAATGAATACGCGGCTACCCGCTTCCATGTGAGCCCTGCAGGGGGAACTCGTTGCCCGGAGGCGGTCACAAGCTGCGGCTGGGGCGTGATGGGAAACGAGGTTCCCGCTCGCACAGCATTTGCCTCCGAAATCATTCCGGTCGCCTCCAGGTACTCGGCCGCAAGTTCACGGCAGGTCTGGTAGCGGGCGTCCGGATCTTTTGCTAGGGCACGGTCGATCACGTTTTGTACGGGCGCAGGAAGACCCGGGATCGGATGAGGGGGTTCGTTGATGTGCTTGTATATCATCCCCCAGTTTGTTTCTGCTTCGAAAGGGACGCGCCCCGCCAGCAGCTCATAGAGAACAATACCAAGGGAATAGATATCACTACGATGATCTACGGTGAGACCATGTGCCTGCTCAGGGGACATATAGGCTGGTGTCCCGCTTCGTTTGCCCGACGATGTCTGCGTTGTCGTGTGGATGCGGACCAGTCCAAAATCTGTGATGGCAGGCTCGGTGAGCGGACTGAGCGGCAGGTCACTGGAAAACAGGCCCGTTTTGTTGTGCAGGATAATGTTGCCTGGCTTGATATCGCGATGAATGACTCCCTGCTCATGTGCATAGTCGAGTGTTGTTGCTATGACGCTTAGTAGACGCGCGATTTGAACGGGTTGTAGCTTTTCGTTCCGGCTGTTCAATTCGCGCAGATAGATAGCAAGTGATGGACCTCTTAGGTATTCCATCACAATGTACGGGTGTCCCTCTGCAACGTCGAAGTCAAGGACCTGTACAATGTTGGGATGGCGCAGAGTCGCAACCACTTTGGCTTCGCGCTCGAAGCGCGACTGCAATTCGGGATCGCCCTCAATATAACTGTGCATCACCTTAACGATGACAAGACGATCCAGCCTGAGATGCGTGCCGATATAGACCTCTCCCATGCCCCCTCTGGCGAGTTCCTTCTCGATGCGCACGTTTCCAATGGTCTTGCCGGTCCACTCTGGCATAACAGAATTATACAGCAGCCAAGGATATCCTGACTGTAGATCGAGGACTCAAGGTATCCAACTTACGGTCCCATAGACTTGTGGGTCAACGATCAACTGACTCAAATTTGAACCATCCAAGTGCATCACAAATAAGCCTTCTCCGCTTAAACTGGCGATGCGATGTTTATCAGGCGAAATACTGGCAAATAAGTTTATCGTCTGAATATTCGTTAATTGTGTTGGCACGCCACCCGTCACTGGGACGGACCACCAATCTGAAGGCACATTGTGGGCCCTGGCAAGCCGGATTCCCATCAATATCTCGAACCAATTTCGTTGAGAAGTCGGGGTCTGGCTTGGTACGCTAAGAGGTTCTACTCCTATTACCGCTATATCTCTTAGACTCGCCTCGGTGTTTGCCCGCTCTGCAATTCTTATTCCCGCTTGTCTAATTCAATCCACCCAAGGCGCATTCCGGTCAGCACAGCCTGTGCACGGTTGGGCTGTTTCATTTTTTCCAGAATATTTTTCGCATGGCTGCGAACAGTCTCTTCACTCACACTCAGTTGAAGTGCAATCTGCTTGTATGTGTTTGGGGTTGCCATCCACTCCAATACTTCTAGTTCGCGATGTGTCAGCGCAACGGAAGGCGCTTTCTCCAGTTGTATGCGGCCCACCACTTTTTTCATGACATCCGGATGTAAGTACGCTTCCCCGCGAACGACGGCACGAATAGCGCGTACCAATTCACCAGGTTCTATTTGCTTTAATACATACCCTTCGATGCCTGCAGCAACAAGATCGAAGACACGGTCATCCACTTCTGTACCCGTCAACATCATCACTTTTATTTTCGGATCGGACTTTCGTAACTCCAGTGCCATCTCCTGTCCGTCCATTTCAGGCATCGTGAGATCCACAAGCGCAATATCCGGATGGAGACGCCTGGCAGCTTCCAACCCCCGTCGCCCATTCTCCGCTTCACCGATAACTTCCAAATCAGGTTCGAGACGCAGGACCATCGCCAGGCCCTTTCGGACCACGGCATGATCATCCACAATGAGGATGCGGATGGAATCAGGCATGGGGTGCGGATCCACGAATGGGGAGGGTAATCATGATGCGCGCACCTCCTCCGCCGGGTTGGCTAATAATTTCACATTCACCGCCCATGGCCCGTGCACGTTCCTGTATGCCATGTAGCCCGAAATGTTCGCGGTTGAGGCTGCGCTCTAACGCAATGGATGGGTCGAAGCCGCGACCCTCATCCGAGATATCCAGGAAGACATCAGTATCGGATACGTTTAGACACAAACGTGCGCAGTTCGCACCGGAATGCCGCGCAGAGTTCGCCAAAGCTTCCTGGGTCATTCGATAAAGTGTGCGACGCAAGCCCGGAGGTAATGAGTCAAAGTCACCACTATTGTTAAAGATGATGCTGAACGTTCGCGGGCGACAGCAACTGCTGACATAGTTTGTCAGGTCATTGATGAAGAGATCAATGGTCAGGGGAGATGGCCACAGGTCAAAAATGGAACGACGGACCTCCTCATGCGCGCTACTGGCCAGGGAACGCAGCTCGATGAGCTCATTTCTCACTTCATTGACCTGGGTGGGGAGCATGTTAATGCAGGCGTCCAAACTGTACACAATTCCGAACAAGGATTGTGCGACGGTATCGTGGATATCCCGGGCGATGCGATTACGTTCTGTTTCGACCGCAAGGCGCCTGGCGCGGTCAATGCATAGTAAGGTGGTGCCCAGCGCGAGTGCCGCCTGGTTCGCCACCGTCATCAGCGTCGACTCACGCTCTTTTGAGATTCCAGTTGATTCATCGACAAACAATAAGCCAACTGGATGTTCCCGCAAATACAACGGAATGACAAGCCATCGATTTTGATTCAGCCAGCTGTTGAGCTCAGCATGCTGGATGAGAGAGTCGCCCTTTGTTGTGAAACTATTGCGATCAAGGAGTGCCTTGAAAACCTCGCCGTTCTCAAGCTCCAGTGGAAGTGGTTTGACAGAAGGAAACGTCTTATCAGGAGGATAGACAAGCCATCCTCCAAGCTCCTGGAGAGCCGGATCCACCAGCGCAACCACTGCTTTCGAAAAGCCCAGGTCGGTCGTCACCGCGCCGAGTACGCGCTCCTGAACCGACACGAGATCGGGTGCAGCTTGAAGGATCATGGCCAGATCGTGGATGATCTCAAGCTGACGATGCGCAGCCTCAAGATTTTCATGCTTTTGGGCGAGCTCATCCCGTGCATTGGATAACTCTTCACGGGCACGGTTAATATCTGTCAGCAGGGTTGACGGGTAAGCAAATAGTGCCGGGATCAACCAGATCCCTGCGAGCTGCGTAAAAAGTGTCGCTTGGTCCATAGATGCAATTGGCTCTACACTGAAAGCACTGCTGATCAAGTACAGCGGTGTGAACACAAGCGGCCCGAGCAGTGCTCCCTGTAGCTGAAAGAAAAATGCTCCCGCCAGCAATGGGCTGAGAGCATAAAGATAATACGGGCTGCGCGTGCCGCCACTTATGGCAAGAAGCGCTGCTGAAAACAGCAAATCCACTCCCACAACGGCAGGGTGATCTAATACCAGTTGGTTCAACCTTTGATGGAAAGCCGAAATGATCAGGTTAGCTGCGGCCGCAAGGAAAAGCACGACCAATGGGGGAAAGAGTCCTTGACCGTTATCTGAATTCAAGCTCAGTAACGCAGGGATTAATGACGCCCAACGAAATATGACAAGAAAAGTAAAGATTCGGTTGGCGCGAAAAAGTGATTGTATCTTTTTACACATAAATGTTGTATGATGATTATAGTCGAATTGTCTAGCGCGTCTCCCCCGCGCGGGGGAGACAAATCCCCCTGCGTGCGGGATAGTGCTTAAAAGGGTGGACGATTATTATAAGCTTTAGAAATACAGACGAGTCATCAATTGAAAAACCGAGGCAGCTTGGTTTTCAGGTAGTTCCCTGAAAGCCCTGGTATCCATGCGAAAGGAGCTTCTGATGGATGTGATTAAGGAAGATCAGCTTCTCGATTGTTCAGGAATGCTGTGCCCTATGCCTGTGGTGAAAACCTCTAAAGCGATCAAGACCATGGAAATTGGACAGGTCCTAAAGATGGTCGCGACCGATCCTGGCGCGCCGCCCGACATGGAAGCCTGGAGCCGTCAAACAGGGAATGAACTGCTCCGCTCAATGCAGGAAGACGGTAAATTCATATTCTTTATTCGAAGAACCAAATAAACGTTCAGGCTATGTGACTCATATATGGAGGACAAGATGTCGAAGGCTGATCCGAACGCTCCTAAGAGACTGGCGCTGATCGCAAGCAAAGGGACTCTCGACTGGGCGTACCCCCCGTTCATTCTCGCCAGTGCGGCTGGCGCGATGGGTTGGGATGTAGGCATTTTCTTTACCTTTTATGGCCTGACGCTCCTGAAGCCAAAACTGTCGGCAGCCGTGACACCGATGGGCAACCCTGCCATGCCGATGAAAATGCCCTTCGGCCCGAATAATTTCCAAAACATCAACTGGCCTATCCCGAATTTATTAATGACAAATGTACCCGGCTTCGAAGGGCTAGCGACGAGCCTGATGAAGCAAACTTTCAAGAATAAGGGGGTTGCTAGTGTCGAAGAACTTCGTGATATGTGTGTCGAAATGGAAGTCCGCTTGATTGGCTGTCAAATGACAATGGATGTCTTTGGCTTTAAGCGCGAGGACTTCATCAAGGAATGTGAGATTGGCGGGGCGGCAACCTTCCTTGAATTTGCGGCAGATGCGGATGTTCAACTTTTTATCTAGTTGAGGAAAATGATCATGTCCAGCCTTTCACTTGAAATTGATAACACACGCGAAGTCTCGGTAATGAAAGTTCGGGGCCGCGTGGATTCGGAGACAGCACCCGAACTGGATGAAGCTCTCGGAAAGCTGCTGCAGGACGACCGGAATAAGATCGTCCTTGACCTACAGGACGTGGACTATATGTCCTCTGCAGGCCTACGGGCAATTGTGAAAGCGTATCAGGCCGCGAAAAAAAACGGTGGAGACCTCCGTCTGGCCCGGGTATCGACGCCGGTTGAAGTTATCTTGCGTACGGTCGGGATGATGCAAATGCTTCAGATGTTTGCCACCGAACAGGAAGCAATGGCAAGTTTCTAGGATGTTCTGGGAGGGCACCTATGTGGAAGACGAACGACGAAGATGTAAAAAAGATCCTTTATGTTCAGACGCATGGGGAAAAAGATCCTGAGCGTACAGCCACGCCGTTCTTCCTGGCTACTGCGGGCGCGGCGATGGACAACGAAGTGTGCATCTATTTCACAATGAATGGACCACAGTGTTTAGAGAAAGGCGCCGGAGAAAGAATTACTATTCCGCGTAAGGGCGGCAATGGCAAAGAACTGAGATATTTTATCGATCAAGCGCTGGAGATGGGCGTTCGGTTGTTCGTCTGTCAGCCATCCCTGGATTTACATGGCTACACCATGGATGACATGATCGAAGGCGTGGAAATGATCGGTGGGGCAGCATTTAATGATATGGCGGTCCGTGCGGATGCCGTGATCGCATTCTAAAGCATATGTTATACCGATACGGAGGACACAGAGAAAATCAAGCTCCGTGACTCCGTGGCATTTCCGGAGGCAGTGATGCCAACTACTCTTGACAACTGGGATCCAGGCAAGGCTGAAAATCGTCATCCCGACGTCTCGTACGAGGAAAAGGAACGCCTTTTCCTCGAGGTCAAAAGTGACATCCGCTACAACGACTTCCTGTATGGATGTTACGAGTGCGGTATTTGTGTTTCGGCCTGCCCATCTGCGCGGTTTTACGATTTCAGCCCGCGCGTCATCGCGCAAGCCGTTGCACGCGAGGATGTGGAACGCGTCTACGACATCCTGACAGAGGATATTTGGAACTGCGCGCAATGCTTCTCGTGTGTGCGCTGTCCCCGGCAAAATAATCCAGGGGGACTGGTCACTATCTTGCGCGAAGTCTCGCTCAAGAATGGCTTGCAGGAATCAAAAGATGCTCTGCAAGGCTACAGCCGCGTGATCTACAAGGTAATGCTCAAGGGCAATCAGGTTTCACCGGATATGCTCCAGCCAGATTTCTTCCCAGACTGGGGCCCCTGGGTGAAGAGCTTCAGCGAAAATATGCACGTCTGGCGCAAAGCCATCCCTATGGATTCCATCCGTGGCCTGACGGACGTTGCCTGGCGGATTGACCGCAAGACGCTGCTCGAGCTTTATACGATCTGGTTTGAATCCGGCAATATGGAGATTATCAAGGAACTTGACGAAGGCTTGTATGACCTGCTGGCGGATGTCATGCAGGAAGAATTGGAAGAAGGATAGGACGTAGTCGAGGTTGAATTGTTAATCAACTGTGATGTTCAACCTTGAACCTGTAACCCTTATTGGAGAGACTTATGACCACAACTGACTTTACGCCGGTCGAACAAATCCTTGAGAAGAAATCGCATCCTGTCACGCGCAGCGCCGAATCCGCGCCAACAGATGACATGCATGAGACGTTATTGGAACTGGAAGCAAAGGGTGAAATTATTCTGCAAAAGGTTCCTGAGCCTTACATTGAATTCAAGACCAAGTATGGACGCATGAAAAAGATTCCCATCGAGCATACCTGGCACCATAAATCCTGTGGCCACTGCGGTCATATTCCAGGCTATGCCTCATCGATTCTATGGCTTCACCGGCAATTTAATTTAGATTATCACGACCCGACTGATCAGACCTCCTGCACAGGTTGGAACTACTATGCTTCAGGTGCATCCAACGCGGTAGGACAGGCCGCCGTTATGGCGCGGAATTTCGCTGCAGCCTATGAGACAGGTTACTTCCCGCTCATTCACTGCGGCACCAGCTTTGGACATTATAAGGAAATCCGAGAACAGCTTGTGCACCACAAGGAATTACGGGACGAAGTACGCCGTATCCTCGACAAGATGGGCAAGCCTCTTGTTATTCCTGAAGAGATCGTCCACTACAGCGAATGGGTTTACGCGATGCGACACAAGTTTGCAGAGCGAAAGCTTGTGGATATGAATTCCATCACGGCCACGGTACACCCTGCCTGCCACTATTACAAAATCGTCGCGGAAGACGCGATTTATGATCCCGAAATTTACGGTGGGCAACGCACGGCAGTTGTGACGGCGGTACTGGAAGTGCTGGGTATTAAGGTGGAGGACTACTCCACCTGGTTCGATTGCTGTGGATTTGGGTTCCGTCATGTACTGGTTCAGCGAGACTTCACCCGCTCTTTCGCTGTTCTGCGCAAGATCGAAGTGATGAAGAATGAAGTGAATCCCGATCTGACGGTTACGCACGATACGGGCTGTGTAACCACCCTCGACAAGAGCCAATTTGCTGCAAAAGCACATGATCGCAAAGTTGGCATCCCTGTTCTATCCGACGCGCAGGTCGCAGCGTTGGCCATGGGCGCGCATCCGTTTCGCGTCGTGCAGTTCCACTGGCACTCTACGGATTGGCGACCCTTTCTGGAGAAACTGGGAATCAATTGGCAGAAATACTGGGATGAATTTCAGGGCGATCTCGATGCAATCCGCGCGGGCACCAAATCTGGAATCACTTGGCAGGACGCTGACCAGCCAATCGCGTTGACCCAGTAACCATGTCATTGCGAGGACGCTGCGCGGCTCTTCCCGACGAAGCAATCTCCTCGATGCGCTCCATCCGTTAAACAAGAGATTGCTTCGCGACGAACGCTCGCAATGACGAATATGAACTTGGAGGAACTATGTCATCTGGCAAAGTGCTCATCATTGGCGGGGGACCGGCTGGACTGGAAGCCGCACGTTGTGTAGCGGACCTGGGCGGGGAAGCAATCCTCATCGAAAAGCGTGAGCGCCTCGGCGGCACACCGGACCGCGAAAACTATGCCAAGCTCACGCATCACTGGCGCGATGCCTCAGAAGCAATGGCAGAACTCGTCGACTCGGTCACACGCAATCCAAATGTGGACGTGAAGTATCAGGCCGAAGTGAAGAATCTATCTGGAGAAGAAGGCAACTTCGAGGTCCAGATCGAAACCGGTGGCGTGGCTGAATTGCTCAATGTGGGCGCGGTCATTGTCGCCACGGGTTTTCAGCATTTCGATCCGGGTCGCGCCACACAGTACTACAACTACTATTCGTTCCCCGACGTCATCACGCTAACCGATCTGGAAAAGATGCTGAAAGATCACTGCGTGGTGCGCCCGTCAAATGGCGAGCCGCCTAAGAAGATTGCGTTCATCCAATGTGTTGGCTCGCGCGATCGGCAAATTGGCAACGAATACTGTTCCAAAGTTTGTTGCGGTATTGCGAGCAAACAAGCCATTGAAGTACGCCAGCAGCTGCCCGACTCGAAGGTCTTCATCTTTTACATCGATATGCGTATGTATGGTTACTGGGAGAATGAAATCTACTGGCCGGCGCAGGAAAAATACAAGGTTAATTATGTGAAGGGGGTTGTCAGTGAGGTGCTGCCAAAAGGCGGACAGCTTCTCATGCGCGGGGAAGACACAACCATGTCCCGCCCGATGGAAGTCACGATGGATCTGGTCGTGCTCTCGGTTGGCATGGAGCCCAGCGCGGGCACGCGTGCGATTGCACAGCTCATGGGCATTCAGCAGAACAAGTACGGCTTTATCGAAGCCGGTGGGGCGGGTGGTCTTGACCCTGTTGCCACCTCCCGCCCGGGTATTTTTGTCGCGGGTGCCGCGGCGGGTCCCGCCGACCTGGATGACTCCATCTCCCGCGCGGGCCTTGCAGCGGCGCGGGCGGTTGCCGCCGTTCGCAGAGTTAAGGTGTTAGTGTAATTCGAACGAGTAGTCTGACCTTACAACGACTATGGATCCGCAGCGACAGAGTCACATCATCAAGCAGAAAACTGGCCCGGATGATCCAGAACTGCAAGCCAGCCTTCAGGAGGCGTTGGGACAGGTCTCGCCGGAGGATGTGATTGGCATCGCAGATGAACTTGCCACACGACAGACCCGTCTATTTGCTGGACTGGATACCGATCCCGCCAGGCTATCAGACTCCTTCATGGACATCGCCACCGCCGTCACGCATACCAAAGCAAATGCAAGGGCAATTACCAATTACTTTGGGCAGGGTGACTACAAGACTCTAGACGAGTTACTCAAGGGGGAGGCCCCATCACCTGTCCGTGTTGCTGTCTTCATTGAAAAATTGAATGCCCTCGACACAAGACTAGCCCTCGAACTTGCCACTGGACTTTTACATAATATCTTTCCCAGAGACAACTGGTTGTGGACCCGCTGGCTTTGGGATCCGACGACCGGTACAGGTATTCTGCCCTTGCTCGCCGGGAGCTCACACAACCTGCTGGCCACAAGCATCCCAGAAGGATATGCCCGAGTTGGAGCAGTCAGTGCGATGAGCATGAAATTTGCCGAGGGCACAGGCTTGTGGACAGAGGAATTGATCAATAATGAAAGGCGTGCTTTGTTCGCGAACAGCGCTTTTCTGGCTTGTGCGTACGCCGTTTACATGTATGGCTCAACAAGTTGGCGATTGAGCCGTGATTTCAACGAGTTGTTGCCGTCTTTACCGAATATGGCAAGAAGGTTGTTGGGTTTGCCGAAGGTAAAGGACTCGCTTACTGAGGATGAGTAATTAAGGAGACCATAACTTATGCCTGCAGGTCCAATCAAAGCAAAGATTGTGGAGAAAGAACATGCCATCGTAGATGGCGTGGATATTTCGGGTCACTGGAATCGCATGTTCGAGCAGCGGACGATCTTCGAGTACACACCCGAACTCATCGAGAAGATTGCAGCCATTCCCAATGCGGAGTCCTTTGCCGATTGTTATCAATGCGCCAAGTGTGTGCCAGTCTGCCCGGTGGACGTCGTTGGAAATTACGGTCCGCGCAAGCTTTATCGGTACGCCCAAACAGGCATGGACTTAACCGAAGCGCCTGAGCTCTGGCTCTGCACTACCTGTGCTAACTGTTTGCGGGTCTGTCCCAAAGAAGTGAACATGGTCAAGATCATGCCCGCGGCACGTGAGCAGGCAATCCTGGATGGCAAGTTTGTGCCACCGGAGTTGCAGCAGGCGTTCGAAAACACAGCAAAAAGTGGCAATCCCCTTGGCCAGCCGCAGCGCAAGCGCGACGCGTGGATCCAGTCTGCGGGTGTGGCTGTTCCGATCATTAAGGATTTGGGTCGGCCGGTGGATGTGCTCTGGTATGTCGGCTCGTATCCATCCTATCATCCGCGCGGCATCGATGCAGCGGCAGCTGCGGCGCGGATCTTCACCGCCCTCGGTATCGACTTTGCAGTCCTTGGCAAAGAAGAAAAGGATGATGCTGACTCTCAGCGTCTTGCTGGTGAAAAGGGTCTCTTTGAAATGATGGCGGAGTACAACATCGAGACCTTCAATAAATATGATTGGATGGAGTTGGTTGTCACGGGTCCGCACGAATTGAATGCTTTCAAAAATGTGTATCCCAAATATGGATTTGAGCGGCCTGTGCTGCACTACACTACGTTCCTTGCACGTTACCTTGATGCACTCAAACCGTTGCTCAAGTATGAAGTAAACATCAAAGTCACTTATCACGACCCGTGTTACCTCGGTCGCCACAATGGCGAGTATGAAGCGCCGCGCAAATTGTTGGAAGCCATTCCAGGCGTGGAATTGGTGGAGATGGCGCGCAATCGCGAAAATGGATATTGCTGTGGTGGTGGGGGCGGCGGCATGTGGATGGACTCGTTCACTGCCAAGCATACAAAGATGCGCCTTTCCGAAAAGCGCGCCATGGAAGCTGCTTCCACCGGTGCCAATGTGCTCGCCGTGGCCTGTCCGTTTGAAGTCTCGCGATTCGAGGACGCCGTCAAGTCAACAGGGAATGAGCACGTGACCGTGAATGATATCTTGGAGTTGTTGGATAGATCCATGAGAGGTATTTAAAACGCTCTCAGCGCCGCGCGTAGCGTGCGGCGCTGGATTATCCGGTTACTCGCCGCCGCCGGGGACGGCGGCTGGAGCTTGGAATCAAGGAGAGATTTTATGAACATAGTTGTTGCAATCAAACACATCCCCAGCATCGCGGATGATCTTCCTGTGAAAGGCAATAATATCGATTTTGACTCGGTGGACTTCGTGCTCAACGAATTCGACGAGCAATCCATTGAGCAGGCGGTGCTTGTGAAGGAAGCTGTCGGGGGAACTGTGACAGTCGTCGGAGTGGATTTGATCGGGGAACTCGATGGTGTGTTGCACCTGGCCTTGGCTAAGGGAGCAGATAAAGCCGTCAAGATTACCGGTGATGAGCCAGGCGCAGATTCGCACATGCAAGCGAAGTGGCTAGCGGAGGCAATCAGAGGACTGTCGCCGGACATGGTTTTCGCGGGTGTACAAGCCTCCAACGACCTCGATGGCCAGATCGGACCGATGATCGCTGCCTATCTAGATATGCCCTACATAGGCGGAGTTAGCTCGGTGGAAGCAGCCGATGGGTCGGCCATCATCACAAAGGAATTTTCAGGTGGAATGGCAGGAAAATACTCTGTCCGCTTGCCGATGGTCGTCGGGATCCAGGCTGCGTCGAAGCCACCGCGTTATGCACCGATTAGTAAGGTCAGGCAGGTCGCTCAGACCGCCACGATCGAGAACGTCGCACCTGCAGGGGAAGCTACTGCCGGATTGGTCATGAAGAAGATGGCACCGCCTGTCGTGACCGGTCATGCTGAGATGATCGAAGGCTCTGCCAAAGAAGTTGCCGCGAAAATTGTGGAGCTGTTGAAGAGTAAAGGATTAGCGTAATGTCATTGCGAGGAGCCGCGAAGCGGTGACGAAGCAATCTTCTCTGATAAAAGCCAGAGAGGTTACCTGAGATTGCTTCGCCCAAGGGGCTCGCAATGACAGAGTTGTAACAGGAGAGAACATGTCAAATGATATTTTTGTGATTACAGAGCAAATCGATGGTAGCTTCGCCGATATCTCGTTCGAGATGGTGGGCAAAGCGAAGGAACTTGCTGCGTCCTGGGGCGGACAAACGATCGCAGTGGTGTTGGGGAGTGGTGTTTCCGCTGATGTGTTTGCTTCTGATTCAACCTTATCTATCGATGACGCGAGCCTTGTGCAGTTCAATCCAGAAGCGTATGGAAAAGTGATTGAAGCACTCGTTCAAGAACGAGCGCCACGTCTGGTCATGTTCGGCTGGACAGCCACAGGGATGGACCTTGCCGCCTGGCTGTCAGCGCGCACAGGTAAACCATGTGTCGCGTATGCTAGAGATCTGTGTATTGAGAACAATATTCTTGTTGTTAACAGTCAGGTTTACGGTGGAAAGATGATCGCAGAGGTCGCGCCGGAAGGAGATATGGTGATTGTGGCCTGTGTAGCCGGCGCGTTCCCGG
>DATHTL010000243.1:0-43289 GCA_035463255.1 Anaerolineales bacterium | reverse complement strand
TGGACCAACCCCAGCGCTTCCTGTTCGAAGGGCATATATCTGGCGTACAGCCCTCTGACGTCCTTGGTCAGGAAGTGCTTCTTGAGGTCGGAGTATTGCTTGAGCTCGGCGGCGCGGGCAGCCTGCATCCCGGCTTCGTATGCTTTCACGTCCGCCGCCAGGGTGGCAATATTCTTGTTCTTGTATTCTGCCCACAGGTCGGCTTCCTTGTAGAAGATCAGGAAGTCGCGCAGTTTTTGCAGGCGCATCGGGTAAATATCTTTGAGCAAAATGGGATTTTGCCACTGGAAGTGATAGGTCGTTGGCACGATAATCTCCTTGTAAAAACACCAGTACTTCTCCAATTGTAGCCAATTTCGAGAGTTTGCAGGTACAAGTTTTCAAAGCTGCGTTCCCCTTGACAACACAACGGATACGCGTATAATGTGACTGGTCAGTCATATGACTGACCAGTCACATTAGTCTTATGGAGGTTGTAATGGAATTTATCAATGACTTTCTCCCCTGGGCCTGGGCGCGGCATCATAATGTTCTCAGCTGGTACATCCGCCCATTGTTTATCATCCCGTTCATTTACTTTGCTTACAAACGCAGTTGGGGCGGTATGACCCTCACCGTCATTGCGCTGGCGACGAGCATGTTCTGGTTCCCCGCCCCGGCGGTTGCGGACCCGATGGTGGAGCAGTTTCTGGCAGCCGAGCTCGAGTACCTCACCGGCACCTGGACTGTACAGAAAATCCTGATGTCCCTGGTTGTCCCCGCATTCTTCATATTGCTCGGGCTTGCCTTCTGGAAGCGCTCGTGGTGGTGGGGCGTGGCGGTCATCAACCTGGCTGCGCTGGGCAAAGTGGCCTGGAGCGTCGCGGAAGGCGGCCAGTCTGGCTGGGCCGTCTTGATCCCGGCTTTGATTGGCCTGATCATTTGCAACCTGGCGGTCTATTTTGGCGTGAAGTATGTGCATGGGAAGAGGATGCAAAACGTGACGTCATTCTGAGCCCCGCAGGCTCAGGGTGACATAACAGAAGTATTTTATAAAAGGAATAATACAATGTCTACATTTACCGGTTTTTCATCCAATGGCATTCCGTATGCCCGCATCAGTGACTCCGGCCCGGCGCTGGTAGTTTTTACCGGTTCCGAACTGGAGCACAGGCCGCCCTCCTGGACGGCGCAGCAAGGGTTTCTGGTCGGGCTCAAGCGGCTGACGCAGAACTACACCATCTACCTGATGAGCCGCCGGCCGAACATGCCACAAGGCTATACTGCGCAAGATATGAGCAATGACTTTGCCGAGATGATCCGCAGGGATATCGGTACGCCGGTCCATATTATGGGTATGTCGAGTGGTGGGTCCAGTGCCATGCATTTTGCCGTCGATCATGCGGACCTCGTCAATACGCTCGTGCTGGCGATGACCGGCTATCGGCTCAACGAAAATGGAAAGCAGGTCGCAGCGATCTGGCGGGACCTCGCCCTGGCGGGAGACTGGCCGGCGCTCTACCAACGCATGGGCATAGACGTGGCCGAAGGCGGCACGCCGGAATGGGTCACGCGGCTGATGATGCGTCTTTTTGGAAAGATACTGCTTGGCACCCCAAAGAGCGGCTCAGACTTTGCGATTGTCCTCGACTCGGATATCAACCTGGATGTGGTCGATCAATTGCCCCTCATCCGCCAGCCTACGCTGGTGATCGGTGGGCAGGACGATCCGTTTTACGGCGCTGATAACATCCGCGAGACCGCGCGTCTCATCCCCAATGCGGAATTGTGCCTGCTAAAGAAGGGCGGGCATGCGGTGGTAAAAACACAAACCAAGGCATTTGAGACTGCCATCCTCAATTTTCTTCAAGGAAAGGCCAAGACCATAACGAACCATGCCGAAGCAAACATTCCTCAACCTGCCTGAAGAAAAACGCAAAGCCTTCCTGGAAATCGCGCTGGATGAATTTGCGAACAACGACTACAACACCGCCTCTGTATCGAAGATCGTCGAGAAAGCAGGCATTGCCAAAGGGAGCGTCTACCAGTACTTTGACGACAAGCAGGACCTGTTCCTGTACCTGCTGGATCATGCAAATCAGGAGATGATGGGTGTGATCCAGGGCACGCCTCCGTCGGACCCCAACGCGGATTTCTTCGAAACCCTGCGCTGGCAGATGTCGGTGGCGGTGCAGGCGGCTATCAGGCTCCCGGTTCACTCCAGGCTGGCGCGGCGGGCATACACATCTGCTCTGCCATTCCACGACGCGATCCTCGAAAAGGCCAAGAAGATCCGTCAGGAATATTTCCAGGCGATGGTGTCCCGCGCGCAGGCTACAGGGCAGCTCGACCCAACGTTGGACCCAGCCGTGGTTACCTTCATGGTGCAAGGGTTAATGCAAGATCTGGGTCTTTTTTTGCAATCCAAGTTTGGAAAGCGCAAAGGAGATTGGATCAGCTTGCCCGAAGTGAGCGAAGTGTTCGACCAGGTGATCGAGATATTAAAGAGTGGGCTGGGAGTTAAGATCTGACAAATGTGCGCGTAAGAGACAAGTCCGGTCTCTTATAACGAACGAGAATAAAGAGAGCGACTCGCCGAAGGAGTCGCTCTCTTTATCAGATCGCCACCGACCCCCGCCGATACTGCTTCAATACTTCCCAGCCTGCCAGCCTGTGGTTGGCTTCATCATACAGGCGCCATTTCAGACACTTAAGGCTGGAGAGGAGTGTCAACGGCTCGACGTGAAAGATCGAGTTTTCTTGATAGGCCCTGGGCAGGTTGTAATTGGGGATCTTCGAGCCAAGGTGGTGGATGTGATGGAAGCCAATATTCCCGGTGAACCACTGCAGCAGCGCGGGTAGTTTATAGAACGAGCTGCCCTGCATGCTGGCTTTGAAGTAATCCCATTGCCCATGCCGTTCCCAGTACACCCCTTCATAATTGTGTTGAATGTAAAACATCCACACGCCCACGCTCGTCCCAAAGAACAGGACCAGTAATTGCACAGTGAGATAGACTCGCCAGCCGAAAGTCAGCACCATTATCGTGATAATAACGGCGAGTGCCAGGTTGGTCCACCAGACGCTGGCGATCTCGCGTTTGCCCTTCGCCGGGGGAATTCGCTCGACGATGACGAACATGATCAGGGGCCCGACGACAAGCATGGCGAACGGATTGCGCATGATGCGGTACCCGGCCTTTTTCCACCAGGGCGCCTCGAGATATTCCTGCACGGTCATCGTGTATACATCGCCCACTCCACGCCGGTCGAGATCACCGCTCGTGGCGTGATGGATGGCATGTGCGTGCCTCCAGCGATGGTAGGGCGTGAACGCCAGCAGCCCGGCGATGAATCCGACGATTTCGTTGGCGCGCTGCGATTTGAAGAACGACCCGTGCCCGCAGTCATGGAAGATGATGAAGGCCCGGATCATGAATCCGGCCGTCAGGATCGTAAGTGGAATCGTCAGCCAGAGTGACACATCCACGCTGCGCAAGGAGAGATAGAACAATATAAAAAACGGGATCAAGGTATTGATCAATTGCCAGATACTGCGAGGCAGGTCCGGTCGGGCATACGCGGCGACGATCTTCTGCCAGGCAAGTTTCCCCTCCGGGTTCGAGATTTGATTCATCTTAACTCCTTCCATATTCATTGTACAACGAATTGAACGAGTCCAATTTGATTGATTTGTCGATTCAAAAGGGGAATGCTTATGGGTAGCGAATTACACTGCAATCATTAAATCAAACTCCGGGAAGCTTCACGTCGCGAAACCTCCCGGAGCTCTTTCTGCTATGGCAGTTCTAGTTTCTTTTTATGTATGTTAGGGCTCCTCTCGTCCTGGCCCGAGCAGCGGGCAGAGGAAGTAGTGATCGGTGGGGTCCATGATATTGTTGTCATTCGTGTCTACCCACCAGCGCCCACCCAGGTAGCCAGGGTCGCCGGGGCCAAACTCGGTGGCCCCATTCTCGATCTTCTGGAATTTTCCTTTAAAGGGTAGGGGGTCTTTTGTGACGAACGTATCATAGTAGAGTCCCTGGCTGGTCACGTAGACCACGCCCGGGGTCTCATTGCCGCGCCCCGCGGAAACAGGGATCACCGTCACGAGAGCAATGATGAGCACAATGAAAAGCGCGCCTAATTTTCGTTTCATATGTTTACTCCTTTTCTATGCATGGATTCGGATGAGCCGCTCGCTGCATCCATATGCAGTGTAAGGAGAAAACATGAACAGCCGGTTGAGAAAGTCTTGTGAAAGGATTACATTCCGGTTAAGGAGGCATTACACTCGTGGTCTGCCATACCTGGATGTTGAAAATCGTATGGAGAATGAACGGCTGAAGCCGTGACTACGAATCAAGGGAGATCACTCGCACTGCATCGATTGTTTCTCGACAGGCAAGCCAAAGCCTTCATAGACGGGTACACCATCCCACTCAGCGGGGATCGGTAGGCCGAGCACAAAAGCTGCGGTGGCGGCCGTGTCCATGGTGTGCACAGGGCCAGCGAGGGTCTTCGGCGAAATGCCGGGCCCTGCGGCAATCCAGGGAATGGTCATATCCTCGCGCATCTCTGTCCCATGCTCCCCTCCGTGACCACCGTGATCCGATGTGACAATGATCAAGGTTTCCCCGCGCAGGTTTCTGGTGTCGAGCGCTGCCAGGAGCATCCCCAGTGCTTCGTCGGCGAGGCGTATCGTATTGAGCTGGTGCTGCGACATCCAGCCAGAGTCGTGCCCGGCGATGTCAGTGGAGAGCAGGTGAACGAAGAGAATGCCGAAATCCTCCGGGAAGTTTGCTACCACGCTGCCCATGAGCTCGGTGTCACGGTCATCGATAAACACAAAACGATCCAGGCCGGCGGGGTTGATGACCTGGCTCAATTTTTGCACGCCCACATACATGACCGTTTGTAGACCCGCCGCGTGAGCGAGATCGAACAGACCGGTGTCCTGAAGATAGCCCCATTCGGGCAGATACTCATTCCAGAGGATACCGTGCTTCGATGGGCATAATCCGCTCAGCATAGAGGCATGCGCCGCCAGCGTCACACTGGGGAAAACAGTTTGCGCATCAAGAGAGAACGCGCCATTCTGCATCAGGGTGATCAGATGAACCATCTGCGCCGGTACAATGGCATCGGGGCGAAGACCATCGATCGAGACGATCACCACACGGCGCGTCGATGGTGCGGTTGTCGGGGTAACTGTCGGGGAGGGGGTACTCGTGGGCGATGGGGTTGCGGTTGGGGCGGATGTTTGCGTCTCGGTCGGGCTGGGAGACGGGATGAGCGTTAGCGTAGATTCTGGCGTAACCATCGATGCAGAAGCTGCCGTCGATGACGACGGGCGCATGAGCACCTCCGGGGCCGTGACCTGGCAGGCCAACAAAAAGAAGATGGAGAGAACAATGAGGACCGTTCTACGGCTGCCATGGTGCTTCATAAGAAATTGTATCTTTTTATGGGCACTGCATAGATTGACTGGGTACTGGCTGCCCAAAGGCTTCGTAGACGGGCACGCCGTCCCATTCGGCGGGGATCGGTAGACCGAGGGCATAGGCGGCGGTGGCGGCCGTGTCCATGGTGTGGATGAGAGTGTTGAGCGGCTTGTTGGGCTGAATGCCCGCGCCTGCCGCGATCCAGGGGATGGTCATGTCTTCGGGCGCGCTGGACCCGTGCGTGCTGGCATGCCCGCCGTGATCCGAGGTGACGATGATCAATGTTTCATTACGCAGCCCTCGCGCGTCCAGCTCGGCCAGGATGCGGGCCAGCGATTCGTCGGCGCGGAAGAGCACACTGAGCTGTTGTGACGAGAGCCAGCCATAAGCATGTCCCATCCCATCCGTGATGCCGAAGTGGATGAACATCACGCCGAAGTCCTGCGGGAACTCCGAAAGCAGGCGGTCGGTCAGCACCGTGTCGCGGTCGTTGACAAAGACATAATTGGTCAGGCTCGTCGGTTCGGTCACTTGCGCGAGCTTTTGTTTGGTCACGTACATATCGGTACGGAGGCCTGCTGCGTGCGCAATATCAAACAGATCGGTACCCTGGGCGTATCCGAATTCGGGGAGATAATCGTTCCAGTTCACGCCATGTTTCGACGGGCAAACGCCTCCCAGCATGGAGGCGTGTCCCACCAGCGTGACGCTCGGGTGTACGGTCTGCGCGCTGAGCGAATACGCGCCGCTCTGCATCAACGCCATTAAGTTGGGCATGGGCGCCAGCGAAATGGCATCCGGACGCAGCCCATCGATGGAGAGGATCAGCACGCGGCCCGCAACAGGCGTGGGCGTGGGCGTGATTGTGGGTGTGGGCGTTTCGGTGGGAGTAGGGCTTGGAGTCAGAGTTGGGGTCAGTGTCGGCGTTAACGTAAGTGTGGCCGTCGCCGTCGGCCCAAACAATGGCAGCCCGCTCGTGGAGACCTGGCAGGCAAGCAGGAGCAATACGATGAAGGTGGAAAAAACGAGTTTCCGGGTTCTATTGAAAAACACAGTTATTCCTTATTGATTAAGTAAATAGGTCGCGCTTTTAGCGTGACAGCAAGTAGGTAAGGCTTGTCGTAGACATCGTGCCCGTAGGGTATCCCGCGCTAGCGGGGCAGTCTGAAAGCCTGCCCTACAGAATCATTTCGGCGGACGCTCCCACAACGGGATGGATGTGGGCGTCGTAGCCGGCTCAGGCGTGGCAAGTGCCAGGCCGATGATCGGGAACTGCCCTTCGGCAAGCAGGCTGTCATCTGCTTTGGAAAGCAACACAAACTGCAGCACTTCTCCAACCGGCATGGTCTTACCGCTGCACAACACAGTTGTCGAAAGCCGTCCGACGGTGTGGCATTGATATGCGGTCAAATTATTCTGATACCTGATCTGCAGATAAAAATCGGGCACATCATGTTCCGTCTGCAGAGTGACCAGCATCTCGCCATCGCGGTCAAGGTTGAAGGATAGAAAGCAGGGCCCAGCTCGATCTGGCGTGCAGTAATTCAGTTTAGGTAGAGGCACTCGATGACCTATCTCCGCCTGCCTGTTTTTCCATTCCCTGCGCAGCAGTGAGCCGGATATCATAAGAATCGCGACAACTACAATGATTACCCCCACAAACAATCGGTTTCGATTCACATAATCCTTCTCAGCAGACCCCACCACGATCAAATCCTTCTTTTGAGATGTTGAATGGCATTGCCAGAGAATTGTACCAAAAGCAGGTGTTCATGAAATGAGATGCGTCTTAGATTCGCACTTGACTCTCAGGTTGCCTGAGGGTGTATAGTGTCACCACGTTTAGTGGTCCGTGCGCGCGGAGGAGACTATGATCAAAATTGGTGATTTTGCACGCCTCAGCCAGGTGTCGGTGGTGACCCTGCGCTACTACGATGAAATGGATCTGCTCAAGCCCGCCAGGGTGGATGCTTTCAGCGGCTACCGTTTCTATTCTGCCGACCAGCTTCCACGCCTGAACCGCATCCTGGCGTTGAGGGATCTCGGCTTCTCGCTGGAGCAGATCAGGCTAGTGCTGGCCGACGGCCTGACCCCGGAGCAACTGCGCAGCATGTTGACCCTGCAGCGCAACGAAGTGGAAAAGCGCCTAGCAGAAGAACAAGACCGCCTGTCGCGCATCGAAGCCCGGCTGAGGCAAATCGAACTGGAGGATAAAATGTCAACCTATGATGTTGTCGTCAAAAACACACCCGCCATGCGGGTCGTCTCGCGGCGGGTCACGGTCCCAACCAACGACCAGGTGCCGCAGTACCTGGATGCGGCGTATATGGAAGTTTATAGCTATGTCCATGCGCAGGGAGCGAAGCAGACCGGCCCGCACTTTACCCTGTGGCATAGCCCATCGGACGTTTATGAAAACGAAGAAGTCGAAGCGATCGTTCCCATCGACCGCCCGTTGAAAGGAACAGACCGCGTTCAGGTATATGAACTGCCATCCACGCAGGTGGCGGCGGTGGTGCATCAAGGGAACTTCGAAGATTTCCAACAGGGTCATGCTGCTATTCTGGAATGGATCGATGCGAATGCATACCGGATTGTGGGTCCGTACCGTGAGATCTACATCCAGCACGACAGGGATGATCTATCTGACTCCACAACGGAGGTTCAGTTCCCGGTGGAAAAGTGTGAATGAATGCGAACATCTTTTCCTGGACCGATGAACAGCGCTCGAAGCTCAAGCCTCTGCCTGATTCTCTTAACGTCGCGTTGACCGCGCTGGAGGAGGATCACACCTTCCTCACGGAGCGCGGAGTCTTCGGCGAAGATATGCTCCAGCAGTGGGCAGATTACAAACGCCAGCATGAATATTTTGCCGTACGCAACCGCCCACATCCCTATGAGCTGAGCTTGTATTTTGATATGTAAAGAACTTCCCGCGCTGAGTGCTGCGCAATCGAAGCGCGGGCCAAAGGAGATTGCGCTTCCAAAGTAAAAGTCCCGAAGGAGTTCGGGACTTTTACTTCTACGCTTCTGGTGCCAGCTTTGCCATAATGTTGGCAATCGGTCTGAGCTGCAGCCACCACTGCTCACGCGGGCGCTGGAATTGCAGATCGGCCATGCGGTCGAAGTCGCGCATATCGTGAAAGATGAATTTCCCATTCTGCAATCCGATGAAGCAGTTTGTGCTATCCTGCTGCCTGCACTCTTCAATTAAATGCTCCAGGCAGAGTCTTGCTAGCCGGGTCGCCTGGATGCGATCAAAGGGAGAAGGATCGCCGCCCTGCTGTAAATGCCCGAGGATAGCCGGGCGCACATCGAACACATCCTTTCCTTCCTCTTCGAAGAGGGAGCAAATGAAGTTCGTGGAATAAATCTCGTTGGCATACTCGTTGCGAATGACCAGCCCGAGTTTCTTGCCCAGATTGAAGCCGCGCTTGAGCATGTTCACATCCTCCTGCAGCTGCTGGAGGGTGATGCCCTCTTCAGGAATGTAGAACCGCTCCGCACCGGTGGAAAGTGCCCCCATCAGGGCTAAGTATCCGCACCAGTGACCCATGACCTCCACTACAAAACAGCGCTGTGTGGCAACTGCAGATTGTTTGATCTTGTCCACGGCTTCCACAATATTGTTCAAGGCTGTATCCGCGCCGATGCTGAATTCAGAACCGGGCAGATTGTTGTTGATGGATGCCGGTAAACATACGATAGGAATATTGAATGCCGGGAAGTTCGCACGCTCATTGAACATGGCGTGTACGCCTTCATAGGCATTCCAGCCGCCGATCACCAGCAGGGCTTCGATATTGTGGTTTTCGATCGTACGAGCGATCGCATACATATCCTTCCCCTTGGGAACCTTACGGCTGGTGCCCAGCATCGAGCCGCCCATGGAGGCCCAGCCGTTGACACTCGTCCATTCCATTTCGCGTACTTCCCCTTCTGCGAGCCCTTCGAAGCCATTGCTGACTCCCAGCATGATATGCCCCTGGTCGAGCCCGAGGCGTACAGTTGCGCGGATGGCTGTGTTCATGCCCGGCGCAGGCGCGCCAGCGTTGAGTACGGCAATCCGGAATCGCCGTTGTCCGGGCTCGGGTGGATGCGGTAGGGCGCGCAACATAGTCTTCAATGTGCGGAAGGTTTGATTGAAGCTCGAACTGCGCAGGGACATGGCCTTTTCATAATCCTTGGCGTTGATGGCTTCTACCACCTGGCGCGTCCGTTCCACGCACTCTAGCAGCGGGAGCCGGATAATGCGGTTGGCCTTGGTTCCCACAACGATGGGTTCATCTTCCGGCTTGGCGTCCAGCACAGCGGTGACCGCCTCGTAGCCAAACTGGGTCGCCAGGTTCCGGTCGTAGGCACTGGGACGCCCGCCGCGCTGCACGTGCCCGAGCACGGTGGTGCGAACTTCTTCACCGAGTCCTTCCTCCAGAACCTTTTGCACTTCGCTGGAACCAATGTAATTGCCATGGCGATCCTGCGCGCCTTCGGCCATCATCACAATATGGTCGCGGCGCCCGGCCCGCGTCCCGGCTTTCAGACGTTCCAGCATCACCTCCTGCCAGTTGTCCACATCCGGCGGCGCTTCGGGGATCAGGACCCAGTCCGCGCCGGTCGCTAACGCGCCGTAGAGGGCCAGGTAGCCGCAGTTGCGCCCCATCACTTTGACGATAAATGTGCGCTGGTGACTGGCCGCGGTGCTGGTGATGGCATCTACCGCGGCGGTAATGCGGTGCAGCGCGCTATCGGCACCGATGGTCATTTCGGTGCCGGAGAAATCGTTATCGATTGAACCCACAATGCCGACAATGACGAGGTTCGGGTGGTTTGCGGCTATCTCAGCACGGATCTGTCCAACCTCGGTCAGCTCCGAAAGCAAAGAACTCCACTCACGCCGGAAGATATCTGCGCCGGTGAGCGAACCGTCGCCGCCGATCACGATCAGGCCATCGACGCCAAGCTGCACGAGGTTCAGTGCGGCGGTTCGGCGGCCCTCACGCGTACGGAATTCTTCACTGCGGGCTGTGCCAATGATCGTGCCGCCCTGCTGCAGAATGCCGCCCACAGAATCCCAATCCATCTTGCGGATGCGGGCTCCGCCTTCTACCAATCCCTGGTACCCTTCATAGATCGCGTAAACCTCAGCCCCTTTATCCAATGCGGTGCGGACCACCGCTCGAACGGCGGCGTTCATCCCCTGGGCATCGCCTCCGCTCGTAAGAACTGCTATGCGTTTCGTAACCATACTTGCTTCTTCGACTCCAAATCTCAACGAGAGATATTTTTTAATTTTAGAGATTCAACCTAGAGAAAAGCTCAAAGGACTCTTTATTCTCCGCGGCTGTACTTGTATATGAATGTACAAGTTGCAGGCTGAATTGTACTACGGGCAGAAATCCTGGCTGTCATCAGTCTATGAGGATGTTCTTCCGATTCCGATAGATCCGAATCAGGCTATTTATCTCTGGCTCTCAAAACGAGTACATAAAAAACGGGCGATCTGTTTTCAGATCACCCGTTCGCTACTAAATACGAAAATATATTCTATGGCGGGCATGTGATTGTGTATCGAGCCTCTCCCTGCGTATTGTTAGGAGCGGTGACGATCAAGCGTACCCAGTACGTACCGGCAGTCAATGCGGGCGTGTACGTAGTAGAGACTTCTGTTGAGCCCGACGCTTCGAAATTTGTGGTCTGTGAAGCCATGGCCCCACCCTGCTGTGTCTCGAAGTACCACGTCACCGGCCCGGGGCCGTTGGTTTCGATGGATCCGGTGATCTCGAGAGGAAGAATCGGACCCGCACAACCAGCCACGCTGAGCGCATTCGGATCAATATCCACAGTGACATCGGTGACCGATGCTTTGGGCGCTTCCGCCACAGGGATGCCTCCGATGTTGCCGGCGGTGTTGGTCACGCTTGTCGCGACCCAGCAGTTCCTGCCCGAATTGGCCGGGTCGACAATGTACCACCAGCTTCCATCTGCAGACTTGCCAACGATCTGAGACGATGTACCGACATTCATACCGCTAATGACAACCCAGCCGGTGCCGGGTCCCAGGCGGCAGTTGACTGCCACTTCTCTTGGAAAGGCAACGGGCACGGTTGGCGTGGAGGTGGTCGTCGGAGGAGGAGTATTAGAAGGCACTCCGGTCTGTGAGGCGGTCGCCGTGGCCAGGAACAAGGTTGCCGTTGGACTCACATCAGGTGTGGGCGTCTCGGTCATGGGACGATTCGATGGCAGATTACAGGCAGACAAGGCGAAAACAAGCGCAAGTATAAATAGTAAACTTCTGAACTTCATCACGCTCTCCTTTGATTGGTGCC
The DNA here is from genome assembly GCA_035463255.1 of Anaerolineales bacterium. Taxonomy (GTDB): domain Bacteria; phylum Chloroflexota; class Anaerolineae; order Anaerolineales; family Villigracilaceae; genus Defluviilinea. The sequence goes on along the minus strand of DATHTL010000243.1, from coordinate 31,541 downwards.
TATTATCTTATGCAGAAATCCCCAGGATGGCAATAGTGAGAGGGGTCGTTAAGAAGAACATCCTGATGTAGACACATCAGGATGTTCTATACGATGTTGCATTGAGTTGGATCTACTTCAATACCGGGTAGGGCGATGAAGGTCTGTCCTTCAAGAGGTTATATATCGTCTGCGCCACCTCGATGCTGCTGATGATGATCACGATGGTCAGCACGAGTGTGGGGATGAGGTTGGTCATCGTGATGAACAGCTGCGCGCTTCCTTCAAGTGGAGTTCCGGCCAGTTGATCAGCTGTCAGGGATGCCAGGTCAGGACCTCTCAACATAGCTACGGCGAGTGCGATGCTTCCCAACTCGAGCAGTGCATTGGCGATTCTCAGAGCTGTGTTCCACATTCCGTGCCGTAGCAGATAGATGTTGAAGACGACCTGGAGCAGGAACAGGACATTGATCCACGGCAGGTAGCTGAAGAACGCTTCCGTCAGGATGGGTGAGATAAACACCCACTCATTCTCATTGAAGAACCCGAAGCCGATCACTCCCGGATACAGGTTGAAAATGATCAGGAACAGGACCAGGAAGAATACTTCGAAGATCTGTTCGCCGAACTTCACCCGATCGGGGTCAGGTTCTTTGGCAAGATCGGCCGGGTTCCAGTCTTCGGACTCTTTCTCGAATTCCTTGGCAGGCAGCACCCGCTCCAGGATTGCGAACACAAGCACGATGTTTCCAAAGGCCGTGATGAGTCCGGTGATCAGCCCGATAGCAGAGTCGCCAATCGTTTTGATGAACTCGGGACCTGTCAGGCTTGATCTCGACAGACTGATGCCCAGCCCTGCGAGCGTAACGGCGAACAGGACAATCAACACAATTCGCGTTACCAGCTCGAAGATGGGATACACGCGCGGCCCGATCAAATAGCGTGGCCCGGCATAGGACTCGGCGACCTTGCGCGGCGCCCCATATTCCTTGAGCAGCTCGACCACCATGGCATCATCCACGGCGCCGTGAGCCTGCTTGCGTTCCTCGAGCATATCCTCCAGCGTCGAGCGGATCTCGGCTTCGATGTCGGCACGGTTCCTGCGAGGCAGGTGTTTGCCGACTTCAGCAATATATTTATCAATTAAGTTCATTTCATTCTCCTTACTTATGACAGCATCTGCCGCATGGTCTCAGCCATGGCAGACCATTCACGTTTGAGCTTGGTCAGCACCGCCTTGCCCTGCGGGCTGATGACGTAATAGCGCCGCGGACGGGCTTCATCCACAATGCGCCAGTCGGACTGGAGCAGCCCCTGCGACTCGAGGCGGCGGAGTAGAGGGTAGAGCGTGCTCTGGTCGATCTCCATGCCTTTGTCGGAGAGCGCCTTGAGCAGGGAGTAGCCATACTCCTCTTTGCTCAGCTGGCTCAGCACCGCAATGGACAGCACCCCGCGCCGTAGTTCCAATAACATATTTTGAACAAGTTCATCGTTTTCCATTGTTCACCTTATGGTCATACTATACTGTATGATATACAGTATGTCAAGGGTTAAAGTACAAGGTGATAAATAAAAACAACCGGAGAATTCTCCGGTTGTTTTTACAGGTTCCATGCTATTGATCGGGGCGTCTTCGTTTCAGAAACTTCTCCACCCTGCGCAGGAAGCGATAGATCAACGGGCCCAGCAGCACCGCGAACAATAGGAAGACAACCAGGAATTCATTCCATCCGATGGCGATTACTGGCTGGCAGGCCAGAACACTAACCGCTAGTATCCAGATAGTGGCCGAAAAAGAAATTTGTCTTGCTTTTCTCGAAAACATTCTGTCTGCCATCAGGTGAGCCTGCTCAAGACAAATTCTTTTACCTGCTCTATAGTAGCCAATGCTTCCTTTCTAAACTCCAGAGATTCGTTGGCCTTGGGATAACGGGAAGCAATCGAATAACCTTCGAGCTTGTTTATCAATTGGCGTAACTGCTCAAATGAATTGTCAACTGAAATACAAGATTCAAGCAAAGTCACCAAACCAGACTGGCTGGAAAAGGGAACATGCTGCTCGTACAGAAACGCTTTTAGGTATTTCTTGGCAGACTGCTGACAATGCAAAGCTGTGGTTACCGGCAAGGGTCCATCCATGGAATGCATGGCAAACTCAGCCGTGACTAGATCCTTATTCGCTTTTGAGATCCAGTTTCGAGTCTCTACTTGCATACTTGTATCCTCGTCCTATTTGGCTAGCATCGGCATCTTAATGCCATGGCGCTTCGCCGCTGCAATGGCTTCCTCGTAACCCGCGTCCGCGTGGCGAACGACGCCCATGCCGGGGTCGGTGGTCAGCACGCGCTCTAGTCTCCGAGCAGCCTCGGGAGTGCCATCTGCCACAATGACCTGACCGGCGTGCTGGCTATATCCCATGCCCACGCCGCCGCCGTGATGGAACGACACCCACGTCGCGCCGCCCACGGCGTTGATCAGGGCGTTGAGGATCGCCCAGTCCGAAACGGCATCCGAGCCGTCTTTCATCGCTTCGGTCTCGCGGTTGGGTGAAGCGACGGAGCCCGAGTCGAGATGATCCCGTCCGATCACGATCGGCGCTTTCACTTTTCCGCTGGCCACCAGCTCATTGAACTTAAGCCCGGCCTTCACGCGCTCACCATAGCCGAGCCAGCAAATGCGCGCCGGCAATCCCTGAAAGGGAATCTTCTCTCTCGCCATCGTCAGCCAGCGCCTGAGATGGTCATCGTCAGGGAATAATTCCATGATCGCTTCATCGGTCGCGTAGATGTCTTCCTTATCTCCTGAAAGCGCCACCCAGCGGAACGGTCCCTTGCCCTCGCAGAACAACGGCCGGATATAAGCGGGCACAAAGCCCGGGAATTCAAACGCATCGGTCACACCGTAGTTGTACGCCTGCTGGCGAATATTATTGCCATAATCGAATACTTCGGCACCCGCGCGCCGGAAGGCGAGCATAGCCTGGACGTGCTTCGCCATCGACTCCATGGCCATCTGTTTGTATTTGCCCGGGTTAGACCGGCGCAGCTCATTTGCAGCGGCGATGGACAAGCCAGATGGGACGTAAAAAAGAGCTTCATGTGCGGAAGTCTGATCGGTCACCACATCGGGAGTCACTCCGCGTGCGATAAGCTCACTATAGATATCGGCCGCGTTGCCGATCAACCCGATGGACTTCGGTATCTGCTGTTCTTTCGCCTCTTCGACCAGCGTCATCCCTTCTTCCAGTGTGTCAACGACGGTGTCTACATAACCAATGGCGCGACGGCGCTCGGCGCGTTCCGGGTCCACTTCGACGATCAGTCCCACGCCCTCATTCATTGTAATTGCCAGCGGTTGCGCGCCGCCCATCCCGCCGAGACCGGCAGTGAGCACAAATTTTCCTTTGAGCGAGTTCCAGCCTTTTAGTTTGGCAAGCGCGCCAAAGGTCTCGTAGGTACCCTGCAATATTCCCTGCGTGCCGATGTAGATCCAGGAGCCAGCTGTCATCTGGCCGTACATCATCAGTCCCTTTTTCGCCAGCTCATCGAAATGTTCCCACGTTGCCCAGTGCGGCACGAGGTTGGAGTTGGCGATTAAGACCTTCGGCGCGTCTTTATGACTCTTGAACACGACCACGGGCTTGCCTGATTGCACGAGCAGGGTTTCCTCTTCTTCGAGGTTCTTTAGCGATTCAAGGATGGCGTCGAAGGCTTCCCACGACCGGGCAGCCTTCCCGCGCCCGCCATAGACGACAAGCTCATCAGGTTTCTCGGCTACCTCCGGGTCAAGATTGTTTTGGATCATTCGGTAGGCGGCTTCGCTGAGCCAGTTCTTGCAGGTGAGATAGGTTCCCCTCGGGGCACGGACAGTTCTGGATCCAGACATGATGGGGTCTCCTTAGTGGAATAAAAAATCCCTCCCGATTATTATACGCCGGGAGGGATAACGTCTTCTACAAGCCAGCCTGCTTGCGATACAAAATCACTTTTTGGAGTGCATGGAATGCCCAGGTCGCTGATCTACGCGTGATCTCATCCGGGTCCTTGGTTGCCTGCTCCAGCGCCGCGAGGGACGCTTCGTTGGTATACCACGGCAGCGTTAGGGCTGCGGCAGCACGCGTGAGGTTAGATTCAGATTTGAGTAGTTGCACCAAACGCTTAACGCGATCCTGGCTGGCATCCCGCGCATCGGCAAACATGACCCCAAACTTCCATGCCATCTCCTCGAAAACGTTGTTGATGAAATCTGATGGGATCCCGGGTACATCAACCGGTTTTGGACTACCGCTTTGCAGTCTGGAAAGCAACTGATTGAGCTGAACGTTCTGTAGAAATCCCATGGCTTCGGGTAGGCTGATCGGCGCGCCGCCCATGTTTAACACGGCCGGATAATTTCCCGGAAAGGCGTTTTTGATCTCTTCTGTAATACCTCCGAATATTTGGAATGCCTCGGTCACAGCATGATAAATACTTGACTGCGGCCCATATAACTCATCATCTTTTAGCAGCTCAAGCAGGACCGGGATGCTTTCTGTTGCTCCCACTTTGCCCAGTGAGCGAATCGCTTCGCTTTGGATCAGGGGGTCATTATCGTTTAGCAATCCTGTTAAAGGAGGAATTGCTCTTTTGTTCCCAATCTTTCCCAACTCAGCAACGACCCTCAGACGTGTTGTAGGCTCGTGACTTTGCAAGAGTCGGAAACTGAGATCAAAAGCACCCTCATATTTCATTTCGATAAGCAATATCATCAGCTGCTGGTTATCCGTCCGTTCGAAGGCTTTCACGAGTTCCGGCAACGCCTTTTTACCAAACTTGCGGATTGCCTTGGCGGCATCGTATGACTCGCGTTTGTTTTCCAACAGGATCTCGATGAGCGCAGGCAGGGCTCGTATATCCTTGATTCGTCCCAGGGCAACAACGGCGCGCTGGCGGACCGTCATCGTTCTATCTTTGAGAGCCTGTATTAGCGGGTCCACCGCACGCGAATCGCGTAAGGCACCCAAAGCCTGAGCCGCGTTCCGGCGCACGCGCCAGTCGGGATCGTTCAGGTCTGGTAGCAGCGCATCCACGGCGCGCGGATCACGGCTTTGCCCGAGCAATCGGGCTGCATCGCAACGCGCTGTCCAATCGCTGCTGTGCAGTTGTTCGATCAGGGTTTCGACGGGGATATCTGGTGTTGGCATGAATCTGTCCATTCTGCAGGAAATAAAAACCTCGCGGCTATTATAGCCGTGAGGTTTCTTTTCGAGGGGAAGGATAGTGGACTTAGTTGGTGTTTGTTTTTGCCAGTAGCTGCGCAAAATCGGTTCTCTTCAAGCGTGCAACCAACTCATCCTGAGCATTGCACCAGACCGACTTGATCGGACAATTGCTGTCAAAAGTGCAGACGCCATCGTCTCCAACACATTCGTTGAGCTGGATCGGACCATCGATGGCTTCGATCACTTCGAGAAGAGTAATATCTTTCGGATCACGAGCAAGCGTTACGCCGCCGCGTGCGCCTCGGGAAGTATGGAGCAGCCCTGCGATGGAAAGTTGGGAGATGATTTTTGCGAGGAACGACGGGGGAATGTGCTGTTCCTTTGCTACGATGCTGGTTGCGGCTCGATCGCCATTCTTGATCTGTGCCAAATGTAGAACTGCACGAACGGCATAATCAGCCTGACGGGTGATTTGCATATGTACCTTCCTTCTAGAAAAACAGACAATACCTGTCTCTATACACGATTTTAGTGTCACATGAAAATGACAGCAAGTGATAGAGGTCATAGATGAATTATGACCTTTTGCTCCGATTTTTTTAACAAAAATGACCCACAGATCAAGTACTGTGGGTCGTTTGCCCCATGGATGTCTAATTAGTCGGTAATGACCAGATTGCCGGCCGCCATCTTGACGAGGATTGTCAGCGTGTGGCCGGAACCGTCCTGGGTGTACTTTTGTCCATTTTGTGACCAGCCCGAGCTGTGATTGATGTTCACAGCCGTGCCTTCCACAGTCACCACGGCATCCACCTTTTCAGGGATCACAAGACTCAGATCCCCAAACCCGGCTTCGATTGTCACCACCGCATCCCGTTGCAGCTCGCCGCTGAAATCCAATTTGTAATTTCCGGCGCCACCTGAGAAAGTCAGCGTGGAAAAGTTTGCATTCGCCAGGCCGGTCAATTCCACATTGGAAGCGCCCGTTTCGTAGCGCAGCATGGACATCTCTGTTTGGTTCGGTTCTCCGAAAGAAAGGTCCACATTCGAGGCGCCGTCCCGCACGGTGAGGCTCTTCAGAGCGAGACCGCCAAGCTCCAGATGCCCTTCGTACGCACCGGCCTGCACCGTCAGGTCGAGTGGAGCATCGCTCAACTGTAAATCCCATTGGTTGACAAACTCATCGAACGGAGGCAATCCATTCAAGTCGCCTTGCTTGATCTCGATGTCGTTGCCGTTTTTCTCGATTTCCGGCTTGAGATCTTCCACGTTATAGACTACCGTGCCATCGATAAGGTTTTTCCCGCCCGGGCTGGGGGACAGCGTCAGCGTGCCCGCGCCGAACTGCAGGTTTAAGCGTGTCTCGTCTGACTTTGGGGCTGCCACCGTTATGGACTCTTCGATCTCTGGCCCGGCTTTTACTTGCCTGGGCAGGTCGATGCTGAACCCGCATGCCATGGAAGCAAATGCGAGGACAAGGATAGCTAAAATAATCTTGGTATTCATAAGAAATCTCCTTCTGTGCTTCATACGAAGGAGATTTCGGATAGTTGCAGAATAGTTTCTGTCATTGCGAGGAAGGCGCAATTCCTGATGACACTGGCACCGCACGTGGTTCGCTTAGCAAACCATGCAGGTGAGCAATCTCACTGACACAACATGGGATTTCTTCCCCCTGCGGGCTCGCAATGACGTAGTGACGCGTCACGCCACTTTACGTCCTTGCGGGATTTCCCTCTGAACGTTCAATGCTGCCTCGAGCGCTTGTTGGATAGATCGTACTTCCACAATCTCGATGCCCTTGGGATACGGCTCGCCTTTGCGCAGGGCTTTCGGCACGATTGCTGTTCGGAACCCCAGCTTCTGCGCCTCCCGCAGACGCGCCTGCATTTGCCCTGGCATGCGTAATTCGCCGGCGAGTCCGATCTCAGCGATCAGGACGGTGTCTGCCTTAACCGGGACATCACGCCAGGAGGATGCAAGGGCCGTGGCAACCGCCAGATCTGCAGCGGGCTCGTCAATTTGCAGACCGCCCACCACGTTGACAAATACATCCTGCTCTGACAGTTTCAGCCCAACGCGGCGCGTCAGAACCGCTGTGATAAGTAATAAACGATTGAAGTCCACGCCGTTAGCGGTTCTACGCGCGTTGCCGAATTGGGTGGGAGAAGTGAGTCCCTGAACTTCAACAAGGATGGGACGCGTACCTTCCATTGTTACGGCAATGGCAGAACCTGCCGCGTTAATCATGCGCTCGGCGAGGAATGCCTCCGAAGGGTTCGTCACCTCTGCCAGACCCCCTTCGCGCATTTCAAACACGCCCACTTCAGATGTGGCACCGAAGCGGTTCTTCACGGAACGCAGCAAACGATATGCCTGGAAGCGATCTCCTTCGAGATAGAGAACCGTGTCCACAATGTGCTCGAGCACACGCGGACCAGCGATAGTCCCTTCTTTTGTCACGTGACCGATCACGAACACAGAAATGCCGCTCGTCTTCGCCAGCTCACGTAACTGCGAAGAACATTCACGCACCTGCGAGACCGAGCCCGCAGAGGAATCCATGTTGGAAAGATAGACGGTCTGAATGGAATCGACGATCAGCAGATCCGGTTTGATTTCACTGATGTGGTTGAGGATGATCTCGAGGTTGGTCTCGGTGACAAGCAATAAATTCTTTGGCAGTTCCTTCTGACCATTCAAGCGCACCGCGCGCATCTTGATCTGCCGCTCCGATTCTTCACCGGAGACGTAGAGCACGCGTTGCTTCGCGCCCATCTCCATCGCCATTTGCAGCATCAGAGTAGACTTACCGATGCCCGGGTCACCGCCGACCAGCACGATAGAGCCCGGCACGATCCCGCCGCCGAGCACGCGCGCAAACTCGCCAATCGGCAGGTTGATGCGGTCTTCCGCATCCGAGGAGATATCACCGATCGCGCGCGGCGAAGAGCGGCCTGTGAGTCCGCGTACTGCTGTAGACTTGGCAGCGGGCTCATCATGGATCACTTCCTCGACCATGCTGTTGAACGATCCGCATTGAGGACATTTGCCCATATACGATACGGCAACACGACCGCATTCCTGACAAACGTAACGTGTGTGTGTTTTTGCCATTTAAACCTCGTAAGGACGACCACTGCAGCGGATGCCGGCGGGTCGTCTCTACAGTATAACAGAATTTATGTTCTAATTTTTACGCAGTCATTGCGTAGACTTGATTCAGCAAGTCCAGGAATTCCGTCGAGGGTCTTTCTTTTAGAATCTCCTTGCGGGATTCGCGGTCCAGCGTTCTCAATAGCAAATACTGCACTGCATATTTGCGGAAGAGTCGCTGACCATCTTCTTCCCCATAAAATTTGATGCTCTTGGCAAGATGTTCGTGCACAGTCTTCTGCAACTGCTCTGGCGCGACTTGTTCCCGGTCCAGTCCCGAAAAGACCCAGGGGTTGGCAATGGCGGCGCGCCCGATCATGACCGCGTCGCAACCGGTATACAGCCTCATTCGTTGGATGTCTGCTACCGTTTTTACATCTCCACTGCCGATGACAGGAATCTTGACCAGGGACTTTACCTCGGCAATGGCATCCCAGTTGGCTTCGCCGCTGTAGCGCTGCTCTTTGGTCCGCCCGTGGATGGCGATGAGGGAGCCGCCGTTCTCTTCTACAACGCGGACGATCAGTTTGTAATTTTTATTTCGATCCCATCCGAGGCGGATCTTTCCTGTGACCGGGACTCGTAGTGCAGCCGTCAATTTTCGGAACGTGTGCGCGATCTTGAGGGGAGTTGGCATCATGCCCACGCCCGCGCCGCGGTCGGCGATGCTCTTGGCAGGGCAACCCATATTGATGTCGATAATATCCGGGTTTAGTTCCTGCACACGCAACGCAGCTTTAAGGAGAAGATCAGCGTCGTCGCCGTAAATTTGAAACGTAATCGGTCGTTCGGCTTCTTCGAAATACAGTCGTTTTGCCGGTTCTTTGGAGCGGCTAAGAATTTTCTCTACTTTCACAAACTCGGTATAGCTCATGGCAGACCCAAGCGCGCGGCACAGCGACCGGAAAGGCCAGTCCGAGTACCCGTCCATGGGCGCGAGAATAGCTTCCCCATAGATAGGGATGTCGCGTATTAAAAAGGTCGGAGCTAACGTCTGGACAGGTTCCATAAGGCGACGCAAGTATAACAAAGTTTGTTTTGCTGAAAGCGGTTAAAATACAATTCTCATACATTGAAGCAAAGCTTGGGAGGAAGCCATGACCGAGGATCGTATTGAACAGGCCATCGGGCTAGTGCAGGCGGGGAAAAGTGAAGAGGCTCGTGAACTCTTGGAAGCCATCATCAAGGCTGACCAGCATAATATCCCCGCCTGGCATTGGTATGCGCAAACGTGGCCCAATGTCAGCGACAAGATCCGGGTCTGGGAAGCCTGTCTTCGATACAACCCCTCCAATGAGCTGGCGCAAGAGGCACTCAGAGATTTGAGATTCGTCCAACCGAGGAAAGCAAACACCGAGCCAGATAGTATTCTTCGCCGGACTGCCAAACCAGAAGTGAGTTCAACACGGATCCTGGCATGGTTGATGATTGCCTGCCTGACCGCGCTTGCCGTATTGGTCTGGAGAGCCACCGAGGCCGCCACACCAAAAGATCCACAGCAATACCGGCATGTGCAGCGTGTAGAATATTATCTGTACGCACCGGAGGATTACTCTGCTGATCGTGAATGGCCACTGTTCATTGGTATCCCGGTGCCGGAGGGACCGGGCTGGATTGCTGGCACTTGTGGCAAGCCTATGCTGAAAGAGAAGGCTTTATCCTTTTATGTCCTTCGATTGCGGATGCAGGTGGTGGGTGGTACCAAGATGTTGGCGAAATCGTGGTCTGGGATGTGATCGGTGCGGTGAAAAAAGAGTATCGCGTGGGACAAAAAATGTTCCTGGCAGGTTTCTCTGCTGGCGCTCAGTTCGTACAGGGTTTTGCCTTCAATTACCCCGAATATGTCAGCGGCGTGTCGGTGCTTTCTGCAGGAACTTATTATCGGCCAAACCTGGGTGCAAAGGATATTCCTTTCCTCGTTGTTATAGGCGATCAGGATCACTCCTTTAATATAGAGCAGAGTAAGTACTTTTCTCAATATTTATCCGAGAATGGGTTTGACGTTCGTTACAGGCTCATGACCGGTGTTGGACATACGGTGACAAAAGAAGGTGTAGACTTAACCATCGAATTGTTCAGGAAGACGATCCATAGATAAACTATGAAACCGTTTCTGCTGTTTGTTTTAGGGGTGTTTCTCTTGGCAAGTTGCGCTCCGTCTACGAGCACACCTGTATTGGATGCTTCCAGTTCTTCCATCGATGAGCCATCTCAAATCCTGTTCGATGACTTTTCCTATTCTACTCAGGAGGAAATGATCGCCAATGGCTGGGTCATCCGCAGTGGCTCAGGTTGGCCTGGCGTGCCGGGCGCGACCTTCCGCCCGGATAATGTTTCCTTTGTAGATTATCCCGATCAAGCTGACAATCGTCTTCTGCGCATGACTTCCTCCACCGATGGCACGGGCGAGAATACCTTTCAAACGCAGATTTGCCACCAGCGCAAATACCTCGAGGGGACGTATGCTGCCCGCGTGCGCTTCAGCGATACGCCCATCTCAGGCGTGGATGGCGACCAGGTCGTGCAAACGTTCTACACCATTACTCCTTATGAGGAGCCCTTGAAACCGGATTATAGCGAGTTGGATTATGAATATTTGCCCAACGGCGGCTGGGGCAGCGGGCCGACCACGTTTTATGTGACTACTTGGGAGACCGTGCAGATCGAGCCCTGGAACGCCGATAACACCAGCACTCCCATCCAAGGGAGTCTGGGAGGTTGGCATACCCTGGTTACTCAAGTAGCCGGTGGGAATGTGCGTTACTTCGTTGACGGGAACTTAATCGCTCAACACGGCGGAAAGTATTATCCGGACGCCCTTATGTCGATCAATTTCAATCTCTGGTTCATCGACGGTGGCCTGGTCCAAGCGGAGGGCGTACGACAATACGAGGAGGATGTTGACTGGGTCTTCCATGAAGCGGGCGTGATGTTGATGCCTGATGAAGTGAATGCGAAGGTGACTGGGCTGCGAGCCGCGGCTGTAAAATTTCAGGATACGGTGTTATCCGGGATTCAAGCCTCGCCTTGTGATCTTTAAAACGAAAAGACCCTAAGGGTTTGTCACGAGCATCTCCAAATGCATGGAGAAGGCAAAGCCCTTAGGGTCTGTGTTACTTACGCCGGCTGCTTCTTCAGCATCTCCAGGAAGTGCTTGCGGAACTTGGATACCTTTGGCGCCACGACAGCCATACAATAAGGTTGGTATGGGTTTCGGGCATAGTATTCCTGATGGTAATCCTCAGCCACGTAGAACTTATCAAGCGGAGCCACTTCGGTGACGATTGGGCGGTCGAAGAGCTTCTGGTCCGTTAGGTCCTTGATCACTTCCTCGGCGATCCTCTTCTGCTCCTCGTCGTGATAGAAAATGGCGGAACGGTACTGCGTGCCCACGTCTGCGCCCTGGCGATTCAGCGTGGTGGGGTCATGGATGGCGAAGAATACATTCAACAGGTTATGATAGGAAACGACGTTCGGGTCAAAGTGAACCTGTACGACCTCGGCATGTCCTGTAGTTCCATAGCAGACTTCGCGATAGGTGGGATTGTCCACATGCCCGCCTGCATAGCCCGATTCCACAGAATGCACGCCCTTGATCTCATCATAAACAGCTTCCAAACACCAGAAGCATCCCCCGGCCAGTGTTGCGGTTTGAAGATTGGTGTTCATACGATTACTCCTTCACTCACTAAAGTTTTCCTACGCTTCATAGACAACATGTAGTATACAAAAATTTATTAAGAAAACCTTACGAAAAAGTGTCCCGCAGTTCATCTGCGGGACACTTTATTCTACTTTACCTACACTGCCGGTGCGGCGGGTTCTTCCTGCTTTTCGCCTTCACCGTCTCGTTCGAGAATGATCACGCCTTCGGAGTTCAGGCTCACCAGCACGGTATCGCCGTTCTGGAATTCGCCGCCCAGCACCCGATCTGACAGCGGATCTTCGACGCGCTGCTGGATCACACGGCGCAGCGGGCGGGCGCCAAACTCGGCGTCGTAGCCCTGGTCCGCGATGGCCGCGAGGGCGGCGGGGGTGGCCGTCAGCACCAGGTTGTGCTCTTTGAGGCGCTCGGCAACCTTATCGAGTTCGAGCGATACGATCTTCTGGATGTCTTCCTTGTTGAGCGAGCGGAAGATGATGACCGCATCCAGACGGTTGATAAACTCGGGGCGGAATGCACGCTTGAGCGATTCGCTCAGCTTCTTGCGCATGTCTTCATAGGACAGACGCTCTTCTGTGACCTCGTCACGCTTGAGCGCAAAGCCCAGTGAGGACTGGCGCTTGATCATGTCCGCGCCGATGTTAGAGGTCATGACGATGATCGCGTTGCGGAAATCCACTTTGCGGCCCTTGGCATCGGAGAGGTGACCCTCTTCCATAATCTGCAAAAGCATATTGTGAACTTCGGGGTGTGCCTTTTCGACCTCGTCGAACACGACGATGGAGTACGGACGGCGGCGCAGGGCCTCGGTCAATTGACCGGCTTCTTCATAGCCGATATATCCCGGAGGGGCACCAACCAAACGGGAAGCCGTGTGCCGTTCCATAAACTCGGACATATCCAGCTGAACGGCCGCATCTTCACTGCCAAACATAAATTTGGCAAGGGTTTTTGTCAATTCGGTCTTGCCAACGCCTGTCGGTCCCAGGAACATAAAGGAACCAATTGGGCGGCGCGGGTCTTTCAAACCGGCGCGGGCACGGCGGACAGCACGCGAGATCGCCACAATGGCATCTTCCTGCCCGATAATGCTCCTGCGCAGTTCATCTTCCATCTTGAGCAGACGCTGCGACTCTTCCTCAGCCAGCTGCATGAGTGGAACGCCGGTCCACATGGACACGACTTCGGCAATGTCTTCTGCAGAAACGACGGGGCTGTTACTGCGGTCCCAGCCGGTGCGCAGACGTTCGATCTGCTCGCCGAGCTCAATCTCGCGCTCTTCCCACTCGCGCACGTCTTCGCTGTTGCCTTCTTCCTGTGCAAGGGAGCGGTTCTGACGTGCCTGCCGCAACTGACCAAACAAGTCCTTTGACTCTTTGGCAGCCTGACTCTTGTACATGCGCACGCGGGAGGATGACTCATCGATCAAATCGATGGCTTTGTCCGGGAGGAATCTCTCGGTTACGTAACGGGAGGACAGATGGGCAGCGGCTTCAAGCGCCTCATCGGAAATGACGAGGTGATGGTGCTCTTCGTAAGCGCCGCGGATGCCCTTGAGAATCTCGATGGTTTCTTCCTCGGATGGCTCTTCCACCGTAATCGGCTGGAAGCGCCTTTCGAGCGCCGCGTCCGATTCGATGTGCTTGCGATACTCGTCCATGGTGGTAGCGCCGATGACCTGCAGCTCACCACGCGAGAGCGCGGGCTTGAGGATGTTGGCTGCATCCACAGAGGACCCGGCCGCGCCTGCACCCACCAGCATATGGACTTCATCAATAAATAAAATAGCGCCTGATTGCTTCAATTCGTCAATCACGCGTTTTAGTCGTTCTTCAAATTGACCGCGATACATCGTGCCGGCCACGAGTGAACCTACATCCAACTGCAACAGCCGTTTGTTCATCAGGGGCGCGGGCACATCGCCTTCGACAATGCGCTGGGCCAGGCCTTCGACGATGGCAGTCTTGCCAACACCGGGCTCACCGATCAACGCGGGATTGTTTTTCGTGCGGCGTGCCAGGATCTGGATCACGCGCTCGATTTCCATTTGCCGCCCAATCACGGGATCGAGCTTTTTCTCTTCAGCTTTTGTGGTTAGGTCGGTAGCCAGTTGGTCTACTAGCGGGGTCTTTGCTGCGGTAGAGGAACCACGCTGGAGGCTCCCGCCGGCAGGCGTCGGGGAAGAGGCGGACTCGTTCAACACGCGACGTGTCTGCCTGCGGATCTGTTCCGCGGTGACGCCAAGCCTGCGCAGCACTTCCATCGCGGTGCTATCCACACGCACAAGCCCCAAAAGGATATGCTCGGTTCCAATATAATGATGTCCGAGTCGACGCGCCTCATCGACAGCATGCTCGAGAACCTGCTGTGTTTCGGAGGCGAGCTCAACCCGGTTGGGATCAAAACTTGATGAGCTGGTGGTGACGCGGCGGATCACTTCGCGCACCCGGTCTGAAGTCATCCCGAGTTCGCGCAGGACACGTCCCGCCACACCGCCTTCTTCATCCATTAAGCCAAGGAGAAGGTGTTCCGTACCTATATTATTGTTGCGAGATTGCTCAGCTTCCTGGTGTGCGAGGCTGAGGACACGTCTCGCTCGTTGTGTAAAACGCTCCATACCTGCCATAGTTTTCTCCTAAATCTATGGACAATATTCTACCAAAAAGGGGTGAAAGTCCGTGTAGGAAATAGATTAGAGTTTGTTTACAAGACGGTTACAATACTGCAAATGTTTCAACGAACAGAAATGTGTCAGTTTGAACCTGTACACCGACGCCCCGTTGTTTAGAAATATTGACAATTACAACAATAACTAACAAAAAAAACGATTTTCAGGGACCCGCGTTATGAAAGCAGCCTTGCGAAGGTGTCCCTGGTTTGTTATACATCTTTTTGTGAGACTTCTGCAAGGCTACACCTCCTTACAAAGGAAAATGTTATGAAATCGATATGTGTTTTCTGTGGTTCAGCGGACTCGGTCCATCTGGACTATGTTGCTGGCGCCCGTTTGATGGGGCGGACTCTGGCCGAAAGAGGCATTCGTTTGATCTATGGCGGCGGAAAGACAGGTCTCATGGGTGTGGTGGCGGATGCCGTGCTGGAGGCGGGCGGTGAAGTGGTGGGCGTGATCATCCCTTCCATGAATACAGTCGCTCTTGCCCATATTGGTCTTACCCAGATGGATGTAGTGGACGGTATGCACGCCCGCAAAGCCCGTATGCACGAGCTGTCCGAGGGCTACATCGCCATGCCGGGCGGTTTTGGCACCTTCGACGAGCTGTTCGAGACCGTCACCTGGGCCCAGACCGGCGCACATGAGAAACCTGTAGGCTTGTTCAACATTCGCAATTACTATGCGCCGCTGATTGCTGCAATTGACCACGCTGTGGCGGAAGGCTTTATTTTCAGGGAACATCGTGAGGTTCTGTTCTGTGAGTCGGACCCGAATGTGTTGCTTGACAGGATGGCTCAGTATAAGCACCCCCATGCGGCGGTGCGGAGATGGTTGAGGGAAGAGTAAAAAGTAAGTAGTAATTGGCGTCCAGGTATCAGGAGGACGAGACCGATGAATATTACGAGGTTAGAGCTTCTGACTGCCGATCTACAGGCGCAACGGGACTTTTATGCAGATGTGCTTGAATTGCCCGTAAGTTTGACATCCGCGAGCCTGGAAGTGCAGGCCGGGGGAACGAATCTGGTGTTCAAACAAGCCTGGTCTGATTTTGACGGCGCGTATCACTTTGCGTTCAATATCCCTGAAAACCAGTACGATAACGCGAAACGGTGGATTATGAGCCGCCTCTCCCTGCTGCAGGACAAAACCGGAAAAGAAGATTTCGAATCCAAGTCTTGGATGTCAGACTCCGTTTATTTTCTGGATACGGCAGGGAATGTGCTGGAATTCATCGCGCGCCACAACTTGAACAATAGGGTGAATGAGGACTTCGATAGCCGGAAGATTCTTAATGTGAGTGAAATTGGCCTGCCCAGCGAAGATGTGGTCGGCCTGGCCAATGAACTCTGCACACGGCTGGGGTTATCTGTGTTCAAGCAGGAGCCTAATGAGAATTTCACACCCGTGGGTGATGACAATGGATTATTGATCCTTCCACTGAAAGACAGGATCTGGATGCCAGATTCGGGCGTGCCGGCAAAATTGTTACCAGTAAAAGTGCAGGGAATCGCAAACGGCAGGGAGTGGGAAGTGCACGGCGTACCGTATGAGATTCTCGTCTAAATCATGCTTTGCCTAATTCGCGCACAAATTCACCGATAGAGGAAAAGCGTTGCTCCGGCTTTTTCGATAGTGCTTTAAGAATTGCCTCTGCTACAGCATCCGGCAGATATACGTGACTTCTCGGGTCTGGGGGTGGTTCTTCGAGGTGGGAGCGGATCATTGCCCAGGTATTGTTGCGCTCGAAAGGCTTTTTCCCGGTTAAGACTTGATAGGTCATCACCGCAAAGCTGTACTGGTCCGTACGGCTATCCAGGTCGGTCGTCCCGTGAATTTGCTCAGGGGATATGTAATCTGCGGTCCCCAGCACATCGCCACTGCCCGTTAGGGCGGTGTTTTCGGTCGTGAAGCGGGCAATACCAAAGTCCATCAGGATGGCGCGCTGGGTGCGTCCGGCCGACAGGGTGGTGATCGGTTCGATGATCACATTGGATGGCTTGATGTCGCGGTGGATGACTCCCTGCTGGTGAGCATAATCCAGAGCAGACGCAAGGTCCTCGAGCAGCGGCAGAGCCTCGTCGAGTGAGAGCCGCTCCTGCTTCGCCAGAATCTGCGAGAGTGTTTCACCTGTGAGGTACTCCATCACAATATAGGGCAACCCATCCTGCTCGCCGAAATCGTGGATCGTGATAATGTTCGGATGTCGTAACTGCGCCATCGTCTTTGCTTCGCGAGCGAAGCGCTTGTTGAAGCCAGAGTCATTTTTGAAATGGGTGGACAACAACTTGAGGGCAACTGTCCGGTTCAAGTTTGGGTGCCGCGCCTTGTAGACTTCCCCCATGCCGCCGCGGGCGATCCATTCGAGATTCTTGTAACCGCCAACATTCGTCACCGCGTGCGACGGCAGATGGGCGATCTGCTCAATTTTGGCTTCGCGGCGTTTGATCTCATCGAAGTCCACATCCATGCCATAAATTTTGCGGTTGACGAAGCGGCGCAAGCCCTTTCTTGCGGGTTGAAAAATACTGGATACTGCAACTGTCGCAACGACGACGGCAACCGTCGGCGGATTGGTTTGATGAGTAATCGCCCGGTAGGCGCCTTGCAAGCCAAACAAAATAATCGCGAAGACCGCCGCCAGGACCACCGTGAGCGACCCATAAATGAGTGAGCGGTTGATCACAAGCTCGATGTCGTACAGACGATATTTCAAAATTGAGAACACAACTGCCACCGGGACGGTGAACTGCGCCACGACCGAAAGAGTTTGTGTGAGCATGTCCACGATGAGGTAAGTGCCGGCTAAGGGGTCTGTCAGTTCGAAGAACGTCAAGAACAGGTTAACACCAATGCCTGTGAAGATGCCCACGGCAACGCCAAAGACGATCCATTTGAGCTGTTCGCGTTTGATCGGGTTGTTGGTGTTTCGATAACGATAGATCTGGGCATAGATGCCGGTGCTCAACACGGTTAGCAGGGAGAGCAGGTATCTCACGGTAGCGTTGCCGCCGCGCTCGAAGATATTGACCGGGAAGGAATGCCAGAAGATAGAAACGATCACCCAGGCGGACCAAGCAGCGGCTATATAGAGCATCCAGCGTTTTTGGATCTTCCCATCGGGGAAGAGATAACAGGAGAGCAGCAGCCCGATGAGGACCATCCCGATCACAAAGCGGACCGGCATTTCGAAGTCGGGAATGGACGCCATGCGCTGCAGCGGACCGAAGGCGTTGGCGCCCTGACCGATCAGCGTGAATGCCACGAGCAGCGCCAGCCAGTCATCTGATTTGTTGCGGGCAATGATCAACCCGGCAATGCCAAAGGCATTGGCCAGGAGCACCACCAGGGCCGTTTGATAGGTGGCATAGAAGGTGGTGCTCAGCCCGAGTGCGTTCAGGGCTGAGACAGTTTCCGAGTCGATGTTTTGAATGTAATTCTGATAGTAGAGCGGCACCCCCAAGCTAAAAAAGCTCACAGTCGCCAGCGCAAGAATGATGAACCCCGCGCGCAGGAACGGCAATCGCATACCTCCAATGCGGAGGTTCGTACCGGTGGACGATAGGGGAGGAAGAGTGGGTTCCAAGCGAGCTCGATACCACTAAGTTGATCGGGTTGAACGATAAATATCTATAATCTTGACGCAATAAAGCCGATTTCGTTACTGAGATATCCTTTGAATATAAACAGCCAGTAATAATTTGCTCTATTGTAGGGCAGGATATTGAATTAAGAGAGGATTTGTCCTATACTGATCGCAAGTCGAGCTCCTTTATGACAGGAGGTTCACCGCATGAACGAAGAAACGTTTAATCTGAGCATACGTAAGTTCCTCAAGATGGTAGGCATCAATTCTCAACGTGAGATCGAGCGGGCAGTGATCAGGGCAACGGATGAGGGACTCATCACCGGCAGCGAGTCGTTTCCGGCAACTGTCACGCTGGAAGTCGCAGGACTGAATTTGAATGTCAAGTTCGATGGTGAGATCAAATTGGAATAATATCTCAAGAGAGCTCTGTTTTCCCACTCATACAGCGGCTCAGAAAGAACTGTGTGGGAAGAGGAAGCGATGCCAAAGGATATAGCCAAATTTCAAAGGGTTATTTTCGCGGCGCTGGATGTTGCCTTCCATCGAGCCCTAGAGCAGGAACGGGTAGCAGGCAAGAGAGTACTTGATACCCGCAACGCGAAATTTGTTATCTTCTCCGATCATCACAAGGGTAGCCGTGATGGGGCAGATGACTTCCTCGTTTGCGAGCGGGCTTACAATGCGGCTCTGGCTTATTATGACCGTCTACAATATACCCTCGCCGTGCTAGGAGATGTAGAGGAACTCTGGGAGGATTGGCCCGAAACCGTCGTGAAGGCGTACTCTCACACACTGGAGTTGGAGAGCAAATTCCACCAGGATGGGCGCTACCTGCGCTTTTGGGGAAATCATGATGATGCCTGGAGCCACCCGGATGTGGTGGAGAAATGGCTCACCCCTGCTCTGGGCAGACCTATCCAGGTGCTGGAAAGTCTGCTCTTGCATGTCTGCGAAGGGGAAGAGGAACTGGGTGTATTCTTCCTTGTGCACGGGCACCAGGGCACATTCAGCAGCGAGGAACGCATCGTCCCATTTTCCAAGTTCGCTCTGCGATACCTGTGGCGTCCTATTCAACGGCTGCTGAGGATTTCTGTCAACACGCCCGCCAAGGATTTTGTTTTACGCTACGCACATGACAGCGCCATGTATGCCTGGTCCGAGTCAAAGAAAAACGTGGTATTGATCGCCGGTCATACCCACCGACCCGTTTTCAAATCGGAGTCCCGAGAAGATATCATTCGTAAAGCTCTTGCAGAAGCCGAACTGAAGCTAGCAAAGCGTCCTGACAACTTGAAATTACAGAAGCAAATCGCCGAACTGGCTGCCGAATTGGAGTGGACCCTGGCACAAAACCAGCAATCCCCTAAAGATATCCCCATCATAGAATTCAAGAAACCCAGTTACTTCAATACAGGCTGCTGTGCTTTCCTGGATGGAGATATCACCGGCCTGGAATTCAGCGAGGGAGAAATCCGGCTGGTGCGCTGGCCGGACGATGAAGATACTCCCAAACCTCAGGTGCTGGCACGAGCTCCGCTAAAGGATGTATTCGCGGCCTGTTAATTTTGTGCACCTGTACCATTCCTGTTAAGAAATTACATACTCAAGATGGATATCTTTCGATTCCAGCGCGAATAATTTCCGGTCAAGCTCTGCGGCTAAAGTACATCCCAGCCGCGAATAGTAATTGACTGTGTTAGCCGAGGGTGTTGCAGAGATGTATAACCTCTTCAACAGCCAGATTGAAGAGCCTTGTGCCCAAGCCCTGTTTCCGGGAGTCGCGGCTGACGTGCAGAAATTTGAGCTGAAGCGTGTCGTGCTGGGAACCGATCCATTTGTGTTCTAGGATTGCTGCACCCATGAGCTTATCGTTTTCAAAGGCACCCCAGAACACCCCGCCGCGGTCATAACAATCTATCCATAGGGGAGTGTAGTATTCCGCTTCGCCCAGCGGCCAACCTTGCATATCAAAATGTTCTGGCTCCAGAATGAGTTGCCCATCACGCGGGTAATACACGTTTTCGATGGTCTCACGTCGGTCAATTTGCCAGAGGAGCGGGATTTCCTTGCATTGAAGCAGACGAGTGTTCATCGTGTAGATGTTAGTTGCTTCAAAATCTCCAATGCTTCCTGCTTGCCGCCAACCCCATTCTCTCCACCGGGTCCCACGCAAGAGGGACAGCCATCTGCGCAGAGGCAGTCGCTGACGAGCTCGAGGGCGCGTGCCATCAATTCATCGTGCATCTCGAATAGTTTTTGGCTAAAGCCGATGCCCGCGGGAATGGCATCGTATAAAACAATGGTCGGCTGACCGAAGGTCTGGTTCTCGACAGGCTCAATGTGAGTACCTAAGTCGCCGGCGTCGCACATCAGGAATAACGGTGCGAGGTTACCCAGCACATATGCCAGCCCGGAGAGTCCACTGCGCATGCGGACGTTCTGCTCCACTTTGCGGTGACAGGACGGGCAGAGGGTCGTCAGGTTCTCGAGTCGATTCGCTTCGACAAACGACGTGAAGGCGCGGAATGGAACCTTGTGATGCACATCATGCTGGCGGTTTATCTCCACCGCGCCGCAGACCTGGCAGGTATATTTGTCACGCGCCCGAACGCGGTCGCGGATCTGGGGCCAGTTTGGCCCATAGTTGTTTGGGTCGTTGGTCCAGGCGCCTGCTTCACGCAGACGAGTGATGGTCTCTTCAGAAAGAGAGACCCAGTAACCCGTTGTCATCAGATCGGTGGGAGGCAGGTCGAGCGGTTCTTCGCCGAGGTTTTCATGCGTATACCAGCGGCGCTTGCGGAAGCCAGTAACTTGGGTGGTGACTTGCAGCTCCCCCCAGTATTCGGTTGAAGACGGGATTTCCCCCTCACGCCTATCCCCTCTCACAGAGGGAGAGGGGGACTCAGCCGCAACAGAGAGCACCTTCACCTCTGTGCTGCGCATGGGCTCGGTGTAATAGTCGCTTTCGATCGGCTTTAAATAAGCGATGTGCTCTTCGAGGTTCAAATCTTTGACGAAGAACGACTGAGCTTCATGTAAATAGATCGCGCCGGGATGCACCATCCACAACGCGCTTTCGCCATCGACAGTCCCTATCGTCAATGGTCTATCGTCCATCGTTGTCTGAAGCACCACTCCCTGTGGGGAAGCAGAGCGCAACGAGATATTTGCAGCGGGATATTGATCCGCCATCCAAAACACTTTATCTTGCGATGCGTGCGCTTCATTGTTGGAAATCAGAAATTGAAGATACTCATCAACGACTTCATTGGGCAAAGCCCCAAAGCCTTCCCCTTTGCGAAAAGGCAATTCAAAGATTGCACAGCGGAGATGCTCGAGCAGGATCAAGAGATGATCGGGATTGATCAGCGCCTGCTCAGGCGAGCGCTCGAAGAAATACTCGGGATGATGAGCGAGGAACTGGTCGATTGGATTCGCGGATGCTACCATCACCGCAGCTGCGGATTCAAGACCACGTCCCGCGCGCCCCGCCTGTTGCCGCGCGGAAGCGACGGTTCCCGGGTAGCCGACGAGGATCGCCGCGCCCAGCCCGCCGATGTCGATCCCCAGCTCGAGGGCGTTCGTGGCGACGACGGTTTTTACTGTGCCTTCTCTCAATCCTTTTTCGATCTCGCGACGTTGGGTTGGTAAATATCCGCTTCGATAACCACGGACGGCGGATTGGAGACTCGGTAGTGAATCGTAATTGCTCATTGGTGACTCGATGCTGGAGTCAACGGAGTGATTTCCCTGTAAATACCGTAAGACAATTTCGACACTTCTTCTCGAACGCGCAAAGACAACTGACTGAACATTACTTGTAAGCAAATCCTGGGCAAGCCGTACACCTTCGAGCAGGGACGATTTTCGTAAACCAAGCGATGGATCGGTGATGGGAGGGTTGTAGATCAGGAAGTGACGCGGTCCGCGGGCGGAGCCATCATTGTCAACTAAATGGACGGGTTCTTCGATGAGATGCTCAGCGAGTTCTCTGGGATTGCCAATGGTTGCCGATGCCAGAATGAACTGTGGATGCGCTCCGTAAAAATTCGCCACGCGCTTCAGCCGTCGAATCACGTTGGCAACATGTGAGCCGAAGACACCCCGGTACGTGTGAGTCTCATCGATGACCACAAAGCGCAGGTTGGTAAAGAATTCACTCCAGTTGGTGTGATGAGGCAAGATCCCCGTGTGAAGCATATCCGGGTTGCTCAGTACGATGCGGGCGTTCTTGCGGATGGCTGAGCGTGCGGATTGAGGCGTGTCGCCGTCGTAGATCGCTGCGCTCAGTAATTCGTAATTTGTAAGCAGGGATTGGAGATTGGAGAGTTGATCCTGGGTGAGGGCTTTGGTCGGAAAGAGATATAAAGCACGGGCGTTTGGTTCCTGCATGAGAGAAGCAAACACCGGCAGGTTATAGGATAAGGTCTTCCCGCTGGCTGTGCCGGTGGAAAGGATCACATTTTCACGCGCCCGGGCATGAGTCCATGCCTCAAGCTGGTGAGAGTAAAGGGTGTGGATCCCGGAGGCGATCAGAGTCTGTTTGACGGGAGCAGGCAGATCGCTTGGGAAGGGATACGTTTGCGCGGAACGTGAGGGCAGCGTTTGCCAGGCGACCAGGTTGGGAGCGGTCTCGGGGTCACGTTTCCAGAAATCCAACAGGGAGACAAGCGGCATGGATACTACGTTTCCCTTTGCAGGATGCGGAACGCTACTGCACCGCAGGCCAACGCCAGCCAGAAGGTGATGCCTCGATACGCCAGGGTAATGATTACCGCCTCACTCCAGGGCACACGCAGGGAAGACAGCGCCAGGGGCATCACACCTTCCACAATGCCAACCCCTGCGGGTGTGGGCGTCAGGATAATGAATAGATAAGAAATGGCGTACCCACCGATGATCGTCCCTGCCGAAAATGGCACTTTGAAGGCGACAAAAACCGTCAACAGCACGCACATCAATAAGGTTTTCCCTGCGATGGAATACAAGAGTGGGATCCCCAAACTGTGAATTCTCTCGGGCAATGACTTTAGATCCTCTGCCATTTCATGTGCAAATTCATGGGCGCGGTCTTCGCTGAGATAGGCGCGATGAATAAAGGGGCGCATAGCACGATTGACCAAACGGGCCATTCTTGCGAGCGCATTGCCCAATGCATCAGCAGAGCGCGAGCCGAGATACAGCAAAAAGCCGAACCCGGCAGCGATGGCAAACATGACACCCGAGGCAGCAATTTCGGTGGGGTCGAGGTCATTGCGGCGGAAAAGCACGATCAACCCAAGAGTGAGAATGATGAGGAATGCGACATAGTCCAGGAACAGGGCGAGCATGGTAACGATGGTTACTTTGCCGACCGAGCGCCCGTTCCGGGCGGCATGACTGATGAAGAATGCCATCCCGCTCATGCCGATCGTGGGAGCAACAATATTCACGAACGTCGCTGAGGCAGAGAGAAGGGAAAGTCTGTACAGATCTTCCTGCATATCGAGCACATGATAGAGGGACTGATAAATCAGTCCCATCATAAAAAACCACGTCATCTGAATAAGGATCGCTAAGAGAATAAACCAGATATTTCCGTGTTGGAGGGTTTCCAAAATGCTTTCTAATTCGCCAAAACTTAAAAAGACAAATGCCGCGCCGAGAAAGACAACCAGGACGAAGATGAATTTGCGCATATGGAGAGGATTATACACAAACACCCGCGACACAAAGGGATCGCGGGTGTTTGTGCAGAAACCTCATTGAGAACCTTTGCGTTTACAGTTGCATGGCTCTGCTTGAGGTGATGGGAATGACTAATCTCTACGTGACATGCCACCAATGCGGAAAACAAAGTAGAGCAACTGCATGATGGCAGTGACCAGACCGGCAACATAGGTTAGCGCGGCGGCATTGAGCACCTGGTTCACGCCGCGGCGTTCCTCTTCTGTCTGGATAATGCCCGTGGCGTAGAGCAGCTCTTTCGCTCGAGCGGAGGCGTTAAATTCCACAGGTAATGTCGCCAGGGCAAAGAGGGCGCCTGCCGAAAAGACGGCCACGCCGATCCAGGCAATGTTGACCTGCTGCAGGAAGAGCCCGATCATGATCAGGATCCAGCCCAGGTTCGAGCCGATATTCACCGCAGGCACAAGCATCGAGCGGACCCGCATCGGGAAATAATCCTCGGCGTCCTGCAAAGCGTGACCCAGCTCGTGGGCAGAGATAGCCACCGCCGCGACCGAAGGGCTGTGTGCCACGCCTTCCGAAAGGAAAAGCGTTTTATTACGCGGGTCATAATGGTCGGTCAGCTGCCCGCGCGTACCCTGGACCTGCACACCGTAAAGGTTGCCGGTGGAGATCAGGCGCTGTGCGGCCTGATGTCCGGTCAATCCGCTGGTGGCGCGGATCTGGCTCCACTTGCTGTAGGAATGACGCACATACCACGATGCGAATCCCATCAGCACCAGGGCCGGGATCATAAAGCAGAGATACATGGGATCAAAGAAAAACATGGTTCACTCCTTTTCAAAATAACGTTAAGGGACAGGTGTGATTGTTGGTTGAGGGATGGAGGTCGGCTGCGAAGTAGGGATCGCTGTCCCTTCGAGCATCGCGAGAATGGTTTCCATCGCCACATCCAGCTGCGGATCTTCTTCCGCTTCGAAATGTTCTGCGGTCATTTCGACAACTACATCAGGTTCCAAACCGAGGTGGTCGATCAGACGTTCGTCCGGGGTCAGCCAGCGGGCAATCGTCACGCGGGCCGCGCCCTGATTATCCGTAAGCGGCACCCAGTTCTGCACGGAGCCTTTGCCATACGACTTCATGCCGACCAGCTTGCCGCGCTCGTAATCCTGTATGGCGCCGGCGACAATTTCAGAGGCGGAGGCAGAGCCTTCATTAATCAGCACCACAACGGGGATGTCTGTCACCCGGCCGTTGCCAAGAGCCCGATGGGTTTCGCGGCGGCCATCGCCGTACTCCTCGTACAGAATCACACCTTCATCAATAAACTCGGAAGACACTTCAACGGCCGTGCTCAAATATCCACCGGGGTTGTTGCGCAGGTCGATAATGATGCCGCGCGGGTCTTGTTCGAGCAGATCGTCCAGGGTCGCGCGCAGCTCGCGCGTCGTCCGTTCGCCAAAGGTATTGATATCCACATAGGCGATATCGTTCTCGAGCATTTCTCCTTCCGCACTATGGATGGTGATCTTGGCGCGGGTGATGACGAACTCGAGCGGCTCCGTCTCTCCCTCGCGTGCCACCGTTAACATGACCTTCGATCCCTCCGGCCCCAACACCTTCAAACGAGCCTCTTCTGGAGCGACTCCCGTCATATCTTCTCCATCGATCGCAATGACCTTGTCCCCGGGTTGAAGACCGGCATCATCGGCAGGTGAACCCTCGATGGGACTCACGATGGTCAGATATTCTCCATCTGTATCTACATAAGCACCGATCCCTTCATACTCACCCTGAAGGGAGGATGTTTCACTTTCATATAACTGCGGCTCCATATAAAAGGTCTGCTCATCCCCTAGAGCATCCATCATGCCGCGAATCGCGCCCTGCATCAGGATCTGGTCGTCGACCGGTTGATCCACATACTGCTCATGGACAATATTCCATGCTTCCCAAAATGGTGTAAATAACGTTTCCAGGTCATCGGGAGTGGCGGTTTGCTGTTCGGGCTGCACGCCGGTGGGTAGAAAGTCACTCAGCACGGGCAATTGACCCGTGGCTGGCAAAAGATGTCCGACAATGAAACCACCGGAAAAAGCCCCGCCCAGTAGAATACCCACTACAAATAGACCCAGAATTGTTTTGGTCGTGTTATTCACAAATGCCTCCATAAATGTTAACGAGCACAGGGCAAAGATACTATGCCGTGATTAATGCATGATGAATGAATTGTTACGGATGTATATGAACGACATATATATCATGTAAAACTTCCCCCTCTGCAGTATGGCTCTGCTTCGGTGTGAAATTACTCTTTTTCTTGCTTGTTTTTAAGTTCTTCCACCCGCTTTCTTAACTCATCTATGGATTGGTTGGCCGGAGTATTCATCGGCTTGCTCAGGGAGTCCTTCAGGGCAGACATCCAGCGTGAATTGCCACCGCGGGTCGCGCCACGGGCAATGGCATACATCACGAAGTTCGCTCCCACGATGAGAAGGACGATAATCAACAAGCCGATTGCAGCACCGCTTATTTCCATATGGGTCTCCGCCACAAGCCTTGCGGAGGTTGAGTGCGCTCAGACGCAACCTTCGCAAGGCTGTTTCTTAAGTTCTAATCTCCCAGCAAAATGGGCAGGTGAGTCCAATCGGTTAAGACGCCGCTTGCGTCCTCAGTCGGCTCACTGCACCCGTATAACAAACTTGCCATACCTACATTCAGAGCGGCGCGCGTGGTACGCGGCAGGTCATCGATCATGACACACTTGCGCGGATCGGGCTCATCGGCAAGTTCCATGGCGATGGCAAACGATTCGGGCATAGGCTTGCAATAGGGCGCGACCGCGTTGACATCTACTACTGTGTCGAAAAGGTCATCGAGCTGGAGCGCGGCCAGCACACGCCAGGCATGGGCGGCGTCCGCATTGGTAAAGATCAGGTTGCGGGTCGGCAGCGAAGCGATCACCTCCCGCACGATGGGATTTGGCGACAGGTAGTTGCTGAGGGGCAAATCATGTACATACGCCAGAAAATCCGCCTTATCCACATTGTGCCTTGCTTCTAGTCCGCGCAGTGTCGTTCCATACATCTTGAAGTATTGCTCACGCAGAAACGGCACGTCGTTCTCAGGGAGACCGAGCCGCTCGATCATATACAGGGTCATGCGATCCTTGATCGCTGGCCATAAACCCGTGGAGGACGGGTAAAGTGTATCGTCCAGGTCAAAAAATAAAGTTGTGAAACGCATGAGGCGATTATACCTGTGTGAAATGATATGACTATTAATTGGAAAACCTTGCGAAGGTTTGTCTGAGTGAAGGAACACGCACGCCCAAAACCTTCGCAAGGTTATGGCGTTTTCAAATATTGATTGTAAAACTGAACCGTGTTCTGAATAAATTCCTCATCGCCCGCGCCGTAAAACGTATGGGGCATATCCTGATAATAGATGCATTCCACATTCTTTCCGAGTGTGGTGAGCTGGTCGCAGGTGGTCATCGACCAATCTGGGGGAACCAGCGCATCGGCAGTGCCATGATGAATGCCTACTGCGGCCGTGATGTTATTGAAGAAATACATGGCTGAGATATGGTTCAGCGCCTCTGCCGGCACGTTCAACTCCTCCAGCCCGCGTGCCTGTCCGGACCACTGGTAGATGGCTGCATAATTCTTTTGCTCGTCGCCGCTCATCGCGGCATAGAGCACGGCCGCCTGTACATCGTCTGTGACCGTTAGAACCCGCGTGCTGATACCGCCGCCCATGCTGTGACCCCACAGACCAATGCGATCGCCTCTCGCTGTTCGCAACAAGTCAGTCCCTCCACTCTGTGACTGAACCAATGAAATCAGATTAAGCACGTCAATCGCCATGCCCACGCGAAATAGATTTTCTCCACTATCAGACGGTGCATAGCCGCGCAAGTTCGGGTGAAGGACGATGTAGCCCGCGCTCGCCAGAGCGTCGGCATAGTGTGTAGTGTAGTCAAGGGTGTTGTAGATGGCAGGGTCGATGTACCCATGCAGCGCGATGATCACGGGATGGGTTTCCTCATCGTTGGGGATGTTCGCAAAACCGTAGATGTTCAAGCCGTCGCTGGGATAGCGGATCAGGTACCGCGTGAAGTACAGGTTTTGGGACATCACTTCCAGAAACTCGATCTGTCCGCCGCCATACGTCCGTGAGCGCAGATGATCGATGCTCCAGGGAAAGTACGGATCCGGCGTCGGTGAAAGCGTAGGTATAAGAGTGGCTGTTGGGGTAGCGGTCGGCGGCGGTGTAGCTGTCGCAGGCAGCGTGGCCGTAAATGCGGGTATGGCGGTTGGGGTTTGCGCTATAGAAGCGCAGGCTGTTGATATTAATAAAAGGGTTAGCCAGACTATTCTTTTCATCTCTACTCCGGGGTGGCTGATTATTATATCCTCCTCAGGCGTTATAATTTCTGCATGCCTATTCGTTTGCTTTCATCCGAAGTCGCCTCGCAAATCGCAGCGGGCGAGGTGATCGAGCGACCTGCTTCCGTGGTCAAGGAGTTGTTGGAAAACTCTCTCGACGCCGACGCGCGTACGATCACGATTGCTGTAGAAGAGGCGGGAAAGAAACTGATCGAAGTTGCGGATGACGGCTCGGGCATTCCATCGAATGAGCTGGAGCTGGCCGTCTCGCGCCACGCGACCTCCAAGCTGGTTCGCTCCGACGATCTTTTTTCTATCTCCACGCTGGGGTTCCGCGGCGAAGCCCTGGCTTCGATCGGTTCCGTTTCGCGGATGACAGTGACCTCCCGCGTACAGGACGAACAGGAAGGCGCACGCCTACGCGTAGAAGGTGGCAGGGTCATTGATGTGACTCGGGTGGGGACAACCGTCGGCACCACCGTCCGTGTAGAGGATCTGTTTTATAACGTTCCGGCACGCCTGAAATTTTTGAAGAGCGACACCACCGAGCGCCGCGCTATTGATGTGTTGGTCACGCGTTACGCACTCGCATATCCCCAAAAACGATTTAGATTATCAGAAGGTAAGAACATCGCTCTGCAGACTTCAGGCGACGGTGACCGGCGCGCCATCCTGGCTGCCCTGTACGGTGTGGATGTGGCCAGGCAAATGCTAGAGATCCAGGCGGAAGAGGAGGGACACAGGCTGACCGGTTTTATCAGCCCCACTTCCCTGACGCGTTCCAATCGCAAGGAAATCACCTTTTTCATCAATGGCCGCTGGGTGCATGACGTTTCTCTCAACACCGCGCTCCTGCAGGCGTATCACACCCTGCTAATGGTGGGGCGTTATCCGCTCACTGCCCTATTCCTGGAAATGCCTCCGGAGGAAGTAGATGTCAACGTCCACCCGGCGAAGGCCGAGGTGCGCTTCCGAAACCCGGATAAAGTCTTCAGCTTTGTGCAACGTTCGGCGCGCCGGGCGTTACTCGCTTATTCGCCTGTTCCCAATGTCGCGCCGTCCCTATGGGGAACCACACGAACTATCCCTGCCGAGCAGCCAAGGCACACCGGCCTGGATTGGAAGATCGGTCATGATGAGGAGTTGTTCGTAAGAGGTAATACCGAATCTCCAGTCTCTAATCTCGAATCCCCCACCACTAATACCCACTTACCAATTACCACATCACCACCATCCCAGCCCGCATCCATTCCTCTCCTCCGCCTCATCGGCCAGATCGGCGCGACGTATCTTGTCGCAGAAGGCCCCGATGGACTCTACCTGATCGATCAGCATGCCGCGCATGAGAGAGTCCTGTTCGAAAAACTGATGGTGCAGCACGCGCTGAAGAATATTCCATCCCAGTCCCTACTCACGCCGGTCACAGTGACTCTACCTCCTCACGCAACCAACTTACTCATTACCCAATTACCCCTCCTCCAACACTTCGGTTTCGACGTGGAAGAGTTCGGTCCGAACACGTTTCAGGTGCGCGCCATGCCTGCTCTGTTCATGGGCAGCGATCCATCCGCGGCATTGCGCGCACTGGTGGAGGATTTCGAGGAAGACGAGTCCCCTCTGCAGAATGAAATCGAGGCGAAGCTCGCGGCGCGTGTCTGCAAGCGGATGGCGGTCAAGGCCGGGCAGACGCTTTCTATTGAAGAACAGCGCGCCTTGCTGAATGATCTCGAAGCCTGTGATTCGCCGCGCACATGCCCGCACGGCCGGCCGACGATGATCCATCTCTCGGTGGATATGCTAGAGCGTCAGTTCGGGAGGCGCGGTGCCCGCTGACCGCATGAGCAAAGAACTGGCTGCTTTGTTTGCCCAGTATGGGGTGGAACCATTTCTCGAAGCCACGGGCATGCTGGTCTGCCTGCTCGATCGGGATGGCAGTCTTCTTTCATGGAATGCAGCTCTTGATTTGCTTAAAGAGGCTCATCCGGGTCAGACACAGCTAAGAGATTTCTTATCTTCCTCGAGCCGTGTCTTGTTCAACCGCCTGCTCACTACAACCCTGGACAAACGAACCCGCACAAAAGGCGGACTCGAATTTGTCGGCGAGGCACGCAATGACAATTTCATGTGCCTGTTTATTCCCATGCCCGGGCAGCGGATTCTATTCGTTGGTGAACAGGTGACACTGTCCGCCACTCTCGAAGCGGTGACAGCCGAACTGCAAAGAACCAAGCGTATCCTGACGATCAAGGAAACAGAATTAAAAGCGGTCATTGCTCAGGCAGATGAGGTCTCCCACACTGACGCGTTGACGTTTCTCCCAAACCGCCGGCAGATCATCGCAGACCTGCAGCGCGAAGTAATCTTCTCAGACCGTTATGGCACCCCGTTGACCGTCTCGATACTGGATGTCGATCATTTCAAGAGCATCAACGATACGTACGGTCATGCCGCTGGTGACGAGGTGCTGCGAAAACTTGCCACTGAGCTTCGCGAGCATATCCGCTACCCGGATACGATCGGACGCTATGGCGGTGAAGAGTTTTTGATTGTCCTGCCGCACAGCACGCTCCAGGCCGCCAGCGAACAGGCAGAACGGTTGTGCAGGCATGTGCGCACTTTGCTCATCCAATCTGGTGAACAGGAACTTGCAGTTACCGTCAGTATTGGGGTTGCTCAGTACAGAATACATAAAGAAGACTGGCAAACATTGCTTAACCGCGCGGATGCAGCCCTTTATGAAGCAAAAAACAATGGGCGTGATCAGTGGGCGGCTGCTGAGGAAGAAACATGAACGCGCTCTGGCTTGAAAATAACAAAATCTCTTTACGTGACGTCCCTCAACATCGCAGGCCGAATGAAGCCCTCATCAAAATCCGTAAGGCAGGAATTTGCAGCACCGACCTGGAACTGGTGAAAGGCTATTACCCTTACACCGGCATTCTCGGACATGAGTTTGTCGGGGAGGTGGTCGAGGCGGAGGATGCGTCGTGGATCGGTCAGCGGGTAGTGGGTGATATCAATGTTGTTTGTAATCACTGTGAGCAGTGTCTGCATGGACGCTCCACTCACTGCGAAAATCGAACGGTGCTGGGGATTGTCAACCGGGATGGAACATTTGCCGAATTTACACAATTACCAGTGACCAACTTACACCGCGTGCCTGATTCTGTACCCGATGAGATGGCTGTCTTCACCGAACCCCTCGCCGCGGCGCTGGAGATCCA
>DATHTL010000242.1:0-2393 GCA_035463255.1 Anaerolineales bacterium | reverse complement strand
TGATCAGCCGCGCAAACTCGCGCCGGATTGCGGTGGCATTCGGATCGGTCAACACACCGGACCAGTACTCCTTGTTGGCCATGAACGAGTTACGGCCGCTCAGCAAGAGGGTATCGGCGGCGCGCATCCGTTCGGTATTGTAGAAATCGAAGTTCTCATCCCCATAATAATCTTCGTGGTAATAATCAAAAATGGAGTTGATGCTTTTGTCCTTCCCTTCGTAATAGCCATCCAGGGTGACAAAGTTGCTGACGATGAGTTTGCGCACGAGATTCCTCTTATTTCTCTGTCAATGCCAGTCGAATTCCCAGAGCGATCAGAATGCCACCGGCCAGGCGCTGAAAGAACTGCGCATATCGCGGCCGGTCCGTGAGCCATGTTCCAATGCTTCCGGACGAATATCCGACCACCAGCAGGAAGCACAGTCCAAAGCCGGCAAACGTCAATCCCAGAAAAATCATTTGCATGGTGATGTGACTGCTGCTTCTGTCCACAAATTGCGGCAGGAAAGCCAGAAAGAAGATGGCGATTTTGGGGTTGAGAACATTGGATAAAACGCCTTGCCAGAAGAGCGCACTTGATTTTGCCTTTGACGGAGAGGCGCGCAGCGTAAATGTGCTTTTATCACGCCAGGCTTTGACCCCGAGGTAAAGCAAGTAGGCCGCGCCAATTAATTTGACGAAGAGAAAGGCAAATGCCGAGGTCTGGAGGATAAGCGTCAACCCGAGTGCGGCCGCGGTCGTATGCACGAGAATCCCGCAAACGACACCGATGGCAGACAAGACACCTGCTTTGCGCCCGTGTGTCATCCCACGCGTAATCACATAAATCATGTCGGGGCCGGGGGAAATGATCAGCGCCCACGAGACGCCGATGAATAAAGCGAATTTGGCCGGTTCGATCATGCAATTCTCCTTGGCGATTTTTCAAAAGAGCACCAGGCTCACAAGCGATTGAGGCGACCGCCGCCCGCGCGCACCAGCGCGCCCTGCACGAACGAGGCATCGTCTGAAGCCAGATAGGCAATGATGGCAGCGCTTACATCGGAGCTTTGCCCATCACCAGTCCTTCAATGCTGTGTGGTGTTTTGAGTGGAGGTAAATTTGCGGTGGTATTTGCCACGATCTCACAGCTAAGGTGCTGCTTGAGCATTGTATCCAGGCTGTCATAAAACGCCTGCGACATTTTGAGGGTTGGTGGGCTGTAGTCCTCGGGCCGCTCGATGACGGTGGCCGAGTGGGCGCGGTCTTCAGTAGAAACGACACCAAGGATAATGACCGGGCGCACGCGATCGTTGTTCTTCGACCCTCTGTGGATCGTCAGTCCACTCCGCACCGACACGCTGCCGCGTTTGGCGAGGCGCGGGACCATGCGCTGGTTGTAGGCTTCCTTCTTTTCACCGACCGGGAACATCTCTTTGACAAAATCTGCGCCGTCATCGAAGTGCGTGCCCGGGGCGATATGGAATGGCCCCATTGACGGCGTCACATCCACAGTCGAAGCATTAAAGCATAGCGACGTCAGGCGGCGGTGCAGGCGCGTGGGGTCCGGCAGCGGAAAGTCGCGGTGAGGCGGCTGGTCCGGCGCACCCGGCAGAGGAATATCCGCGCCGAGCTCAACAATCTCATATTGTTCGCCGAGTATCTCACGACTCACTTCCACAATTGCGGGATGGGACACCATCTCGACGAAGCCGCGTAAACGCTCCGGGTACAGCTCGATGTAAAAACGGCTCCAGCCTCGAAAGGCAACCCCCTCACCGCCCTCGATCTTCAGCGCATCGATGAATTGAAGTCCCACATCTTCATCGAGCTCGTCTGCCCACTGCACGGGCAGGATATTGGGCAGGTTGGCAATGCCGTGCTCATAAAGATCTTTGCTTAACTGCTTAACGTCTAAGGTCGTTGCCAGGGCGCTCATATGGTTCTCCTTTACCAATAATGTTGTTTACACTCCTATAATATCTAAAAAGGTGCTCCGATGCCATAGGGAGTTGAGTTCAGGCTGAGATATTTTAACGTAGTGCTCGCCAAGAGTGGGAATGGCGTGAGCGTGCTCGTCAGGCAGCCGGGACAATGTATAGATAGCGATGGAAAGATTGCATTCCATCGCACTCTGCCAGGCGATTCTTAAATAAAAACGCATTTCCCTCGGCCTGGAATGTGCTTTCCAGTTCGAGGAGCACCTGTTTCTTTTTCTGCCAGTGGGCTGCATTCTGCGCGGAAAGATCTTTCACACGATAAGGCATCCCTATGTCTGTCAGCGCCTTTGTCAACGCTGTTTCTGTCCCCTCCGCATCGGGAGAACAAATATAAAATACCGCCAATTTGCCACCAGGACGCAAGAGGCTGAGTAATCGTTCCGTGACGAAGGCCTGATCTGGCGCGAAGAAC
>DATHTL010000241.1:0-5343 GCA_035463255.1 Anaerolineales bacterium | reverse complement strand
AGACAGCCGGTTCCATCTCAGAGCGATTGAGTTTGCGCAGTGCACCCAAGACGATGCCGATGATGAGCGCCGCTTCGATGCCTTCGCGTAAAGAAAGAAGAAAACTTGCAAGCATCAATTTACTCCTAATTCTGAAATTGTGGGGAAGGTTATAATCGGCAGCAAGAAAATAATCTAGATTAGTTTGTATAAATTCAAATAAACTCGGGTGACGCTTCATATCACCCTAGGTGAAGATTTAGAGTTTGAGGAGAGAAGAAACGAATCATGGCAACCCCAGCGATGAAACGTTACGCAGCTGAGATTTACAGGTTGGAGCAGGATTATCCTTATGTAGGAATTGCAGAGCTATCCGAGAGCGTCCAAGCATCCTTACAGGCTACCTCCCGTATGGTCGGGCGAATGAAAGAAATGAGATACTTGGAGCACGAACCATACCGGGGAGTGCGTCTCACCCCTACTGGAGAGCGTATTGCCATGCCAGCCCTCCGTCGTCACCGTTTGACGGAAGTTTTTTTGGTGAAGGTCATGAAGTATGATTGGGCATCCGCACACGAATTGTCGGACGTAGTTGAGCGTGGCATTAACGATGAGATTGAAGATAGAATTGATGATCTGACAGGCCATCCTACGCGGTGTCCGCATGGAGAGCCGATCCCCGATAAAGAGGGAAATATGCCGGTCGTTACCGATACGCCGCTAATAGAAGTTCCATCCGGCTCAGATTGTATTGTCAGCCGTGTCCGCACCCACGATCCAGAAAAGCTGCGTTATGTGGCTCAGCTGGGATTAGTGCCCGGAATTTCGTTTCATCTTCTGAGCTGCGCGC
This sequence comes from Anaerolineales bacterium, assembly GCA_035463255.1. GTDB lineage: Bacteria > Chloroflexota > Anaerolineae > Anaerolineales > Villigracilaceae > Defluviilinea. The sequence continues at coordinate 4,514 of DATHTL010000241.1, read as the reverse complement.
CCTTCAAGGGCCCCCTTCGTCTGCAACTATCACATCACGATAATATCATCGGATACGAGTTGGCAGCTTCCCTTTGGGTGGAAGTGATCAAAAAAGGCGGTGGTAATAAGTTGCCTCCTTTGTCTGCTCCATATACGAATCAAATGTCTTGACACTAAATAAATGGGGGTATTTGACCCGCCTGTTGGAACGACTACTGGATACTTGTTGTATATAGTATATATTTGTCAAACCACCAACATTGCGACCAACCATCATATAGCGGGACAAAATGCAATGGTATCGGCAGATAACAGCTGTCTCCAAAAGACTCGGACATTCAAAACCAAGTGTCACAATTGACGCGAACGGACACCTCATTCCGAGCAAGCAGGAAGAAGCCGCTCAACTGATGGATAAGCTGATGTTTTATTGAAACAAACTGCACCCAACTTAGCGGTTTCAGGTTCAAATCCTATTGATATACATTTCCTGACCACGTTGTGCAATATGACATTTATTACAACCCGTTTCCGCCCGATAAAAGAGGTAGACCCTAAGCTGTTCCTGAAAAAGTCCTGATCCGCTAACACTTGCACCTGGCGCAAGTGCAGGTGTCTTCGCGAATTTTCACGAATTGGTTCTTAAATTCGTGCGGATTGGCGGAAATTCGCGGACGAGCTTTTTGGATGGTGGACTTCTCAGACAATCTCTTAGGGTCTTTACGCAAAGGTGACAGTTACCTTTACCAAATTCATTAAAGGGTGCGGCTCGGACTGCAATGAGGAATGCCCGAGCCACAAGCCGGCCATAGGTCTCCAAACGACTTCTCGGTGGCGTACTGCGTCATGCCAGAGGCGTGCCGGCGGGTGCAAGTGACACAGCCCACGTCGAGCGTTGAGCTATATTTCTACGCCCAGCCGAGCAACCGTATCCCTGCATATAAGAACCCGGCGATCAGGCCCACTCCTGCCAATCCAAGTATGAAAAACGCGGGGCAACAGCAGCACCCCCGTCTGTCCCGGCGCGGACGTGCAGAACGCATCCTGGATCTTGTGCTTCTCCCTACTCCTCGAAGCAGGCGGCCCCAGTTACGCCCTACACCCCGGTGACTTCTGAAGGGATGTAGAAACCCCTTGTCCGTAAATCGTATCCAACCCATCGTTTCTCTCCTTTACTTCTAACAGAGTGATGTGCACTGTGAAAGTAGTCTTCGCGCGGCAGTGATACGCCTTGAGCCAACACCACCGCTGTACGCTTCTATAAGAATATAACGATGGATCAAATTCTTTGCTCCGGCCCCATCCTCATAGGATGGCACTTCGAGCTGATTCATAAAGTGACAGTCACCTTTCTCATTTTCATTAAAGGGTGCGGCTCAGACCACCTGTATCCGAGCCGCAGCGCCTGCGCCAGTCAAACTTAGCGTTTTTCGTATATCCTGAGTTTCCTCCCCGTTTCTTTCACGCATACCGGCTGTTAGCCCGTTGTAAGCCCGTCGTTTTGCTTCTCATGCTACACTACCGCAAGTGCAGGTAAGAGGGAGAGATCAGCCCAGGAATGCCCGGCCTGAAGAGCGTTTCGAAATTCACCTGGAAAGCAGATGGGAAGTCGAGAGAAGACTAAGGGATCACTGAGCCAGTATTTATACCCCTTTGGCCATACCTTGTTGCACGTTTGAAGGCCCTCAGAATAAGTTTTCCTTCTTGACCAAATAGATATCTACGACCCAAAGCAGAGCAAAACAGATGCTGTTTGCCCTGCTCTTTTCAATTTAAGGATTATTCCGAGAACTTTAATCAAAAATGACGATTAATCGACGCTGGAATGTCATGATTGTGCAAAAGACATGGGAGCCTAGAAATGACGAGCTTATCTGACCTTACACCACGCGAATTGGAGATCCTCCAACTCGTTCTTACTGGTAAAACGAATAAAGAAATCGCAAGGCAAATTCACGTTAGTGAGAGGACTGTTGAATTTCACTTAGATCACATCTACACAAAGATTGGTGGAGTGCGATCTCGAATGATGGCGGGAATTTGGGCAATCGAGCATGGCATAGGAGCAGAAGCTGGGGAAATCCACAGCTAGTTTATTGTCATACCTGTCTTTACACTTTAGGTATAACTTATTTGCAAATGAAAGGAATAAACCTCATGAACGCGCAAGAAAACAAGGAATTCATTCGAGCCTACTTCGAAGCACTCAGTGGCAAACCGAAGCCGCCGGAACTGGTGGACGAATACGTGGCCGAACAACCGCTGAAAGACCACATTGCCATGAATGAGGCAGCCTTTCCGGGCTACGAGCTGCGCATCGAACAGATGATCGCCGAAGATGACCTGGTATCCGTGATCGGCCGGGCAAGCGGCACGCACAAGGGTCCATTCATGGGCATGCCGCCCACCGGAAAAATCTGGGACGTGCCGCTCCATATCACCTACCGGATTCAGGATGGGAAAATCGTTGAGCATTGGCTTGTCCTCGACACGGCGGCCTTCATGCAGCAGCTCGGCATGATCCCAAGCACGGAAGGTGGGGACTAAATCGTTTGAGGAAGCCCGAGGACTTTGAATAACGGAGGGTCATTACAAAACAGGAATGGCCCTTGGTTGAGATTTTGGTAAACGAGCAGTCTTGAAAATGCCTGCTTGATACCCTGGGATTTTGAAATATTGTGTATTCTTGCCTGGTCCAGGTTCAACTAGTGTCGAGAACGTGCTGGAGCAATAACTTGTCAACTCATCTAGAAAGCAAAGACTTGATCAATGCTCAACAAATGGAAGTATCGGGGCATGATCCTGATGGCGCCATGCCGCTGATCCTCGGCATTGGTCTGGCAAATCTGAGCTCTAGCAGCCATGGGACCTCTACGTTTCTGTGGCTCCTTAACTCTCCCGGCGTCAATTTGTCGGAGGGATTGTCTCAGGAGCCCGGTCGACAATTCAAATTCATGAAAAAGATAGTGCTGATGATCCTGCTCCTGTTGAACGGGAGGCGATCCTTTTTTCAATAGATGCGAAGAAATGAAACTGGCAATTCGTTATCACGTGAGCATCCTGGCCGAATTGCCAATCTACTAAATCCCATAAGCTGTCTGCAATGAATGTCTTCTTCAGTATGCAGGAAATCTTATACTTCGAACCATAATTGCTTCTTCCCAAAGGTCATGGTAATTCTTTGAGAGAATACACGATGGCGTCGTCAACTGTCAGATTCTGGCCTTTTTCCCAAGCGGCGGCAAACGCCTTCTCGCCCAACGTGGCACGGACAATGGTGACTGCCTGATCATGTTCAGCGCGTTCCATCGCGGACATCTCATAACGCAGCGCAGGATAGATAGCATCTACTGCACCAAACAAACTAGCTGCATGATCCATCTGATGTTGAACTGTTGCCAGGATCGCGAGCGCATCTACAGGATACGCGACGAGAGCCTTACAGGTTTTTATCGAAGTCCACCGGAAGGGATGATAAGTCCGCTGTCTGTATATTTCTAACGCTTCGCTATAGTAAGCACGGGCTTCGGCAGTATCGCCGCGCGACTGTGCCACCCGCCCCAGCCCAAAAAGGGCATTGAATTTAGCGAGATCGGGCGCCTTTTCTGGTAACTTCACCAAGCTTTCCTTGAATCTTGTCCTCGCTAACTCATAGTCGCCTTCTGCCCAGGCCACCTTGCCCAGACCACAGAGCGCAAAAATGATACCCGGTCCGATGCGCTGCTCCTCGCTCAATATCATCTCATCTTCATAGGATTGGGCTGCGGTTTGCTCATCTCCTTGCGCCATAGCAATGTCACCGAGTACGTGAAGGCTGATGGCAACACCTCCCCAGTTCCTTAGGTCATTCGCTATCCCCATGCTGTCTTTGATCGTGTGCATTGCGCCAGCATAATCTCCGCGAAACCAACTAGTGATTGCCAGTCCATAAGAATTTATGGCACAAAGGAATTTTTCTCCCACATCCTGTGCAAGCCTCCAGCCCTCCTCAAAATTCTTCGCTGCCCGGGCATGATCACCGTACCATAAGCAGACCCCTCCATAAATCGCAAGGACCCAACTTACACCACTCTTCTTTCCTATACTGCGGAAGCAACGTAAGCTTTCCTCGAAGAGAGTAACTGCCTGTTCGTAGTCTCCTTTCCAGGAAAAGGCAAATCCCCCTAATTTTGCGAGCGCTGCAGCGATACCATCCTGGTCGCCAACTTCTTTCCGGATAGTCAGATGCGCTTCCACAAGGGCAGTCGCCTTTTCATAATCTTCATGGAATTCTGCCTTGTCGGCTAATCGGATCAAACACTCAGAAATACCGATTTTGTCTCCCGTTTCATAATATAAGGCAAGACTCTGCTCCAGCGTGGGTACCATTTGGTCAGTAATACCTGCGATTGCTCCTAGTAAAAGGGTATAGGCCATACCGTGCTTGCCGCTGGAACCCAATCCTTGAAATAACGACAGACTCTCATCAAAATACGCTGCAGCTTTCTCACGATCAGGTATATTAGTAAGTAGAAATATGCTTGCGTTGAGGGC
>DATHTL010000240.1:0-33297 GCA_035463255.1 Anaerolineales bacterium | reverse complement strand
TCCCAGGTGCGCTCAGGCTCGCTGGTGCTGCGGATGCTCTTAAGAAGAGCGGCCCGGTCCAAACTGTGACGCTGGATTGATTCGAATTAATTGTCTGTGTTCCATACATGGCAGATGCCCGCGCCGTATTGACAAGCTCATCCTCTTCGATATCACCCGCCGTCAGGGTATAGGTTCCTGTACATGCTGTGGCCGCGCTCGGAGCCAGGTCACCTGAAGTGGGACAGCTTACGGTCATGAGGTTGTCTGTGACCGTAAAGGGCGGACTCAGAGGGACATTGCCCGTGTTAGTCAATGTAAATGTATACGTGACAGCCCCACCTGTCGTTGCGTACTCGGTGGAGGCAGTCTTCAGGAGATTCAGTTCCGGTATCACGACAAATGTAAGCGTGACCGAGCCGGTATTCGATGTGATCGTATTCGTCCCATCGGTCCCCGTGGCAGTAGCCTGAGCGACCACTGAGCCGGCTGTGAGATCGGCTGCGGTGGTGGTGTAACTACCCGTACACGTCATAGAAGCTCCGGCGGCCAGGCTGGTGCCAGGACAGTTCCAGCTGCCATGGGTGACCGTAAACGTGATGCCTGTGATCTCCACATCGCCGTTGTTGGTGAGGGTATATGTAAAATTGACCACCTCGCCTTCGAACGCATAGGTCGATTTGTCGGCGGTCATGTCAAGCTGAAGATCAAACGTTCCTGGTGGTGGTGGCCCTCCGCTGCCGGGAAGAGGCGATACTTCAATAGCAACCCCCACCACGATCGTGCGGGCGCTCGTTGCGCTAATCGGGTTACCGCCAGCCACCGTCCGTGCCAGAAAAGGTACGATTCTCGGCACAATGGGATGGTAATCACCGTCAATGGTCACAACGATGCGACTGTCATTATCGGCAGATGGGTCAACATCAGGATCCGCATTACCATCAATACCATCACACGTATCATCAATCCCGGTCCCAGGTCCACTGTCATAGTTGATCGTAATATCCTCATCGTCAAATGCATTCAGAAAATCCACGCGCTGGGCAGCCTGACGAATACCATAACAATCCTCGTAACGCTGAATGCTGCTGTTATTCGGACCCCCGATGGGCGTATAGTCCCCTCCTGAGCCCGTGGCGGATCCATAGCGGGATGCCTGGCGTGTAGCGGTCACGATCGTGGAGTAGATAAAGAGCAAACGCCCTGCTTCCAATAACCCGTAGAGCAACAAGAGCAAAAGAGGAAGGACAATAGCAAATTCCACCATGGCTTGCGCCCGGCTCTTCTTTGGAGCAAAGGTATTTAGTTTCATAATAAATGATTCCTGATTCCTAATAATCCTAATTCTTAGTTTACTTTCCCTGCCGCCCGGTCCAATGCGACATTCGTACTAAGAATTAGCCGACACTTTTGCAAATTACAGATAGAGCACGTAGAAAGCACTAATAATGAAATAAGGACCGTAAGGAATGAAGGTCATCAGTGCATCGCTCACATAGCGACGGCGCAGGATCAGCGCAAAAATGAGAAGAAAGCTGACGAGCCCGCCGAATAGCACGCCCAACACCAGGGCGTTCACGATAAATGGCCAGCCCAGCATCAAGCCCAGCACGCCTGCCAGGTAGACATCCCCGCCGCCCAGAGCTTCTTCATCATCATCGGCTTGTCCGGCGGCCCGCATTTTGCGGGCGCGCAGGCGCGCCACGAGGGTGCCGAGTTGGTAGAGCAGGAACATCACCCCGAAGCCAAAGAGCCCCCCGAGCAGAGATTTGCCCGCGCCCAGGAGCAATCCATCGGCCCGGCTGTGGATGGAGGTCCCCACGATGAAGCCCAACACCGCTCCAAAGGCGCTGGTCGGATGCAGGATCAGGCGGTGCTCCAGGTCGATGACGGTGATGACCCCAAAGTAGATCAGCACGATCATGCCCAGGGGAATGCCAAGGGCTTTTGACGGGTACAGCCAGAAATATACAAAAGCAGCAACCGACAGGATCTGCACCAGCCAGAAGCGCAGACTTCGTTTCTTCCCACAATTTCTGCAGGCCCGCACGGTCAGATAGTCCCCCCAGGAAAATTGCGCCTGGCACTGCGTGCAGGCGGGCTGGCTAAAACGGCGTGTCACCGGAAGCACATCCGATGCATAATTAATGAAGAGTCCCGCGAACCAGCCAAGAACAATGGGGATGAGAAGAGTGATATCCATCACTACCATTATAGCCCAAAGAGGCAGGCAGGGATTAGGTGTAACTGCGTGTAAGTCAACTGTAATGTGCTTGCCGCGGCGCATAAACGTGTAGCGCGGCGATATAATGGGAAAGATTTTCGCAACCATGCGAGGGGTGGAGATCCTTCGCAAGGTTCATTCCAACCGATTTCAAGAGAGATAATCATGGAAAAATTCGTCATTGAAGGTGGGGTTCCGTTGAACGGAGAAGTCACTCCGGCCGGAAACAAGAATGCTGCCCTGCCCCTGCTCGCGGCCTCACTGCTCACCGAGGAACCGATCATCTTGCGCAACATCCCTCAAATTCAGGATACCCAGGTGATGCGGATGCTGATCGAAAGCCTCGGCGCGGAGGTCAAAGAACTGGAGCCCACGTCGTGGCGCGTGGTCGCGCGGGATTTGCGGCCTGCAGATTTGAACCCGGACCTCTGCCGGCGCATTCGGGCCTCTATCCTGGTGGCTGGCCCGTTGGCTGCACGTTTTGCTGAATTCAAGCTGCCGCCACCCGGAGGCGATGTGATCGGGCGCCGCCGGCTCGATACCCATATCCTTGCCTTGCGGGCGCTGGGTGTGGAGGTGAACTACGAGCGCGGCTTTACGTTCCGGGCGCATGGACTGCGGGGCGCGGATTTCCTGATGGATGAAGCCAGTGTCACCGCCACCGAAAACGCGATCATGGCCGCCGTGATGGCCAAAGGGGAGACGGTCATCCGCAACGCCGCTTCAGAGCCGCACGTACAGGACCTGTGCAATTTCTTGAATGTCCTCGGTGCCCAGATCGAAGAGATCGGCTCCAACACACTTCATATCCGCGGTGTGCCAAAATTGCATGGCGGCGAATTTACGATCGGTCCCGATTATCTGGAAGTGATCAGCTTTGTGGGCGCGGCTGCCGTGACGCACGGGACGATACGCGTCAAAAATGCTGGAGTAAATAATCTTCAAATGATCGCCCATGTCTTTGCACGGCTGGGTGTCAGGTGGGATGTGGAAGGCGACGATCTCATCGTCCCGGCTGGACAGGAGCTGAAGATCGTTCCCGACCTGGATGGCGCTATTCCTGAGATCAAGACAAACGTTTGGCCCGCTTTCCCCACAGACTTGATCAGCATCGCGATCACGGTGGCCACACAGGCCAGCGGTTCTATATTGTTCCATGATTGGATGTTCTCGGGCCGCATGTATTTCACAGACAAGCTGGTGGGCATGGGCGCAAGAATTATTTTGTGTGATCCATACCGTTGTCTGATCCAGGGACCCAACCGGTTGTACGGGGAAAATCTAGAGAGCCCGGATATCCGCGCAGGCATGTCGATATTGTTGGCCGCTCTTGCAGCAAAAGGACAATCCACGATTCGCAACATCGGCCAGATCGAACGCGGTTATCAGGATGTGGACAAAAAGCTGCGGGAGCTGGGCGCGAAGATCGAGCGCGTGAAAGAATAAGATCAAGGGGTCCAACGACTCCAGTCGTTGGTAGAAATGCCAAAGTCAGGAGGCTTTGGCCTCCTTGTTGATTCTTAGCCTTTAATTACTGCCACTGGCCGCAGCCGCGCGACCTTCTTCGCAATCCCTGCGTCGCTGACCGTCTCCACGACCATATCCACATCCTTGTAAGCGGATGGCGCTTCCTCGGCCAGGCCGGGCATCGATCCCGCCCGCACCTTGATGCCCTGCTTTTCCAGCTCTCTTCGTAACGCGTCGCCCTGCACTTCCTTCTTGGCTTTTGATCGCGACATGACTCTCCCCGCGCCGTGACAGGAGGATCCGAACGATCGCGTCATGCTGTCTTCAGTGCCAACCAGCACCCACGAAGCGGTGCCCATTGATCCCGGGATGATCACCGGCTGACCGATCTTCTGATACTCGGGCGGTAATCCGGGTGAACCCGGTCCGAACGCGCGTGTAGCACCCTTGCGATGTACACATACTTTTACCTGCCTGCCATCGACTTCATGTGTCTCGAGCTTGCCCATGTTGTGAGCAATATCATAGACCTGGTGCAGGTGCCAGCTGCGCGTTTTTGCTGCAAAGGTCTCTTCGAAGGCGCGGCGAGCTGCGTGGGCCAGCAGCTGGCGGTTCGCAAACGCGAAGTTTGCTGCAGCGCGCATGGCAGCCATGTAGGCTTTGCCCTCAGGAGAATCCATCGGCGCGCAAACCAATTCCCGGTCAGGCAGGTCAATGCCATATTTGTGGACCGCGCTCTGAAAGGATTGAACGTAGTCTGTGCAGACCTGGTGCCCCAGCCCGCGCGAGCCGCAGTGGATTTGCAGGGTCAAGCAACCTCGATAAAGCCCCATTGTATTGGCGGCTTCCTCATCGAAGATCTGATCGACCACATCCACCTCGATGAAATGATTACCTGCGCCCACCGAGCCGATCTGTTCTCGACCGCGCGTCTTGGCGCGCTCCGAGACCTTGCTCGGGTCGGCTCCATCGAGGGAGCCCATCTCCTCGGTCCGCGCGAGATCGGCTTCGGTGGCATATCCATTTTTCAACGCCCAGCGGGAACCATCCTGCAGCACCTGATCCAGTTCCTTCAGGCTGAGCTTGATGGCGCCTTCTTTCCCCACACCACTTGGACAATATTTGTTGAGTAGCGTCGCAAGCCTGTCCATCTCACTCTGAGCCGATTCAAAGTCGATACTGGATGCCAGTAAGCGCACACCGCAGTTGATGTCGTAGCCGATGGCGCCAGGGGAGATCACTCCATGGGGATACTCGGTCGCAGCCACACCGCCAATGGGGAAACCGTAGCCTTGGTGCATATCCGGCATGACGATCACATGCCCCACCAGTCCCGGCAGAGTTGCCGCGTTCATAGCCTGCTCCAATGATTTATCGTTGATGATCTGCTCGAGCAGTTCACGTGTGGCGAACAACTTCACAGGCACACGCATATCGTGGCGAGTATAGGTTGGGATTTCCCACTCGGTTTCACTAATTTGTACTAAATTCTCGATATTCATTCTGTTCTCTCCAGGCCTTGCGAAGGTTTCCTCAGAACTGATACCCGAGACTCACCAACCTTCGCAAGGCTCCTCACTCCTAAACATCAAAGACAATTGTGGTCTCTAAGCCTTCATGGGATTTTTGGATCTTCAAATTGTGATAGGTTACTGCCTTGATGGCTTTGTCAGAGGCTGCAATTTGTGCACCTTCCATCTCAACCTTCAACCATTGACCCGTGACTCTTAGGTCAAACACGTCGAATGCTAGATTTTCCTGTTCTTGGTAGTAAAGCAATTCAGAAAGAAAGGCGACCAGCAGACTCTCAGCATCAGGTGCTTCTGTCCCGAATGTCCGTTTTAGGCGCAGGCCAGCTCCTGCAACAGTTCCGGAAAGAGAGTTCATCGCCCGTGCCGCTTCTGTGAACAAAGATGGCAAATCCTCCGCCCAGACATGCACGGACCAATCGGCAGTGTGGGAAATCTCTTCGAAGCCCATAATTTTATTGTACCCCTGTCATGCAACTTTTCACGAGGATCAGCATCTAAAGCCCGGGAGGCGGTAAAATACAGACAAAACATGTTGTCTTGACTACGGAAAGTAATCTCAAGCGAGGAAATCACGAAGCTATGTCATCGAACGGAAATGCGAAGCACGTAAAAGTATTGATTTTGGGTTCTGGACCAACAGGCTATTCTGCAGCGCTGTATGCTGCCAGGGCTGAGCTCGAGCCTGTTGTTTTGACGGGAATGCAGCTCGGTGGGCAGGCCGCCTTAACATACACCATCGAAAACTATCCCGGTTTTCCCGAGGGTGTGGGTGGGGCGCAATTGGGCGAGCTGTTCCAGAGACAGGCCGAGCACTTCGGTGCGGCCACCGAATTCGAATCCGCAAATACCGTGGATTTGTCCCAGCGTCCTTTCAAGGTCACCGGAGATAGCAACGAATATTTGGCCGACTCGCTGATCGTTGCCACGGGCGCCAGCCCAAACCACCTCCAGGTGCCCGGCGAAGTGGAGCTGACCGGGCGTGGCGTCTCATACTGCGCCACGTGTGACGGCTGGTTCTTCAAGGACAAGAAGGTCGTCGTTGTCGGGGGTGGCGACAGCGCGCTCGAGGAAGGCCTGTTCATTACCCGCTATGCTTCTTCGGTCACGATCATCCATCGTCGTAGTGAGTTTCGCGCGAGTCCCATCCTGCAGAAGCGTGCCCAGGAACATCCCAAGATCGATTTCATTTTGGATACAGTGGTGACCGAAGTGATCGGGACGGATAAGCTCGAAGCGGTGAAGCTGCAAAACGTAAAAACCGGCGAAGAGACCGTTTACGAAACAGACGGACTGTTCATCTTCATCGGACATACACCCAACACGCAGATGTTCAAGGGACAGTTGAATATGAGCGAGCTGGGCTATATCACCATCAACGAGCGCATGGAGACCAATGTCCCCGGCGTGTTTGCCGCGGGAGAGGCAGCCGACCCGCACTTCAGGCAGGTGGTCACCTCGGCGGGGATGGGAGCCGCCGCTGCGATCCAGGCGACCCGTTACCTGGAAGCATCTGAAGCCTCACCGATCACATCGACTTAAGCTCGGCCTTGATAAACAGAAAAAGGACAGTGGCGCCAGCGGCGCCACTGTTTTTACCTAAATCTGGTAAGATAAATGTGACAAAATATACTTTCTTCACAGTTCGGTTTCAGATAGAATTTTGATAACTAAATCTCTGGAGGAGTCATGAACAAAATCTCGATCATCGGCGCAGGCATGACTGGCGCGACGACCGCACACTGGCTCGCGGAACGCGAACTGGCTGATCTGGTTCTTGTTGATGTGGTGGAGGGAATGCCGCAGGGCAAGGCACTCGATATGCTCGAGGCGATGCCTATCATTGGCAAAGATGTGGAGATCGTTGGCGCAAATGATTATGCCGCCACCAAGGGTTCAGATATTATCATCATCACGGCCGGCTTGCCGCGCAAGCCCGGAATGAGCCGTGATGATTTGTTATCTGCGAATGCCGAGATCGTGGGCAAAGCTGCCACCGAAACCCTGGCGCATTCGCCGAATGCGATCTACATTGTGTTGACCAACCCGCTCGACACGATGGCGTATCTTACAATGAAGAAAACGGGTCTGCCGCGCGAGCGCGTGGTGGGTCAGGCCGGGATCTTAGACTCCGCGCGGATGCGCGCCTTCGTTGCGATGGAGACCGGCGTCAGCGTGGAAAATATCGATTGCTACGTTCTGGGCGGGCACGGCGACGAGATGGTCCCTCTCACGCGTCATTCGAACATCGCCGGGATCCCGTTAAGGGAATATCTCCCCGCCGATAAACTGGATGCGATCGTTGCCCGCACGCGTAAGGGCGGCGGTGAGATCGTTAATCTGCTTAAGACTGGCTCCGCGTACTACGCACCATCGGTGGCATGTGCACAAATGGCAGAGGCGATCCTCAAGAACAAACATCTAATCGTCCCCTGCGCAGCCTACATGAATGGGGAATACGGCTTGAGTGATATGTTCTTCGGTGTGCCTGTCATGCTTGGGCGCGGCGGCATCGAAAAGATCATTGAGTACAGGCTCGACGATAACGAAAAAGCCATGTTCGATAAGTCTGCAGCGGCGGTGAAAGAAACGCATGAGGCGTTGAAAAAATTGGTGACGTTGTAGCTACAATAACGTACACAGGTAAACACGTAGACACGTGCCTGTGTACTTGTGTACCTGTCTACTTTTCTCAAGGAGTATTGTCATGATCTTGCACGAAAAGCTCTCTGCACAACTGCCTGAATGGCGCAACCGAATCAAATCGCTGGCCAAGGAACATGGGGATGTTAAGGTGGATGATGTCACAGTGGGTCAGATCGTCGGTGGCATGCGTGACATCAAATCGCTCCTGACGGATGTCTCATTCGTCGACCCGGCAGAAGGCATTCGCTTCCGGGGTATGTCGATCCCCGAGCTTCTCAAGAAACTGCCAAAAGCGCGCGGTGGCAAGATGCCCCTGGTGGGTGGGCTGTATTATCTGCTCATGATCGGCGAAGTGCCGACCAGGGAGCAGGCCATGGAAGTGGAAGCCGAATGGGCCAAGCGCGCCGACGTCCCGGACTACGTCTTCAAGATGATCAAGTCCATGCCGAGAGAGACGCACCCGATGACGCTCTTCTCGCAGGCAGTGTTGGCATTACAGAACGGCTCGGTCTTTGCCCAGCGCTATCACAGCATGAAGAAAGATGTCTACTGGGAAGCCGCGCTGGAAGATAGCCTGGACCTGACGGCGAAGCTTCCGGTGATCGCTGCCTATATCTACCGCATGAAGTATTTCGGTGAGAACAAGAAACCGAGATACAACCCGAGGCAGGATTACGGCCTGAACTTTGCACGCATGATGAAGGTCTCCGATAAGAAGGGGTATGCCGATCTTGCCCGCCTGTACTTCATCCTGCACAGCGACCACGAGTCGGGGAATGTCTCTGCTCACACAATGCACCTGGTGGGCTCTGCGCTTTCCGATCCCTATCTCTCCTTCTCTGCCGCGCTGAACGGGCTGGCTGGCCCTCTGCATGGACTTGCCAACCAGGAATGTCTCGCCTGGCTGATCGAGGTTAAGAACAAGTTTGGCGGCGTGCCCACCCGCGACGAACTCTATAAGTTCGCCTGGGACACGCTCAACAGTGGACATGTGATCCCCGGGTACGGACATGCCGTGCTGCGCGTGCCCGATCCGCGCTATATGGCGCAGCTCGAATTTGCCAAGAAGCGCTTCCCGGACGATGAACTGGTCCGCCTCGCCGAGCTCGTCTTTGACGTGGTGCCCCAGGTGCTCAAGGAACAGGGCAAAGCCAAGAACCCCGCGCCGAACGTAGACGCCATCAGTGGCACGCTGCAGCATTACTATGGCGTTCGCGAGTTCGATTTCTACACGGTTCTGTTTGGTGTGGGTCGCGCCCTCGGCGTCACCGCCAACTACGTCTGGGCGCGTGCGCTGGGACAGCCGATCGAGCGTCCGAAATCATTGACCACGAAGATGCTGGAAGAAGTGGTGGCGAAGGCAGCGCAGCCGGTTGCTGAGCCTGCATAGGAAGTTTTCTCGTGAATCAAAAAGCGGCGCACATCGTGCGCCGCTTTCCTATTAAGTCTCTTGCTCTCGTTTCTTTGTGTGCGTCTTATCGGCTGTCCCAAAGGTTTCCAGCTTTACGATGCGTGCCTTGTTTCGAATCCGCCAGGGGACGATCTGCCTGGCATGTTCCCGGTTGTCGGTCTCGATGATCGCCCAGCCACAGTGCGCGCCGTCATGGCAGCCCCACTCAAAATGATGTAGATAGCCCGCCGCATGGATTTCTTTGATGATAGCATCACAGTCACCCGCATCGTGTGGGGATTCAACTATATAACGGTCCATGTCACCTCTCCTCATTCTTTTGAAAGCAATAAATGGTATCGAAATTATATACCCGTCATGCTATCGATTTCAAGAGGGTTTTCGCATGTGCACAAGCGGTCGATCAGGAAAGCAAAATCGATGGCAACTTCTCTCAGGTTGTCGTAGCGTCCCGATGCGCCTGCGTGGCCTGCCTGGTAATTTGTGTGCAGCAGGAGCAGATTGTTGTCCGTCTTCATCTCGCGGAGCTTTGCCGCGAACTTGGCGGGCTCCCAGTAAGCAACGCGCGGATCATTCAGCCCGGTGGTAATGAGAATATGGGGATACGCCGTGGGGCGAACGTTATCATACGGCGAGTAGGAAAGCATATATTCAAAATGCTCGCGCACTTGCGGGTTGCCCCATTCATCCCATTCGAGAGCCGTCAGCGGAATGGTCGGGTCGCTCATGGTCGTCACAACATCGACGAAGGCAACTTTATTGATGACCGCCTGGAAGAGATCCGGGCGCATTGTCAGACAGGCGCTGACGAGCAGTCCGCCGGCCGAGCCGCCCAGGATGGCCAGCTTCTTGTTGGACGTGAAGCCTTCCTTGATCAGGTGCTCGGCGCAGGCGATGAAGTCGGTGAACGAGTTTTTCTTGTTCAGCATCTTGCCGCTCTCATACCAGCCGCGTCCCAGGTCGGAGCCGCCGCGGATGTGACCAATGGCGAACACAAAGCCGCGGTCCAGCAGGCTAAGGCGGCTGGAGTTAAAATCGGCGTCGATCACCGAGCCGTAGGAGCCGTAGCCGTACAGCAGCGTCGGGTTGCTGCCATCCTTCTTCAAATCTTTCTTGTATGCGATCGTCAGAGGAATCTGCTTGCCATCGGGCGCGCTGGCATGGATGCGCTCGGTGGTGTAGTGCGAGCGGTCATATCCATCCGGGATATCCTGCTTGACCAGCTCCCACTGGCCGGTGTTCATGTGATAGTCAATGACGGAGTGGGGGGTGATCGGCGAGGAATACGTGAAGCGCAGAATATGCGTTTCGAAATCCGGATTGGACTCCAGTTCCACGCTGTAGGCCGGCTCGGGAAACTCGATATAGCGCACATTGCTCATTGTGCCAAAGGTGCTGATGCGGATCTGTCGCAGCCCGTTCCTGCGCTCATACAGCACCAGGTAATCCTTGAAGGTGTCGATGTAATCGATCAGCACATCCTCGCGGTGGGGGATGACTTCCACCCAGTGCTCGATCTCGGGAGACTGGACGCTGGTCTTTACCAGTTTGAAATTCTCGGCCTGATCATTGGTGACGATATAAAAATACCCCTCATGGTGCGCTGCCAGATATTCGATCCCATCCTTGCGGGGTGACAATACTTTTAGCTCTGCCTCCGGTTCATCGGCTGAGAGGAAGCACATTTCGGTTGCGCGCGTGCTGTGGTGGTTGCTGAAAATATATTTATTATCGCGGGATTTGTGAATGAATAAGAAGTAGGCATCATCTTCTTCATGGAGGACAAGCGTGTCCTGCTGCGGGTCGGTGCCAAGCCTGTGACGCAGCAATTTGTATGGCCGCTCCGCCTCGTCTAGGATAACGTAGTAAAAGGTCTCGCTGTCGTTGGCCCATTCCACGCCGGTGTGGAAGTATACGCTGCTGTAGGTGTTCACAATAAACTCGGGATAAAGTGTCCCAGACACCAGATCTTTGATATAGATTGTATATATTTCGCCGCCCTCGATATCGAGAGAATAAGCCAGTTTGTCCCCATCCGGGCTGATTGTCAGCGCGCCGATGCTGCAAAAGGACTTTCCTTCTGCCAGGATATTTTGATCGAGCAATATCTCCTCGGGCGCATCCAGTGAGCCTTTTTTCCGGCAATAGATCGGGTATTGTTTGCCCTCCTCTGTACGGGAATAATAGAAAAATCCCCTTTGTTTCTCGGGGACCGTGGAGTCGGTTTCCTTGATCCGTTCCTTCATCTCGGTGTATAAGGCCTCTTGCAGAGACTTTGTATGCCCCATAATCTCTTCAAGATAGTCGTTTTCTGCGTGTAGGTACTTGAGTACCTCCGGATCGGTGCGGTCGCGCATCCAATAATAGTTATCGATGCGCGTATACCCGTGCTGGGTAATCTCATAGGGACGTTTAGGGGCGGTAGGATAAGGTAACATAGTATGCTCTCTCTAAAAGGGTATGAATTTGTAGGGTGGATACAATGTTTTGGGGGGTGTCCCGCGGGATAGCCTCGGGACGGATGCAAATTATAAACCCTCTCCCACCGGCCTCACCTTATTGACATGGAGTTTCTAATATTTGGGAAAATTGCGTATAGTGAAAACATCTCGCGCTGCGAAGTCCCGACGTTTTTCCGGGGAGCAGAGCAACGAATGATCTTTGAGGAGCGAAGACGAAGCGCGGGTTTGCTGCTGATCTGCGCTTCGTCTACATGCCTCGACTTCCACTTGGCATTCCGCTCAGCGCGAGATGAGTAGTGAGTAGGTCAGGCTTGTAGAAGTTCCCGCGTTAGCGGGGCAGCCTGACAATATGCGGCCTTGGCGGGTCGCTCTGCGAACCCGCCCTACTTATTCTTATCGACTCAGCGCAAGTCTTGGGTTTGATAGATCTTCGCGATGACTTCTTCCAACGGCGGGTCGGAAATGGTAATGTCTACCACGCTACCCGCGGCAGTGAGATTAGAAAGTACTTTTTCCACAGGTGTGCTGTGGGTATCGAATCGTAGCTTTACACCATATTGACCGATCTTGATCATCTCGGTGCCATCCACTCGGAAGGTCTTCGGCACTTCCTCGGCGTAGCGCACCTCGACAAGTTTCGATGTGAGGAATTTTCGCTTCAGATTCGACACTTTATCTTCATACACGATCTGTCCATGGTTGACGATGATGACGCGTTTGCACAACGCTTCTAGGTCTCCGGCGTCGTGCGAGGTCAACAGTACGCCCACGTTTTCGAGCCGCGCCATCTCGCGGATCGCGTCCCGGATGTGCTGTTTGGCGACCACGTCCAGGCCAATGGATGGCTCGTCGAGCAGGATCAGCTTCGGGCGGTGGAGGAGAGAGGCAGCCACTTCACACCTCATCCGCTGCCCGAGGGAAAGTTTACGCACGGGAGTCTCCAACAGGTCCTGGATCTCGAAGGCCTCGGCAATTTGGCTAATGCGCATGCTCGTGTGGCGATCCTCCATCTCATAGATCTTTCCAAAGAGGGTGAACGTGTCGATGGCGGGGAGGTGGTACCAGAGCTGCGGGCGCTGACCGAAGACGGTCCCCACATGATAGGCGAGAGTCTGTCGCTCTTTCCAGGGAACGTAACCCAATACTTTCGCTTCCCCGCTGGTTGGATGCAGGATGCCTGTGAGCATCTTGATCGTGGTCGATTTCCCGGCCCCGTTCGGGCCAATGAAGCCCAGTAGCTCACCCGCTTCCATCTGGAAGGTGAGGCTGCGCACAGCATCGACGGAACTATATTCCGGCTTGATGAGCGACCGCATGGAGCCGCTCATCCCCGCGGCTTTGCGTTTGGTCTGGAAGGTTTTATGCAGGTTGGTAACTTCGATGGCGGGCATGAAATTATTTTACTCCGTCCCCGGCCCTCTCAGGGCCCGCGTATGGGTTTGAGCAAAAAGTCACCCAAGGAGAGTAACAAAACACAGTATTGTCGGGCATGTTTTGTGAATATTATGAAATAAGCGCAAATAGTCTTTCTCCAGGCTCGAATATGGAGCCTGGGGCATTGACCAAAATGGGTTCAAGCATCAGGGGGAACCTGAAAGGAGGTGTAACTGCCATCTCTCGTACGTTTACAAACGGTTAGTCCAGAACATAGATCGAATTGTTTTGAGAGGAGATATGCAATGCGATCAAGAACCTTGTTTGTCACCGGGATCATTTTGTTACTGGCGCTGATCCCTGTTTCAGTGATGGCTTCCCCCAACCCTGCAATGCAGCCACTTTCCGATCTTGAGAAGCTGGGTGAATTCCTGTATTTCGATGAAAACCTGTCGGAGCCCTCGGGGCAATCCTGTGCCAGCTGCCACGATCCCGCCCTGGGCTTCGATGAGGCGGATGATGCGATGCCGGTATCTGAAGGTGTGATCCCCAGTCTGTTCGGAGGCCGGAATTCCCCAATTTCGGCTTATGCCATGTATAGCCCGACCCTGTACTTCGATAAGGAAGAAGGTTTGTGGATTGGTGGTCAATTCTGGGATGGTCGTGCGACCGGCGCGTATCTTGGTGATCCCCTGGCGGACCAGGCGGTTGGACCCTTCATGAATCCGGTGGAAATGGCGAATACATCCCAGGAACAGGTGATCAATGACATTAAAGCTTCAGAGTATGCGGATCTATTTGAGAAGGTCTGGGGTAAGAGAAGCCTGAACAATGTAAAGAAGGCATACGAGCAAGTCGGTTTATCTATTGCCGCTTTTGAGCGTACGCAACTGTTTGCGCAGTTCAGCTCCAAGTACGATGCCTATCTCGCGGCCTGCCTGGCAAACGGGGGAGAAATGAATGACTGCTCCACTGGCGTTGGAAAGATCGCTGCCAAGGCCGGCAAGCAGTACTTCTCTCCGAAAGAGTGGCACGGCTTCCAGCTTTTCGTGGGCGAGAACGACAATGATGGCATCCTGCAAAAGGGCGAAGGCGCAATGTGCTCGGCTTGCCACCTGACTCAATGGACCGCGGTTGCTGACTATGATTTGCCTGTCCAAACGCCTGCCTGGGCGCCCGCTGGCTGGGTCCCGCCAGTCTTTACCGACTTCACATACGACAATCTTGGCGTACCGAAGAGTGAGCATATGTTGTTGGTCAACAACCCGGTGGATCTGGGCCTGGGTGGTGTTTTGGGAGACCCGGCCGAGTACGGTAAGTTCAAGGTGATGACCGTTCGCAATATCGGGTTGTCAGCTCCCTACGCACACAACGGGTATTTCATGACCCTGGAAGAGATCGTCCATTTCTATAACACCCGGGATGTGGCCGAGATGAACTGGCCCGTGCCTGAGGTTGCTGAGACGGTTAACTTCGACGAACTGGGGAATCTTGGTTTGCGGGTTAACGATGAAGCCGCTCTCGTGGCGTTCATGGAAACACTTTCTGACGGTTATATGCCATAGGCATATCCTTACTGTGGAAGCAAACAAAGGCAGCGCATGCTGCCTTTGTTCTTTAATGCCTGATTTTTGAACGGTTGCTGCCCGTGTGGTCGTGCGGTTCCTGTCGACTTTTTCCTCTTGCCTCGGGATGGTCTGTTAGTGTATCCTTTGAGCAGCTTATTTTGTTTGCAAAGAAAGGATAATCTCATGCGCTTACAAGGAAAGAAAATTGCGACCCTGGTTGCAGAAGGTGTAGAAGACCTGGAATATTATGTCCCGATGATGCGCCTGCAGGAGGAAGGTGCGGAGGTGCTCACCGCTGCCCTCGAGCTCAAACCGATCCACGGCAAGAACGGTCTGGAGATCGAGCCTGACACCACCATCGAATCACTGAACGCGGACGAACTTTTTGCCCTGATCCTCCCGGGGGGATGGGCTCCCGATAAGCTGCGCCGTCACTCTGTAGTCAAGGACTTGGTCCGGGATATGGATTCGAAGGGAAGGCCGATTGGGATCATTTGCCATGGCGGCTGGATACCTGTCTCGGCGGGGATCATGAAGGGCCGCCGCGCCACCGGGTCCGTCGGGATCAGGGACGATATCGTCAACGCGGGTGGGATGTGGGTGGACGAGCCCGCCTTTCGAGAAGGTAATCTGATCTGGGGACGCGTGGTGGCCGATATTCCAGATTTCTGCCGCGAGCTGGTGCAGGCACTGACGGAAGCGGTGGAAGAATCCGCGGCGGTGGCCGAAAAATGAACCTGGACATCCCTCGGGCCGACCGGTTCGAGGGATGTTTCCGCGGGGGATGATATTCGTCAATCCGATGTACAATTAAGCCCGAGTGCCGCAGAAAGCGGTAACACCTATGCATAGACGACGTATTTTTTCCCGTCGCAATCCATCGCGCGCCGCCAGGAACACAGGTCTGCCGATTGGATTGATTTTTGTAGTCCTTGCCATTGCGTTATGTATCCTGGTCCCATCCAACCCGATCAATATTTCAAACATCAATGCGCCTGATAGAACATTGCCCACAGCGTTGCCAACTTTCACGCCGCTTCCCAAGCCAACGAAAGAACATATCGGGCGCCTCGTATTCACCTGTACGCGGGGCGATTACAACCAGCTCTGCATGATCAACGCCGACGGGACGGGTTACCAGCAGCTGACTGAGCTCGAGGCGCACAGTTATTATCCCGTGTACTCTCCTCTGGGGGGATCTGTCGTTTACGCTTCCAATCAAAATGGCGGCGTATTCGATCTTTTCCTGTTCATGTTCGAGGGCACCCGCCTGATCCGGCTGACAGAAAACATTGGGAACGTGATCTCACCCAGTTTCTCGCCAGACGGTTCAAGGATCCTTTTTGCCAACCGCGCCGCCGAGGGACCGACCTCTCTATGGACGATTGACACAACCGGCGAGAATGGCGACCTGCTGTACGCGGCTCCCAATACGATCGTTGCCGCAGACTGGTCGCCAACGGGCGAACGGATCGCCTTTGCCATGGCGGTGGACCAGCCTGAAGCATATGAGGTCTTTGTGATGAATGCCAATGGCACCGATGTCCGCCAGCTGACGCGCGGATTGCCTGGCATCGGCGGCAGCCTCGACTGGTCGCCTGATGGCAAATCTCTGCTGATCTACGCGGGGGCGCCGGGCGATAAGAACATCTTCCTCATCAACGTCGACGCGCAGACGGCTGCCCAGCTCACGAATGGAGGCAACAATGCGGCGTCCTCCTTCTCCCCCGATGGTCAGTGGATCGCCTTCAATTCGTTGCGGAATAATGATCAGGCTGATATATTTATCATGCGGCCAGATGGATCGAGCGTGCAACAGGTGACGAATAACCCCGAGCCAGATTGGCAGCCCCAATGGGAACCATAACAGTAGAAGTGGCCGTCACTTCCCATCGAAGAGGTACTATGAAACGGTTTGTCCTTATTCTTTTGATGATCGCTCTCCTCTCCGGGTGTAGTGGGTTGCCTGTTTCCATCCCTTTTCTGCAAACGCCCACGCAGGTGAGCACGCCACAGCCAACGGTAACGCCGTATTCTCTTGACCCCACTCACACGCCAGACCTGTTCGTGCTCAACACACTGCCTCCAACTACGACCCCTTACACAGAAACGCCTCTCGTAACCAATACGCCGCTGCCCACCTTCACCCCGACGATGCGCTCCACCATCACACTGGAACCGATCGGTGCAAATCTTTTCACGCCTTCGCCGAATATATTCCTGGCAGTCCAGCGGTCCACCGATGTAATTGTCTGGGGCAGCACCTGCGAAGGGGCACGCTCGATCCGCTTTACGGCCCAGGTGATGCCGGTGCGCAGGCTGCGCTATGTGACGCTCTGGTACAAGCTGCAGGATAAATACAGCGGGCGGCACACGGATTGGGGCGGCGGCGCCATCATGAGCGATAACGATCAGGGCACTTATTTTTATGATCTTGACCTCAGCCAGATCGACCGTTATCGATTCTACGAGGATGCCTGGTTCCAGTATCAGCTCGTCGCTTCCACCGCCACGGAGAAGGTACTGGGCCGCTCCGTGGTTTCCCGAACCGAGGTCTCGTTGCGGCATTGCCGGGTCGTCAATCCCTGAGGATGGTTGTCTTTGAACAACACAAAGGACTTATGATGAAAAAACTCATTCAACTCCTCGTTCTGGCAATGTTCCTGGGCGGCTGCGCCAGCCTGCCGGATCTCAACATCCCGCAGCTGCTCGCAACGCCAACGTCACCGCCGGTTGTGGATTCCCCTACGCCGACCTCGAGCAGCACACCCGTTCCCACACAGAATCTTTTTGCCACGTCTACAAGCACGCCACTCACGTTTACTCCTACAGTCACCTCGATCGGCGCGGAATTGTTCACACCTACGAATACGGCCACTCTCTTCCCCACCCAGCCTGCTGTGACCCTGAGTCTCGCAACGCCCGGGCTGCCGCCGGTTGAGCCCGGTGGCTACTTTACGCCGCAAAGCACGGGCTTTCTTTCCATACTGGTTTCCAGTAATACGATGTATTGGAATGAAGGTCCCTGCTCACCGCGTAATGTCAAGTTTTCTGCTTTTGTAGAAGATACAGTGAATACGGATAAGGTGCTTTTGTTTACTCGTTTGCGCGAGAAAAAGAACACTTTGAATGTGACCAAATGGAATGCTGGCGCTTTGATGGTCGAGGAAGAAAACGGCTCCTACAACTACAATATTCGAACATGGAACCTCCGACGTTATTATTACTTTAGAGAGGCGTGGCTCGAATACCAGCTTGTGGCTCTGGATGAGAATCTGCAGGAAACGGGCCGGACGCCAATCTATGATCGGAATATTACCCTGGTGCGATGCCAGCCGGTTCAATAGAGTTCCCCGCTGATCTGATTTCGCTTCTGCGCCGGAACCCGAGACTGGTTGCTCTCACCGGCGCGGGGGTCTCCCAGGAGAGCGGGCTCCGTACCTTCCGCGACGCCCAAACGGGACTCTGGGCGCAGTACAAGCCCGAAGACCTGGCTTCCCCCGAAGCTTTTCGCCGCGATCCCAAGCTGGTCTGGGACTGGTACGCATGGCGACGGGAGGCGGTCAAAGGTGTCAGGCCTAACCCCGGCCATTACGCGCTGGCCGAAATCGAGAAGCGCGTGCCTCAATTCACCCTCATCACCCAGAACGTGGACGGCCTGCATCGCATGGCCGGCAATCAGAACGTGCTCGAGCTGCATGGTAACATTCAACGCGTCCGTTGTGCGGAGTGCTATACCTTCACCGAGATATGGGATGATGACACTGAATCAGTGCCGGGGTGCAAGAAGTGTGGCGGATTGCTGCGCCCAGATGTGGTCTGGTTCGGGGAATCGCTGCCGCGCAATCAACTGGAGGCAGCCGTGGAAGCGGCGCGTGCCTGTCACGTTTTCTTTTCCATCGGTACATCGGGAGTGGTTCAACCGGCCGCCTCGCTGGCATTTGCCGCGCACAATCGCGGCGCGGTCGTCGTTGAGATCAACGCCGAACCCACGCCGCTCACCCCGAAAGCCGACTTCGCCCTGCACGGAAAATCAGGGGAGCTATTGCCTCAGCTCGTCGCAGCCGTTTGGGGATAAGAAAGCCTACTTGCCCGAGCTAATCGTTGGGCTCAAAACAGTTCTACGTGAATTTACGCTAATTCTCACGAATGGTCTAACACATTCGTGTCAATTCGCGAAGATTAGCGGACAAAATTCCTTAGGGCTTCCAATCACTTAGCTGCTCACCAAGCTTCGTGATCCGCTCTCTTATCAGGACCGCGATGATCCCGGCTATGAGCAAGACAACTCCGGTGGAACCGATGAGGATGACCGGACCGAGTCCTTTCAGCGCGCTGTACACAATCGTCATCACGCCCACCACCGCAAACGCAATCGGCGTAATGACCAGGCTGCGCGATCTCTGGATTAACCCGTAGACAAGCACCAGCATGGATTGAACGAATAGCACGAAAAAAAACATCAGTTTTTCTGTGGAGACAATTTGAATATAGGTTGTGCCCAGCAACACGAGTTGCGACAACATTCCGGCAATGAAGGCACCGGTTTTACTGCCTGCGCGCGTGAGCAGAAAGTGCATCAGCATCCCCAATAACGCCGCTCCAATGGAATAAAACTGAGGCTCGTCCACGTTCAGTTCGAGCAGGATCACGAAATAGGACAGCAGGTAAAGCAAGTCCGCCGGCAACGCCCACCAGACACTGCGCAATGCGAAGGCTTCCACCGCGAAAAGAGTAGCTGCGATGGCAATCGGAATGGATGCGTCGAGCCCACCCTGGAAGAGCGCCGCCAACGACGTCAGAACGCCCAGCGCGAGCCCGCTGTAACGCAGCGTTTCATCCCAACCTGATGCCTTTTGGGCCCACCGGAGCCAGTAGCCGGCTGCATAATACGTGACAGCCAGTGCAATTAAGGGGAAGATCCACTCTTCAAAGTCCAAGAGCTCGGAGATTTTGATCACTGCCAGGGCCAGAAAAGCCGCTGCAAGATAACCGAAGCGCGGCTCGCGATACAGCATAGCATAGAGCACAAAAAAAGCAGCGTAGAGAAAGAAGTAAACCGTGGGTGTACTCGGGTTGGAATCTCCCAGTAGCGTAAACGTGCTCAAACCAACCAGTATATATCCGGCAGTAAGGATAATCGATCTGAATACTCTTTTCGTCTGAAGAAGATGATGGAAGATAAGATCACCGCCCAACCAGATCAGGCTTGCCCCAAACAGAAAGTGGCTGATGCGGTTTGTGTCGAAATCGTCCAGAATTTGATAGAGAGAAATTGAAAGCAGTGCCTCCACGGCAAGCTCCAGCCATGCCAGCGGACGTGCAATGGTTTCTACGGCGAAGAACAGCGCGATCAGAAGGATGTACCAGCCGCTCGTTTCCTTTGAAAGGACGAGAGAGGTAAGAGAAAGTAGTGCTCCCAGTACCAGACCGCTGTCGATGAAGACATTGCCCCAGGCTTTCATCTCTTCATCACGGCGGAAGAAAAAGCCGGCCGCATAATAGAGCGCAGCGAGCAGCGTCAATGCAGGCAACCAGAGGTCGAGATGGAAATGATCCAGGGCGTACACAAGTGCAAGTGATTCACAGGCCGCGGCAAAATATCCCAGCCAGGCACGTTCGCCATGAAAGGCATGCAGAGTCAGCAGTACTGCATACGCGACTAACACGAGCGCGCCGCGACCCGTATTCTCAAGATCAGCAAGTGCGACCGTGATGCCAAGCATAGAGACCACAACTCCCAGGGCAATAGCCGGGGCGCGCGTCTGTGAATGCAGCGAGAGAGGTAATCTCGTAAACAACTCCGGGACGACGAGCAGGATACTCACGACGAGAAATTGATAGATCAACGGGACTTCGAGTCTCTCAATAGCTGGCAAAGCAAAGAAAGCGAAATAGGCGAGCAACGCGCTGAACAATGCGCCGCTCCACGCATACCAGCGCGGCCGGACTAGATGCAAAATGCCATAGATCACTGCGATCAATGTTAAGACGATGAGGGTCAGTGCAGGCTCATCCCAGAGGAACGCAATCAGGAAAGCTGTAAAGAACAGAGCAACTGAGCCTGTCAGCAGCGCCCAGTGATACCGTTTAAGTCTTTCGCCCGCGAGGCGCAATGCCGCTTCACTTACCAGTGCCAGGATAGCACCCCAGATCCAAAACCCGAAAGCATAAATTGGCTCTCCCGGGTCGAATGTTTTCAGCAAAAACCAAGGGATGGGGAGGAGTGACGCGACAGCCATCCACGGGAAGAGAATGAAGCGGTTGAGCATATCGCTCAGGGCGTAGAACGAAGCGGCCGTCAACCAGGTCAAGACCACCACCAGCCACCATCCGCTTGCAATGCCTGCCTCGAATGCGTGAAAGATCACGAGCCCGAAAGATAAGAGTAACAATCCGAGAACCTGGATCTGTGCCAGTCCAAAAACAAGCAGAGAGAAATTATTATCCTTCCACTTTTTCAGCACGAATGTGCCACCCAGCCCCGCCAGGGAGGCAAGCATGCCGAGAAGAATCTGTAGTTCAGCCTCAGTATCCAGGATCTCACCGGCGCGATAGAACGTCAGGCTCAACGCGACGAAGGCGACCGCGCTGAAAAATCGCGATTCATAAAACCAGACGCTCACCCCCCAGATGAACGCCATCATCAAAAAGATGATAGTCCAGTAAATGCTTAACGATGGTTCAGTTAATCCTATTGTTTCTTCGAGCACGTTTGCGTCGATAGGCAGTAGGAAGGAGAAGACGATAAAGAGGGCGAAGCTCGGCTGCGGCAATCGCTTGCGCAGGACGAGCGCCGTCCCTCCGAATGCCAGGGTTGCCGCCGCCAAAATGGGCAAGCGCGCCGCCTCGACCAGCGCCGCCAGAATGAGCGCCGACGAGATAACAAAGAACGCGCCTAAATATAAATAGATCTTGATGCTGGCTTCGCTCAATAATGTTTGCGTGAGTGAGAGACGCGGTCCAGTAGGTACAACAAGCTCAGGAGTCATACTCGGTGGTGGAGGCTGCTGTTCAACAGGTGCGGCGGATTTGGATGCTGTGACCGGTGGAAGGATGTCGAAGTCATAGCGCCCGGCAATTACATCTGCAAGATTGGATGGGAGTAACCCGTCTGCTTCCCACCCATCGATTTGTTTCAGAAGAAAGAGCCGATCTGTCTGGTTCAGTTTGTTCGTCTGGCGGCGCACATATTGATGAACAGAAGTACCCAGGGAATGGATTGCGTGGCTTCGAACCTTATCATTGGAATGATGAATTGCCAATTTCTCAAGTTCTTTTACGATCGCCGGACTGCTAAAGTGGAGGGTATTAAGCTCCTCAAGCGCTTTTAGACAACGCGCTGCTTCGTTGCTTTTCAATTCCTCCAGAAGGCGGTCCAGGGTTTCCTGTTTGTCGTTGGTTGCCATGAGAAATGCTCCTTTGCCTTTCAATAGGATAAACCCGTCTGGCTGATTTTGGTTCTGACTTAAAAAGTTACGGGACGAGGAGTTCCTCGTCCCGTAGTTTGATTTACTTTAGCACTGCGCCGCACCTGGCAGGAATCTGGAAGGTCAGACGTCCATCACTGACTGAAAAATCAGATGCCTCGCCAAATACGACAGCGAGGTTGCCGTCACCTTCATAGGTGACCGTTGCCTGCTGTGGCGAATCGGAAACGTTCAGGGCGACCACGAATGTAGTCCCATCTAGCGAACGCGAGAACACATAGGTCCCATTGACCGACCACAACCGTTTGAAATCGCCGCGACGTAACGCGGGATTTTGTTTTCGTAAGGCGATCACCTCTTTGACATAAGCGTGCAAGCCCCGATCCCATTTGCTTTCATCCCAGGGGAAGGATTTGCGACAGCCAGGATCATGCTCGCCGTCCAGGCCGACTTCGTCGCCGTAATAGACACACGGCGCGCCGGGATACGCGAACATGAACAGCAGGGCCAACTTGAGGGAGTCCTTGTCTCCGCTCGCGCAGGAGAGGAAGCGAGGCGTGTCGTGACTATCGAGCAAATTCATTTGCGATGAGGTGATATCGGGCCGGTAGAGTCGAAGGTTGTGATCGATCCGGTTTGCAAACTCATGGGCATCGATGACGTGTTGAATGCCGTGATAATTCGATTGCTGGTGCAAAACGCGCAGGTTGAGATGTTTGCCGGGGAAGAAGCCCAGGATCGGCTTGGTGATATCGTAGTTCATGATGGCGTCGAATTGATCGCCCTGCAGCCAGCGCTGCGACTCGTGCCAGATCTCGCCCACGATGTAAGCCTGGGGGTTAATCGCGCGTACACGGTTGCGGAACTCCTGCCAGAACGAATCGTCATCAATTTCTGTTGGAACGTCCAACCGCCAGCCGTCGATGCCGCGCTTCGTCCAGTATTCAGCAACGCCAAACAGGAACTCACGCACAGCCGGCGTGTTGGTGTTGAATTTTGGCAGCGCGGGAAGATTCCACCAGCCGCGATAACCAATAGCCGTCATGCTGTCCTCATGCTGCAGTGCCCTCACTTCGTTTGCGGAGGGATAGGCGCCC
This sequence comes from Anaerolineales bacterium, assembly GCA_035463255.1. Classification (GTDB taxonomy): domain Bacteria; phylum Chloroflexota; class Anaerolineae; order Anaerolineales; family Villigracilaceae; genus Defluviilinea. Next base: position 10,110 of record DATHTL010000240.1, on the reverse strand, counting down.
CAGTGTTTCTTTCCTTTGAGGCGGTCCGGGTCAAAGTAGAACCAGTCCTTATAGGGAGAGCCGTCGCCGCACTCGAGCACGTGGTGGAACTGCCAGAAGCCGCGCGAAGCATGGTTAAAGACACCATCGAGAATGATGCGGATGCCATTCCAATGGGCTTTCTCCATCAGCTCATTGAAGGCTTCTTCGCCGCCCAACAGCGGATCGATGCTGTAATAATCGTAGGCGTGGTAGCGGTGGTTCGAAGCAGATGAAAAGATCGGGTTCAGATAAAGAGCGGTGACCCCCAGGTCTTTCAGGTAATCCAATTTTTCGGCAATTCCATACAGATCACCCCCCTTAAAACCGTGAACGGTGGGTGGTGAGTCCCAGGGCTCGAAGGGAAGATTGGCAGAATGGTTACGCGTGCTCTTTGCAAAACGATCCGGGAAAATCTGGTAAAAAATTGCGTCCTGTACCCAGTCGGGAGTGGTCATCAAAAAACCTCAGCATAAGAATATAGTAGGACAAGTTCGCCTTGTCCTACTATGTTAATTCTACTGTATTTCAATCGTGTGATTGGTAATGGTAATGAAATCCCTACGTATTTGTTAGGATGTGTGCTATATCAGATTATGGAGAATATCGGAGGACGAACGTTGAATAGGGGCCTAATTCCGGAATAGGCTGATAGTTTTGGAAGCCACCTTGCGTGACCTCTAGGGCGGATGGCTCTCCGCTTCCGAACAGCACCTCCGCCTCGTAGGTCCCGTCCATGGAGGCTGTTTCCCTAAGAGTCAATGAATAGTCAGAGATGGCTTCGCCACCCAAATTGGCTAACACAAGCAGACTCTCGTTTTCATCTGCGCGCAGGATCGCATATACTGCCGAGTTTCCTGTATCAACCAGGAATGTTTTTCCGATTTGCATGGCAGAATGGTCTGCTCGCAAATTGATCAATTCACGATAATGATTGAGTAGTGAATCGGAGGAATCTTCCTGCGCGGCGACAGTAACCTGCAGATGGTCCTCATTCAGATCACGCCATGGCGTGCCTGTTGTAAAGCCTGCATTTGCCTCTGAGTTCCATTGCATAGGCAAACGGATATTCTCATCGGGTTTTCGGCCCTGCATACCGATTTCTTCCCCGTAATAAATAAACGGAGTTCCTTCGGATGTGAGTAAAAGGAAGGCAGCAATCTTTGCTTTTTCAACATCCCCATCCAGCACACTCATCACGCGATCCTGGTCATGATTGGTTAGAAAGGTTGCAAAGCTGAAATCGGGCTTATCTTTCAATGCAAATTTAATGGCAGAGTTGACGGGGGTGTTAGTCCCTGTTCGTGCGCTGGAAACAAACCCGCCGGCGAGTTCAAAGTTAAAGATGTGGTCGAACTGCCTCTCATAGGTCTTCGCAATAAATCCCCCGGCCCCAAATGCCTCACCGACTGTATAAGCGTTGGGGCTGATGGATTTGTAATATTCAAAAAACTCCTTATACCACTCATGAGTGCCCGGGGTATTTTCCACTTTACCATCTTCTTCAATGAGATGTTTGGCGGCGTCTATGCGGAAACCATCTATTCCCATATCTTCCAACCAGAAGCGCATCACATTGAACATTTCTGTGGTGACGTCTCGATTCCGATAGTTTAGATCAGGCATACCATCCCAGAAAAAACCATAATAAAAACCCTGGTTTCCTTCGTGCCAATAATCGCCCTGGTCTGAATCAGACCAGATGTACCAGTCCCGGTAGGAAGAACCGGGGTCACTGTTTGCTTCTGCAAAAAAAGCATGCTCGCGCGACGTGTGATTGAGAACCAGGTCCATTATGATACGGATGTCGCGGCTGTGTGCTTCTTCGAGAAGATGCTTGAAATCGTCTATGGTCCCGTATTCGGGGTTCACATCGTAATAGTTAACTACATCATATCCGTGATAGGAAGGGGAGGGATGAATCGGCATGAGCCAGATCCCTGTAATCCCCAGATCTTCCAGGTAATTCAGCTTCTGTGTGATGCCGTTAAAATCGCCAATCCCGTCCCCATCGGAATCATAAAAGCTACGGACAAAGATCTCGTAAAAGACTGCCTCCTGCCACCATGGCTGAGACTCTGGCACAGGGGTGGGTGTAGCTATTTGAACGGGGGCAGGTGTCGGCTGGGATCGAGGAGCGCAGGCTGATAGTAGAACAAAAAGCAAAAAGATGAATACTGAGCGTTTCATCGTATATCAAAAAGAAGGGCGGTCTCTCAACCGCCCAACCTTGTTTTATCCTTTGACTCCGCCAAGAGCCAGCCCGCCGACAATATATTTTTGAAGGTAGAGATAGATTAGCGAGACCGGGAGAGCGACGAGAATTGCAAATGCAGCGAACTTTGACCAGGGTGTTAATCCAGAGAATTGGCCGACCATGCCGTACAGCGCCATGGTTAAGGTGAAATCTTCTGGCTTGGTGAGGAACTGCCACGAAATGGCGAATTCAGACCAGGTGCTCATGAAGCCTAAGAAGCCTGTGACCGCAAGCGCAGGCAGTGCCAGCGGAAGTGTAACGAGGAAGAAAGCCTGATTGGGTGTGCAGCCATCAATGAGAGCGGCTTCTTCGAGCTCCTTAGGGATAGTATCCAAATAACCCTTGAGATTCCAAATTGCGAACGGGAGCAAACCTGAGAGAACGGCAACGCCAACCCCCCAGAGAGAGTTTCGCAAGTTGAACAAATTCTCACCTGCGCCGAAGACCACTTTATTGAGCAGCACAAAAAGAGCGGGTAGGGTAGCAATAGCTGGAAGCATCAGCACCGTAAGCACAGCGATCATCAATACCTGTCGCCCTGCGAAGCGGAGACGCGAAAACGCGTATGCTGCGAAAACACCTATAAGAACCGAGGCGAGGGCCGTAAAGAAGGATAGCCTGAAACTGTTATAAAATAATTGAGAGAAGGAGGCCGGGTTCGGGGTTGGTTGCTCAATGACCTCACGATAAGACTCGAGTGTCGCGCCTTCTGGAATAAGAACCAGCTCTTTCGGTCGTATATCATCTGTGGGGCTCAAAGATAGACTGAAGATCCACAGTATCGGGTAAAGGACAGTAAATGCGATAAAGCCAAGAAAAAGTTGTAAGACTAGCTGCTGGAGGAGGCTTAGGCTGCGCCCTGCGCCGGTTTTTCTTGTCAGGCGTCTGGTGAACTTTTGTAGGAAATTCCAATCTTGTTCTTCCGCCGTGGCTTTGGCTTGCTTTTGTGCCACCCGTTCACTAATTTTCTGTGTGAGAGTGGGGTCCTGGTTATGCATCGTAACGCTCCGTGGCTTTTGTAATATAGTTAGTCAATAAGGTGAGACCAAGCAGAATGAGAAATACGTAAATTGAGAAAGCAGCCGCGACTCCGTATGCACGCTGTTCGTTGACGAGCCGGAATGCCACTGTCAGAAGTATCTCCGTCTGGCGCAATGGCCCCCCTGAGGAGAGGAAAAAGATGAGCGTAAAAAGATTAAAGGTAACAACGATGCCGTAGACCGCTGCAGGGACCATGGCCGGCCGGATTAAGGGTAACGTGATGTTCCAGAATTTTTGCCAGCCTGTTGCGCCATCGATATCGGCGGCCTCGAATAACTCCTTCGGGATGCTCTGCAGGGCGCCGGTGGCAACAATGGTCATAAATGGCCATCCCAGCCAGACATTAGTGATGAGCAGAGCGAAATAGGAGAGGGTTAACGGAATAGGGGGGAAAGGATACTCAAGCTGGTCAATCCAGCGTATCTGGAACATCTCTGGAGGAAGCCGAAAAAGGGCGCCAACCATTTGCATCCCTTGAGTTAGGGCGCCATAATCGGGATCAAAGAAGTTACGGAAGATATTTGCAATGATAATCTGCGGAATGATGATGGGGAGAATATATATTACGCGGTAGAAGCGCTTGAACCATAGCCCTTCCGTATTAAGAGCCACGGCGATGACAATTCCAAGGGCAACATGGATGATGACATTGGAGAACGTCCACCACAAATTGAAGCCCAGGGTGCGCCAGAAGTTGAAACTGGAGAGACCAAGATTTGTGGTGAGGATATTGATATAGTTCTTAAGCCCCACGAAATTGGGTAGAGGAGCATCCACGCGAATATTTTGGATGCCATAGTCTGTCAGGGACATCCATACCTGGTATCCCATTGGATAGAAGGTAATCACGCCCATAATGATAAAGGCGGGCAGCAGATATAGAAACGGTGTGGCTTTTTTGATAGCCGACCTGCCACTCGCCATATCGAAGACGCCCATAGTTTTTTCAGCCATAGTGGTATCTCCTCTCCAGAGATTTTGTTCTTGATGGAGCAAGAGGGAGCATCGTAGGCGATGCTCCCTCTTAATTCTAAGGGTGATGCTTTTACTTATTATTTGCTGTGTTCATCGCGGCGCAGGCTTCTGTAACAGCTGCTTCCGGCTCTGACTGACCTTCGAGAACTTTGGTAGTTGCATCATCAAAGGCACCCCACCAGCTACCGAACTCCGTACTCTGGGGGCGAGGGAAGCCAGCATTGGCAATATCCGCAAAGCCCGCGATCATCGGATCGCTGATCTCAATATCTGTGCGTCCCATCGGAGCACCAGCAACATCTGCGTAGATTGTCGCACCTTCAGGGCCGAAAGCGTAGAGGGCGAAATCGATAGCGGCTTGCTGATTAGTGCTGTTCGGGTTGAGATACCAGCCGTCAATACCGGTCAGTGGTGTAGCTTCGCCACCGGGTCCGGCAGGTAGAGGCACCACACCAAGGTCATCACCCAAGGCCTCTTTAAAGGTTCCGAGCATCCAGGGCCCGGTAACGATGAAAGCAGCAGTTCCATCGCTAAACATGCTGTTGGCTTTGCCTTCATCCGGCTCAAAAATTGCTCCGGCATCTTTGAGCTCTTGCATATAAGCAAACGCATCGGCAAAACCACCCTGATCGGCCACACACTTGCCGGATTCATCGAGCAAAGCACCGCCGAACGAACCGGTCATAAGCCCATAGTTGAAATAGGCATACGGGCGCATCACGAGCACTTTGCCCTCTTCAACTTGTGCAAGAAGTTCATCGGTGGTTGTGGGTGGTGTCTCAACGAGGCTCTTGTTATAGAACAGGCCAACAGCCTTGGCGATTCCAGGCACGGCGTACATCTGGTCTTCATATGTCACGCCCTGAATAGCGAGGTCGGAGAAACCATCGAGATGATCGGCGAGATACTCATCAACTGGTGCGACCAGTCCACCACGAATCCAGTTGCCGAGATTGTCATTGGGCATGGTGAACATATCTGGACCGCCGCCAGCAGCCACTTCGGTGGACCATTTGTTTTCCAGCTGATCGAACGGAACGTAGAGAACATCTATGGTTACATTCGGATTTTGAGCTTCATAAGCTTCTACGATCTGGTTGAAGGCCTTCTCTTCATTCTCATCCGGGTGATAAGAATGCCAGAGCGTCACGGTTGTAGTTTCAGCGGCGGGGGCCTCCGTAGCAGAGTCCTCTGTTGCGGCAGGCGCTTCTGTGGCCGGCGCGTCAGTGGCTGCCGGTTCTTCCACAGCAGGTGGGGCTTCGGTTGCAGGAGCACCACCACCGCAGGCGGCAAGCACCATGCTGGCGATGATCAACAAACCGAAGAGCATTGATAATTTGCTTTTCATTTTTCTCTTCTCCTGAATAGGATAATATAGGGATTTGGTTCTCTCGATCTGGGCTAGCCTAATTATATAGTTTTACTTTGTTACAGGCAATCACCTCCATTCATGGGATGTTTGATTCCGTCATTTGTCCGATCTCTAAAGAGTTAACGTTCTTCACAAACTGGCCTTTGTGCTCGATCATGTCATGAATTGCGACATTGATCGCCTGCACTAGGGCACCCAGCAGCGAAGATCGTCTGCCCAACATCGCAGTGGTAATGCGGACACTATGTTCCGAAGCCCGCAACGATCTCTCACGAACAGCCTGTCGGATGGGACCTGTGAGCAGGTCGCCCACCTGAGCCACGCCGCCTCCTATGATCACCGTGCTCGGGTTGATCAAGTTGATCAGACCGGCAATCGCGATGCCAATAAATGTGCCAGATCTCTTGATGATCTCCTGGGCGGCGAAATCGCCCCGGCGCGCCGCTTCGGCCACATCCCGGGCGGTGAGTGACTCCGGGCTTTTTTCCGAGAGCAAAGTGCGTTTGCCAGAAGCCACCAATTTCCGCGCCTGTGACGCGATAGCATGCCCGCCTGCAAAGGCTTCTAGGCAACCATGGTTTCCACACGCGCAAAGCGGACCGTTCTCATCCACGGTGAGGTGTCCGATCTCGCCAGCAGAACCCGTGGTGCCGCCATAAATTTGTTGGTTGATGATCAAGCCCGCGCCTATACCACTCCCCACTTTGATAAATGCAAGATTTCGTTCGCCACGTCCGGCGCCATATGCCCATTCGCCCAGCGCACCCAATTCGGCATCATTGTTCAGGGTGACCGTGGTGCCCCATTTTTCCTCGAGTGCAGCACGGATAGGATAGCGGTCCCAACCCGGCATAATTGGCGGCGCCATGACCATGCCTTTCTCTGCAATGACAGGACCCGGCACGCCAACCCCAACGCCGGCCAGGTCAGTGAGTGCGCATCCCCGCTTCTGCAACAATTCTCTCAGGATATGATCTGCTTGCCGAAGACATTCTTCGGGGCCTCTGTCGATCCGGAAAGGGACCTCTGTCTCTTCCAGGATACGTGCCGAGAAATCTCCGAGCGCTACACTCAGATGCATGGCTCCCATATCGACCGCAGCTACAATTCCCTGCTCCGGGTTGATCTCTAACACAACCGGAGGACGCCCGCTTGCCGTGGAGCGACTCTCTGTGTTCAAGATGATTCCATTAGAAATGAGATCATTGATGATGACCGTTACCGCCGCCCGTGTCAATCCCATTCGATCTGCCAGATCTGCTCTGGAAATGCCTCGATCCGCAAAGCGGATCAGGTCCACTGCGGCGTGTTTGTTAAAACTCCTAACATTTTGATTGACGGGAAGCCAGTAGAACGCGGACAGAGCGCACCTCTGAGATGGTGTTTGAATTAACCGGCACTCTGATGATAGCAATAAAGCAGAATATTATCAAGAGTTTTAACAAAATCAATTCTTAAAGTTTTTCGATTTAAAAAATTACAGGCATGACTTATTGTCATGCCTGTAATCGATTCTTAGTTTGTAGTTATCGGATCGCTTCTTCGGTAGTGGCATCGAAGATATGGAAGTTATCCATATCGAATGCGATTTGGGCCTGTTGGCCGACGCGCAACTGCGAGCGAGGATCGACCCGCGCTACGAAGGTATTCTTCCCACTGACCAAATAGAGGAAGATCTCGTTACCCATCAACTCGGTCAGGTCTACTTTGACAGCAACATTTTCTGAATCAATATTCGAGGGGACGAATTCGACATCATGAATATTCTCGGGGCGGATGCCAAAGATAACATCTTTACCTACATGGTTCTCGTAGGGCTTGGCTTTCTTGGCCGGGATCGGTACGGCAAAATCGCCGGTATCCACAACCAATTTGCCATTATCCTTGCGCAGTTTTCCGGGGAAGAAGTTCATGGCAGGGGTGCCAATGAACCCAGCCACAAAGAGGTTCGCCGGGTGATCGTACAGCATTTGTGGCGAATCGAGCTGCTGCAAAACGCCTTTATTGATGACCGCGATGCGGGTTGCCATCGTCATAGCTTCCGTCTGATCGTGGGTGACATAGATGAATGTGGTTGCCAGACGTTGATGCAATTTGCTGATCTCGGCGCGCATTGCCACGCGCAGTTTCGCATCCAGGTTTGAGAGCGGTTCGTCGAACAGGAAGACCTTCGGCTCGCGAACGATGGCGCGTCCCACCGCCACACGCTGGCGCTGACCGCCGGAAAGCTGGCGGGGCTTGCGTTCCAACAGATCCTGAATGCCGAGGATGTCCGCCGCCTCTTTCACACGGCGCCTGATCTCATCCTTCGGTACCTTGCGCAGTTTCAAGCCGAATGCCATATTGTCATACACAGAGAGGTGGGGATAGAGAGCGTAGGACTGAAAGACCATGGCAATGTCACGGTCCTTTGGGGCCACATCGTTCACCACACGGTCGCCAATTCTGATCACGCCATCTGAAATTTCCTCCAGCCCGGCGAGACAGCGCAGAGCGGTTGTCTTACCGCAACCGGAAGGACCGACGAGGACCAGGAATTCTTTGTCAGCAACATCGATATTCAGGTTGTTGACAGCAACCACGTCGCCATAACGCTTGACGACATTTTCAAATGCTACTCTTGCCATGATACTTTCCTCCGTTTCGTGGGAATATAGTGACTCTATTATACTCCCACTTGCTTGCAAGTTCTATGAGAACTGGCATGAATTTCGGGGACAAACATCCGATCCGGGCACAGCCGAGAACTACTCTTCTGCTTCCTGCAGCATTCCTTGGTTTACGTTAGTTCCGATTCACCAGCCACACACCAAACAGAATGACCGCGCCTCCGAATAGGGACGCAGGTGTGATCGCTTCCCCCAGAATAAAAAGTGCTACCACCACGGCAACCAGTGGTTCGATATAAAGGAACACGCCGGTTTGCGCGGTCGTTAAAGCCTTGAGGGCATCGTACCAGGCAATATAGGCCAGGCCCGAGCAAAAAATTCCGAGAAAGCCAACGGCGATCCACCCATTAAGAGTCAGTGTGGGGACTTCTGCCATGCCTCGAGTTGTTAGAAACAGTACGGAGGTGAACACCCAGCCGACCAACATAATGTAGAACATCATCAGGCTGGCCGGATGTGACTTCAACCCGCGCCTGGAAAACGCCGAGAACACAGCCCAATTGACCGCGCTGATCAAAATCAATACGTCCCCCGGTGCGCCGAATCGCCCGACCGAGATGGAAGCAAAATCTCCCTTCGACACAACAACCAGCACGCCGAGGAAGGCAAGCAGGATGCCCACGTTTTTCGTCCACTCCAGGCGCTCTCGCAAAAGGAACCAGCCGAGCAGCGCCATAAAGACTGGTGTGGTTGAAACGATCCACGCGGTGGTGCCAGCCTCGGATGTTTGCAGGGCATTAGACTGCAGCCATTGATGGAAGGTGATCCCCAGGAAACCGAGCAGTGCAAAATACCCCCATTCTCTTTTATCTGGCAACATGAACTGCTTGCGCAGCACCACTACAAGCCCCAGAATGACCACGCCCATCAAAAACCTCAGCCAGACCACCGTGATGGGCGAGATATCCTGCAACGCTACTTTGGTGGCACTTACCAGAATTACGTATCGTCAGGGTTGTGATCTAGGATGAAGCAATTTCTTCGGTAATTGGGATTACCTGGCCAGGCCGATTTACCAGCCATACGCCGATCAGGATCGTTACTCCGCCGATGAGGGTCGCCAGCAAGATCACCTCTCGAATCAGGAGCGCAGCAACGATTACGGTAACGATCGGCTCCAGATAAAGAAAGGACCCAGTCTGCGCAACCGGGAGAACTTTTAAGGCATCGTACCAAAAGATATAGGCCATGCCTGAACAGAAGATGCCTAGAAATCCAATGGCGATCCACCCATCTAGAGGGACGGATGAAATCTGCTCCATTCCAGAACCAGTAAAGAATAATATGGAGCTGAACAGCCAGCCAAAACCCATGACATAAAACATCATGAGGGTTGCCGGATGCTTTTTGAGACCCGGTCGCGACAACGTCGAAAAGACAGCCCAGTTCACCGCGCTGATCATCACTAAGAAATCCCCCAGAGTACCAAACCGGCCCGTTGTCAGGGCGGATAAGTTGCCTTTTGTGACAATAAGTAGAACGCCAAAAGAAGCCAGGAGAATGCCAGCGGTCTGGTACCAGGCCAGGCGTTCTCGCAGAACGAAAAAACCCAGTAAGGCGATAAATATCGGCGTGCTCGTGATAATCCAGGCAGTGGTTGTAGCTTGAGCCGTAAGCAGCCCGGTGGACTGTAGCCATTGATGAAACGTTATGCCCAAAAAACCAAGAAGGGCGAAGTATGCCCACTCACGGCCTTGAGGAAGCGAGAACTGTTTGCTTAAGACAACAGCTGCGCCTAAGATGATCACCCCCATGGAAAAGCGCAGCCAGACGACGGT